>DASXLC010000140.1:0-3054 GCA_036496445.1 Pseudolabrys sp. | reverse complement strand
GAATATGGTGAAGTCGAAGGGCTGGTGACACTTGAGGATATCCTCGAGGAGATCGTCGGCGACATCACCGATGAGCACGATGTCGCCATGCCCGGCGTCCGGCGTCAGCCTGACGGGTCGGTCAATGTCGACGGTGCAGTGCCGATCCGCGACCTGAATCGCGTCATGGACTGGAATTTACCGGACGAGGAGGCAACCACGATTGCGGGATTGGTCATCCACGAGGCCCGCTCGATTCCGGAAGTGGGACAGAGCTTCACTTTCCATGGATTCCGATTCAGAGTCTTGCGTCGTGCACGCAACCGCATCACGGCCTTGCGCATTCAGCCGTTGGCGCGGACACGGGAGGCCAAAGCCTAAATACCACCTTCGCCCGGCGCGGCAGCATGGATAGCGAGTGCGTGCACCCCGTCCGCCAGCTCAGCTGAAAGCAATTGATTAATCATGCGGTGACGTTCGATCCGGGTCTTTCCTTTGAATGCTTCCGATACGATATAGACACGGAAATGAGTTTGCCCGCCTGGGCGGTGCCCGGCATGGCCTTCATGCTGGTGAGATTCGTCCAGCACCTTGAGGCTTTGTGGCGTGAAAGCCTCGGTCAACTTCTTTGTGATGAGATCGGCGGTCCGCATGTTGCCCGCTTAGGAGAGGGCAGCCCGTGGGTCAATGGGCGTGAAGTACAATCAAGTCTTGAAGGCGTCACTCGGAAGAGCGCATAATGTCCGGTCATGAAATTCGACTCACCGCTTTTTGACCGCATTCGCGTCAAGCCGGAAAAGGATCGCCGTCCGAAGACAGGCGGTCCCGGCTGCGAATGGCATGGTTGCAAGGAAAAAGCAGCGCATCGCGCGCCCAAAGGCCGTGGGCGCGAAAATGAATATTGGCGGTTCTGCCTTGATCACGCGCGTGCCTACAACCAGTCCTACAATTTCTTCACCGGAATGAGCGACGCTGCGGTGATGGCCTATCAGAAAGATGCGCTCACGGGTCATCGTCCCACGTGGAAGATGGGAACCGGCAAGGGAGCCGTGCGGCCGGATATCCACGCATTCGGCAGCCACGCTGATCCGTTCGGGCTATTCGGCGAGGGCGTGCGAGCAGAACAGCGGGCGCGCGCAGAGACGCGCCCGATCCGCAATGCCGAACGCAAGGCTCTCGACACGCTCGGCCTCGATATCGACGCGACCCCGCAGCAGGTGAAGACGCGTTTCAAGGAACTGGTAAAGCGCCACCACCCGGACGCCAACGGCGGCGACCGATCCACCGAAGACCGGCTGGTGGAGATCATCCAGTCCTATAACTATCTGAAATCGGTGGGATTCGGCTGATCCGGGCCGGATATCCGGCTTCTCAACCCAGCCCCGCTCTACGGACAGGGCTGACCATACCTATCTTATTGAAATAATTGATGGTGCTAATCGGCCGCGGCGGGTTTTTTGCCGCCATAGCGTCTGCTAAGTTGCCGCCACCGTCAGCCGGACCGTAATGAGTCGGACAAAGCCAGGGGCTTCGGCGTTCCGAAGCCACGGAGGATCAATGACCGCCGCAATGCAAGACAGTGCCGCCCTGCCAGACATGAAAGTTTCGGTCAGGCAGGTTTTTGGAATCGATAGCGACATGGAAGTGCCGGCCTATTCCAAGGCTGATGAGCACGTGCCCGATATCGATGCGGATTATCGTTTCGACCGGCCGACGACGATGGCCATTCTTGCGGGCTTCGCGAAGAATCGCCGCGTGATGGTCACCGGCTACCATGGCACCGGCAAGTCCACACACATCGAGCAGGTTGCGGCTCGTCTGAACTGGCCCTGCGTGCGCGTCAACCTCGACAGCCATATCAGCCGCATCGATCTGATCGGCAAAGACGCCATTGTCATCAAGGAGGGCCAGCAAGTTACCGAATTTCGTGAAGGCATCCTGCCGTGGGCTTTGCAGAACAACGTCGCGCTCTGTTTCGACGAATATGATGCCGGGCGTCCGGATGTGATGTTCGTCATTCAACGCGTGCTGGAAGCATCCGGGCGGTTGACGCTGCTCGATCAGAGCAAGGTGATCAAGCCACACCCTTCGTTTCGCTTGTTCGCGACGGCAAACACCGTCGGCCTCGGCGATACCTCGGGTCTGTATCACGGCACACAGCAGATCAACCAGGGCCAGATGGACCGCTGGTCGATCGTGACCACGCTGAACTATCTGCCGCACGACAACGAAGTTGAAATCGTGCTCGCCAAGGCCAAGCATTATCGTAATGAGCCGGGCCGCGACATCGTCAATAAAATGGTGCGGGTCGCCGATCTGACGCGCAACGCGTTCATGAACGGCGACATTTCGACTGTGATGAGTCCGCGCACGGTGATCATCTGGGCAGAGAACTCCGAGATCTTCAACGATGTCGGTTTTGCCTTCCGCCTCACATTCCTGAACAAGTGCGATGAACTGGAGCGGCCGATCGTCGCCGAATTCTACCAACGCTGCTTCGGAGTCGAGCTGCCGGAATCTTCGGTGAACGTTGCGCTAAGTTAATGGCTGGTCATTCCGGAACGGCGTGAAGCGCCCGCCGCGCCCACGCGCCGAAATGACAAACGACAAACCGGAACAATGGCCTCCAACATCAAAGCCAAGCCGTCGTCGAAGGAATCGCCGACCGAGCCTTTCAAGCGGGCGGTGACCGGCTGCTTGCGCGCGCTGGCGCGCAAGCCCGAGCTGGAGGTTGCTTTCGCCGCGGAGCGGCCGGGGCTGATGGGCGGCAAGGTTCGTTTGCCGGAACCGCCGCGCAAGCTTGGCAAGGCCGAGGCTGCGATCGTTCGCGGACACGCTGACTCAATTGCTCTGCGTCTTGCCTGTCACGACGCCGCAGTGCATCGCCGGCTGCAGCCTGCCGGCCAGCAGGCTCGCGCCGTGTTCGAGGCGGTCGAGCAGGCGCGCGTCGAAGCAATTGGCTCGCGGCGCATGGATGGCGTTGCGCAAAATCTCACCGCTATGCTCGATGACCGCTTTCATCGCGGCAAGTTCGATCAGATCACCGAGCGGGCCGATGCGCCGATCGAGGACGCG
>DASXLC010000139.1:0-8210 GCA_036496445.1 Pseudolabrys sp. | reverse complement strand
TCAAAACCGATGCGTTCGGCTGCGTAGGCGCAGACGCGGGCTCGATCGTCCTCATTGAGTTGGGTCGGCCGGCAAATGCGTGTATGGAAGCGCGCGTATTTGGACAGGGGTGCTGCGATCACGCCTTGCCCGATATTGGCTTCGACCAGGACCAATGACTCGCCGTCGGCGGTGGCGCGGTCGCCGATGGGACCAACATAGAGCGCTGCGTGCGACCAGGTCGACTGTGTGAGGTATTTGATGACCCCGGAGATGTGGTTGTTACCCTCGACCAGCAACACATCGCCCGGCTGCAGGGTGGCGCGCAAAGCATCGGGATCAGACGGCGTGAAAGGCTCATAACCTTGCACCGGCTTTTCCAGATAGTGGGCCAGAATTCGCCCGACCCCGTCGACCATCCAGCTCATAGCGGTCCTCGGCGCCAATACTTGGCGCACGAGACGCCATCCTCCGCGGGCCCCAGGTCCGCGCTGCGTCTCTTTGCCGCCGAATTTAGGGTGGAGTCATTGCAATTTGGTTCATTGTCTGTGTCTTCGGCGGCGTGCGCGGAAGTTACCGTTCGTTAGCTATAAATTTGCCGCATGATGCGTGTTCAGGCATGCTGGCAATTCGCCCAGCGAGCTTTTGGATACCGCATGTCGGGACCAAACCGGCGCCTTTTCCTCGCCGCCTCCGCGGCCGTTGTCGCGGCGCCGGCCTTGTTGCGCGCACAGACTGCTCCGGAAGTCGATGTGACGATCATCGGCGCCGGCGCGGCAGGTATCGCAGCGGCAAGGCGTGTCCTCGCTGCCAACCGGCGTTTCATCCTGCTGGAGGCAACCAATCGCATCGGCGGACGCTGCGTCACGGACACAGCAATTTTCGGTATGCCGTTCGATCTCGGCGCGCGTTGGATCCATCGCCCCGACGGGAACCCCCCCGGCGGATCACCTTTGCCCGCGGGACTTGATATCTATGCGGCGCCGCGTGGACAGGCGGTTCGCGTCGGCCCTCGCAATGCGCGCGATGCAGAAATGGAAAGCTTTCTTTCTGCCTTGGTGCGTTCACGTCGCGCTATTCTGGAAGCCGGCAAGGCCAGGGCCGATGGCCCCGCGGTTCGGGCGCTCCCTGCCGATCTTGGCGACTGGCGCGCGACCATGGAATTCGTGCTCGGTCCATTTGTGTGTGGCAAGGACCTTGCAGCACTTTCGGTTGTAGATCTTGCGCGTATGCCGGATCGCGACAACGATGCCTTTTGCCGGCAGGGCTATGGCGCGCTGATCGAAAAGCTTGCCGCCGGGCTGCCGGTGCGATTATCCACACCTGTCACCCGTGTTGCGTGGGATCGTAACGGCGTCGATATTGCAACATCTAAGGGTTCCTTGCGGTCACGCGCAGCAATTGTCACCGCATCGACCAACGTGCTCGCCGCGGACAAGATCGTGTTCAAGCCGGAATTGTCCAAACGTCAGCTCGATGCCGCAGCGGCGCTTTCGCTCGGAAGCTACGATCACATCGCACTCGATATGCCGCGCAATCCCCTCAACCTGCAGCGGGATGATCTGGTCTTCGAGAAATCATCGAGCCGGCGCACCGCGGCTCTGCTTGCGAACGTATCGGGCAGCAGTCTCCATCTCGTCGAGGTTGGAGGGGAATTCGGGCGCGAATTGTCAGCCAAAGGCAGTGCGGCGATGGTTGAATTTGCGCACGATTGGCTAGCATCGCTATTCGGCAGCAGCGCAAAGAAGGCGATCAAGCGCAGCTATGCCACGCGCTGGAACGAAGAGCCCTTCGTTCTCGGCGCGATGTCGGCGGCCGTTCCGGGCGGCGCCGATGCGCGCAAGATTCTGGCGGAACCGATCGGCGGACGTATCTGGCTGGCGGGCGAAGCGTTGCACGAAACGCAGCCGGGCACGGTCAATGGCGCCTGGGAATCAGGGCAACGCACGGCCGAAGCAGCTTTGCGCCAGATCGGGGCGCTGAAGAAACCGGAGGAAGACAAGCCACCACAACGCTCGCAGCAACGGCACCGCCGGCGCGGCGAGGACCGATGAGGGTACGGTCAAAGGCACTCATCGCCTGGTCGAGTGGCAAGGACAGCGCGTGGGCATTGCATGAAGCGCGCCGGGCCGGCGATTTCGACATTGTCGGAGCTTTGACAACAGTCACGGATACTTTCGGTCGGGTCAGCATGCACGGCGTCCGCGAACAATTGCTGCGGGCGCAGCTGGATGCCGCGGGTTTGCTCGCGATCATCGTGCACATCCCATTTCCCTGCTCGAACGAGATCTACGAACAGAAAATGGCGGAGGCGATCGGTAACGCCAGAGCTTCCGGCGTGACCCGCATGATTTTCGGTGACCTGTTCCTCGAGGACGTGCGGGCATACCGCGAGCGGCACCTTGCGGGGACCGGCATTACGCCGGTTTTTCCGGTATGGGGCCGGCCGACTCCGGCCCTCGCGCGCGAAATGATCGATGCCGGCCTGGAAGCACATCTTTCCACTGTCGATCTCGGCAAATTGCCTGCCTCGTTCGCGGGCCGGAGCTTCGACCGGGCTCTGCTCGATGCGCTGCCCGCCGGCGCCGACCCGTGCGGCGAGAACGGCGAGTTTCATTCTTTTGTATCCGCTGGGCCGATGCTCTCGCGCAGGGTGGCGGTCAAAGTCGGTGAAACCGTCGAGCGCGATGGGTTTGCGTATGCCGATTTATTGCCGGACTAGCCGCGCAATAGGCCACCGGTCCGTTTGGCAACTTCAGCGACGATCTTTCCGGAAAGCGCATCAATCTCGGCGTCGGTCAGCGTCTTATCGCGTGGCTGGATAGTCACCGCAATTGCGATCGATTTCTTCCCGGGTTCGATGCCCTTGCCTTCATAGACGTCGAAGACGACAACGTTGCTGATGACTTTTTTGTCGACGTTCTGGGCGGCGCGGACGATGTCGGCGGCCTTCACCGTGCTGGCGACCACGAACGCAAAATCGCGTTCGACCGGCTGAAACGGCGACAATTCGAGCAACGGCTTTGCGCGCGTCGGCCGTGCCTTTGGTTCGGGAATTTTTTCCAGGATCACCTCAAAAGCAACCATCGGTCCTTCGGCCTTCAGCGCGGCAATGGTGCCCGGATGCAACTCCCCGAAATAACCCAGGATATTCTGCGGACCAATCTGGATAGTGCCGCTGCGGCCGGGGTGAAACCAGGCCGGGCCGCCGGGCACAACTTGCAATGCCTGCATGGGGGCGCCTGCGGCTGCCAGCACGGCAAAAGCGTCGGCTTTGGCGTCGAAAGCATCGACCGGCTCGGCCTTGCCTGACCAGTGACGGCCGCTGCCGGAAGCCCTGGCGAGGGCGTGGCGCAGCCCGCTTGCGGCAGTGAATTGGTCTTCCGGCCTGTCGCCCTTGAAGATCTGCCCAACCTCGAACAGCGCTGTGTCGGGGAAACCGCGGTCGGCGTTGCGCTGCGATGCCATCACGAGGCCGGCAATAAGGCTTGGCCGCATGTCCGATAGTTCGGCTGCGATCGGATTGGCGAGCGCAAGTTCCGCGGTGCCGCCGCCAAACAGTTCGGCCTCCTGCTTCGACACGAACGACCAGGTCACGGCTTCGACCAGTCCGCGCGCGGCAAGGGCGCGTTTGGCCCTGCGGGTGCGATTCTGGATCGTAGTCAGCACGGGCTTGCGCGCATGCTCGCGCGCGAATCGCGTCGACGGTACGCGATCGACGCCGATGATTCGGACAATCTCCTCGACGATATCGGCGCGTCCGTGAATATCCGGACGCCACGACGGCACCGCTACTTTCATATGTTCACCCTGGCCCGCGGCGAAAAAGCCGAGTTTCTCCAGGACCCGACGTATGTCGGCAAGCGGCAATTTCAGGCCGGCGAGGCGTGGCAATTCGCTCAACGGAAAGTCGATGACCTTCTCCTTCGGCGCCGGATCGCCGGCGACTACAACTTCGGACGCCTGGCCGCCGCAGAGATCAAGCACCATCTGCGTTGCCAGTTCGAGGCCAGGCAGCATGAAGGCGGGATCGACACCGCGCTCGAAGCGGTAGCGTGCATCGGAATTGATGCCGAGCTTGCGTCCGGTTTGCGCGATATTGAGTTCGTCCCAAAGTGCGGATTCGATCAGTACGTCGGTGGTCTTCTCCGAGCACCCGGTCGCTTCGCCGCCCATGATGCCCGAGAGGGACTCGACCCCCTTTTCGTCGGCGATCACGCAGGTGCCTTCATCCAGCGTGTAGGTCTTGCCGTCGAGCGCGAGCAGTTTTTCACCATTCTTCGCACGGCGTACCGTGAGATTGCCGTTGACCTTGGCGGCGTCGAATACATGCAACGGCCGGCCGCGGTCGAAGGTGATGAAGTTCGTGATATCGACGAGTGTGTTGATGGGGCGCAGTCCGATCGCAGTGAGCCGCTTCTGCAGCCAGTCAGGCGACGGGCCATTCTTGACGCCCTTGACCAGCCTCAGTCCGAAGGCCGGACATAGCGATGCTGTCTTTCCGAAATCGAGCTTGACCTTGACCGGGCAGGGAAAGGTTCCTTTTACGGGTTTTGGGATCCTGTCCTTGTAGGCGCCGATTGATGTCGCGCCGAGATCACGGGCAATGCCGGCAACGCCGGTGCAGTCAGGGCGGTTGGGCGTGAGATTGATTTCGATGACCGGATCGCCGGCGCCGGCCCAATCAGCGTACGATTTGCCCACCGGGGCGTCGGCCGGCAAATCAATGATGCCCTCATGATCGTCGGAGATCATCAGTTCCGCCGCTGAACACAGCATGCCGCGGCTCTCGACGCCGCGGATGGTTCCGACCGCAAGGGTGATGTTCTTGCCCGGAATGAAAGTTCCGGGGGCGGAGAAAACCCCCTTCATGCCGGCGCGCGCATTCGGTGCACCACAAACGACCTGAACTGGCTTGCCGTCGCCGATGTCGACCATGCACACGCGCAGCCGGTCAGCATTGGGATGCTTTTCCGCCGAGATCACCGAAGCGATCACGAACGGCTTGAACAGATTTGTCTTGTCCTCGACGTTCTCGACCTCAAGCCCGATCATGGTGAGCCTGTCCACGATCTCGGAAAGAGAGGCGTCAGTGTCGAGATGCTCCATCAGCCATGGCAAGGTGAATTTCATGCCGCCGTCTCCGGCGACCAGAAATAGAGAACCGGCAACAGCATAAAGACCACGATTGTGAAAACGATCGCGGCGCGGATGCAAAAGCTGTACAGCTCGGAACGGATAATCAGCTCGCGGTGAATGATCTCGTGAATGTCCGCGGCGTCGCTGAATTCGTGCGTGCGAAACACCGACAGGCAACGCAGGCAGCCAAGCGCGATCAACAGATAGATCGCCATTTCCGTGACAACAATTCCAACCTCGATGTCATTGTCGGCGACGAGCGGAGCGATGAGCCCAAGCCCGGCGATCATCATCGAGGTGTGCGTGAGCAGGCCCGTCGCTTTCGCGTCGATGGATCCGAGTGTGCGGGAAGCCTCCGCCGACATTGCGCTGTCGCGTTTGCGCAGGCTTGCTTCGTAACCATCGATTTTGCGTGCGTCCCAGCCCCGCGTCACCAGTGCAAAGAAGGCGCGATCGAGCGCCGAGCGCGCAGGTCTCAATGAGCTCATGAGCTCAAGCCCCCGGCCAGGGTCGGGAAGTCGAGTGGGCGGAAACCGTAATGGGTAAGCCATCGGATGTCCGCTTCGAAAAATGCACGCAGATCATTCATGCCGTATTTGAGCATGGCGATGCGATCGATGCCCATGCCCCAGGCAAAGCCCTGGTATTCATTGGGATCGAGGCCGCAATTGCGAAGGACATTCGGATGCACCATCCCGCAGCCGAGGATTTCGAGCCAATCCTCGCCCTCGCCGAAACGAATTTCACCTTTGTCGCGCTTGCACTGGATGTCGACTTCAAGTGACGGCTCCGTGAACGGGAAGAACGACGGCCGGAAACGCATCTTGACGCTGTCGACCTCAAAAAATGCCTTGCAGAATTCTTCGAGAATCCATTTCAGGTGACCGAGGTGCGAACCTTTATCGATGACCAGGCCTTCGACCTGATGGAACATCGGCGTGTGCGTCTGGTCCGAGTCGCTGCGATAGGTGCGGCCGGGGCAGATCACGCGAATTGGCGGCTTTTGGCTCAGCATCGTGCGCACCTGGACCGGGGAGGTGTGGGTGCGCAGCAGCAGCCGCGAGCCATCGGATTTCGGCGGGAAGTAAAACGTGTCGTGCATTTCCCGGGCGGGATGACCTTCAGGGAAATTCAATTTGGTAAAGTTGTAATCGTCGGTCTCGATGTCGGGGCCCTCGGCGACTGCAAACCCCATGTCGGCGAAGATGGCGGTAAGTTCATCAGTAACCTGACTGATGGGATGCACACGGCCGGCTTCGGTCGGCGCTTCGCGTACGGGCAGGGTGACGTCGACGGTTTCGGTGCTGAGACGGGCGTTAAGCGCCGCAGAGGCGAATGCATCTTTTGCCGTCGCGATGGCGCCGGCGACACGATCCTTCAAGCCATTGATTGCCGGACCTTGCACCTTGCGTTCGTCCGGCGTCATTGTGCCGAGCGTCTTGAGCAGCGCCGAAACCGAGCCGCTCTTGCCGAGCGCCGAAATGCGCACGGCTTCCAGCGCCGCTTCGTCTTTGGCCGAGGCGACGGCGGCAAGTAGCTCTTTTTCCAGTTGCGCGATGTCGGTCATGATTCCAGCACCCAGCGTTCTAGCTGGTCATGGCCGGGCTTGTCCCGGCCATCCACGTCTTGCTTGCAAGAAGGAAGGCGTGGATGCCCGGCACACATAGGTGTGCGAAAGCACGCCGTCCTTCGGACGCCTATGGCCAGGCATGACGACCTCAAAGCTTTACGCGGGCAAGGCGGCCTTGGCCTTTTCCACGATTGCCTGAAATGTCGCCGGCTCGCGAATGGCGAGGTCGGACAGAACTTTCCGGTCGACCGTCACGCCGGCCTTGGACAACCCGGCGATAAACCGGCTGTAGTTGAGTCCAAACGGCCGCACCGCGGCGTTCAGGCGCTGGATCCATAGTGCACGGAAAGTGCGCTTGCGCCGTTTGCGGTCGCGGAAGGCGTATTGGTTCGCCTTCTCGACGGCCTGCTTGGCGATGCGGATCGTGTTCTTGCGGCGGCCATAGTAGCCTTTGGCGGCTTTCAGGACCTTTTTATGTTTGGCGTGCGACGTGACACCACGCTTGACGCGGGCCATGGCAGTTCTCCTTGCATTGCGTACGAATGATCGACCAGGGACAGCCGCGCTCGGGCGGCCGGGAAAGACCGGTTAGCCGTTCGGCAACCAGTATTTCTTGACGTTGTCGCCGTCGGTCTTGAACAGCACGCTGGTGCCGCGATGCTCGCGGATCGTCTTGGTGGTCCGCTTGATCATCCCGTGGCGTTTGCCGGACTGCTGGTATTTAACCTTGCCGGTCGCGGTGATCTTGAAGCGCTTTTTAGCGCCCGATTTGGTCTTCAACTTGGGCATTTGGCTCTCCTCATCGGCGTCCCGCGGGGCATGCCCGCATGGCCGGATGTGTTCATAGGGCGCATAGCCCTCAGAACTGGTTGCTCGGGATTGAGCGTTGATCGCTGCCACGGCAGCCCTTACTGGCCGGGCGGCGAATGCGCGGCGTTATGGCAGAGGCGGCCACCTCATGCAACCGCTACGGCCCGGGCAGCTGAATGGGGCTAAAATGCTGACGCGCCACCCGTAATTCGCGAGTGGCGCGTTGATCGGTAAGACCCGACTGCGAGGCTAGCGCGGTGCCAGCATCATGACCATTTGCCGGCCTTCGAATCGCGGTTCCGATTCGATCTTGGCGAACGAGCCGGTGTCCGCTTTCACGCGTTCGAGCAGTCTGTAGCCGAGCTCCTGGTGCGCCATTTCGCGCCCCCGGAATCGCAAGGTGATCTTGACCTTGTCACCCTCTTCGAAGACTCGCTTCATCGAGCGCATTTTCACGTCGTAATCGTGGTCGTCAATCATCGGCCGGAGTTTGATCTCCTTGACCTCGACAACTTTCTGCTTCTTGCGGGCTTCCGCAGCTTTTTTCTGCGCCTGGAATTTGTACTTGCCGTAATCCAGGACTTTGCAGACGGGGGGCGACGAATTGGGGGCAATTTCGACTAGGTCGAGCCCCGCTGCCTGCGCCATATCTAGCGCGGCTTGGATCGGTGTGGGGCCGTGGTTGTGGCCACTGGCGTCGATTAACTGGACC
>DASXLC010000138.1:0-27798 GCA_036496445.1 Pseudolabrys sp. | reverse complement strand
GGCCGCACGGCGGATCAAATCATCGCGGCCAGGCGCGCAGCGGAATAAAGGCTGCGTTAAAAGGACCGGTTCTCGCCCCTATTTTGGGGACGACGGCGACAATTTTCCCCATTCCGGTAAGCGGATAAAAAGCAGTTTAACCGTCAGCGTCTTGCTGTTAACCGCGCAGCCGCCGCGATCTCGCAAGATCGATGTTACGCGTTTGAGGCACGGCGTTTTTGCGTGCGGAATGGCGGACATGCTGGACGGACTACGCAATCTGTTCTCTTCGCAAGGGGTGCCCTATGCGGACCCGAAAGCATCGATTCCGCTCGGTGCGGTGCTCAAACACGACTGGTTTGAACTCTGGTATCAGCCCAAGATCGAGTTGAAATCGCTGCATCTTGTCGGTGCCGAGGCATTGGTACGCGCGCGTCATCCTACTCGCGGTATCGTTTCGCCGGCCCTGTTTCTGCCCGGTGCCAGCGAAGACGAGATGCATGCGCTCACCGAGCGCGTAATTCTCACAGCGCTCGGCGATTGGGAAGCCTTTGCTCAATACGGCGTGTCGATCAGACTCGCTGTCAATGTGCCGGTGTCGGCGCTGGTCAAGCTTCCAATGACCCAGATATTGCGCGACTCCCACCCGAGTGCGGCGAACTGGCCGGGACTGACGCTGGAAGTGACCGAGGACCAGATCCTGAATGATCTCGATCTTGCGAGAGATGTTGCCGAGGCCTTGCGGGAACTCAAATGCGACCTCGCGGTGGACGATTTCGGTGCCGGCTATTCCTCGCTTGCGCGTCTGAAACAATTGCCGTTCAGCGAGCTAAAGATCGATCGCAGTTATGTGGCGAACTGCAACGAAGACCAGTTCAATGCCGGTCTGTGCGAGATCATTGTTGAGCTGGGGCGCCGGTTCGGTCTCAGAACGGTGGCCGAGGGCATCGAAACAAGTCATGAAAGCCACAAGCTGCAATCGATCGGCTGTCAGGTTGGGCAAGGCTATTTGTTTGCCAAGCCAATGCCGAAGTGGCACCTCGTTGGCCATCTACGCAGTCGCATGAACGGCAGCTCCGCGACCAATGGCTTGGATAGACAGCGCGCGATGGGTTAGTCCTTCGGGACGTCCTGCGCGGGTGAGACAGGCCCCATGACAACGTTTGCCCGGAGGGTCGGGCTGCTGTCTCAGAACCGTGACTTGCCAGTGATCACCGAGCGCCGTACTTATTTTCCGAGATTCGGGAGGATCCGCGCCATGAACGTTATTCGCCGCCGCGGTTGGGAAATTTCCGATCGTCTGGCCGCGCCGGAACATCTGGTGTTCAGCCGCCGCGGGTTTCTGGCCGGCGGTGCGAGTGTGCTCGCTTTGGCGCCACACGCCGCAAGTGCCCAGCGTATCTCCGACGTTGGCAAGCTACCTGACCCGAGCGCCGACCTTTATCCGGCGAAGCGCAACGAGAAATACGCGCTCGATCGTGCGATCACCGACGAGAAGATCAACGGCAACTACAATAATTTTTATGAATTCGGCACGTCGAAAACGGTGACCGCTGCCGCACAGGCGCTGCCGATCCGGCCATGGACAGTGAAAATCGACGGGATGGTGGAAAAGCCGATGGAAGTCGGCATCGATGATCTGGTCCGTAAGCTGACGCTGGAAGAGCGAACTTATCGTCACCGTTGCGTTGAAGCGTGGGGCATGGCCATCGCCTGGACAGGTTTCCCGTTCGCCAAGCTGGTTGATTTCGCCCGCCCGCTTGGCTCTGCCAAATATGTGCGAATGGAAACTTTCATGGACCCGAAGGTGGCGCCGGGTCAGCGGCAGCCCTGGTATCCTTGGCCTTATGTCGAGGGTGTCACCATGGCAGAGGCGACCAACGAGCTCGCTTTCCTCGTCACCGGTGCCTATGGGCATCCACTTGCCCGACAACATGGTGCGCCGTTGCGTCTCGCGCTGCCCTGGAAATACGGCTTCAAGTCAATCAAGTCGATTGTGCACTTCAGCTTCACGGATCAACGTCCGAGGGGCATGTGGGAAGCGCTGCAGCCCGCAGAGTATGGCTTCTGGGCGAATGTCAATCCGCAGGTGCCGCATCCGCGCTGGAGCCAGGCGAGCGAGGAGATCATCGGGACTGGCGAGCGGCGACCGACGCTCCTGTTCAACGGTTACGGCGACTATGTCGCCGGCCTCTACAACGGCATGGACAACGAACGCCTCTGGGCGTGAGGCGCTGCTATACGTCGGCACTGGGTGAGGGTAGTGTCTCTACGGGAACCCGCGGAGGCTTGCATGTCCAGCCAACAACCCAGCATTCAAGGACTTCAGCGTGCAGCGACCGCTGCGCTGCGTGAGCATTGGGTTCTCTTTCTGGTCGAGGGCGTTGTGCTGCTGGTGCTGGGCGCAACCGCCGTTGTCCTGCCGCCAATCGCTACATTGGCGGTCACCATCCTGCTGGGTTGGCTGTTTCTGGTCAGTGGCATCCTTGGCCTGATCACAACATTTTGGATGCGGCACGCGCCAGGTTTCTGGTGGTCGCTCTTGTCGGCGGTGCTCGGCATTGTTGTCGGCGCGGTCCTGCTCGCATCGCCGTTGACCGGCGCTTTCTCGCTGACGCTCGTCCTGGTCGCCTTTTTCCTGGTCGAGGGCGCGGTCTCAATCATGTTCGCGCTTGATCACAAACGAGAGCTGTCCGGTCAGTGGGGTTGGATGCTGGCCAGCGGCATCATCGATCTGGCGCTGGCCATAATGATATTTGCCGGACTGCCAAGCACGGCGGCGTGGGCCGTCGGGCTTCTGGTCGGCATCAATATGATATTTGGCGGTTCCGCACTGATCGCGATGGCGCTGCACGCGCGCAAGAGCGCATGATTCGCAAACCTGTCGACAATCTGATCAGGGCTGCAGTCGATCACTTCTCCGCTTCGCCGGCCTCCGCCTTGGCCAGCTTGGTGCGCCAGTCCCCCCGCTTGAGGACAAATGCATATGCAGCGAGCGCAAGCAGGCCGATGCTGACCATCATCAGGCACAGCGAAATTGGGCGGCTGAAGAATATAAAATAGTTGCCGTTCGACATGATCAGTGACTGGCGCAGGCTCTGCTCCAGGATCGGCGAGATCACCAGACCGAGCACGAGCGGAGCCGGATCAAAATCGAATTTGCGCAGCGCATAGCCGAGTATGCCCATGATCAACATGATCCAGACGTCGACGACCGAGTTGTTCACCGTGTAGACGCCGATGATGCAAAACATGATGATCAGCGGATAGAGATAGGCGTACGGGATCCGGAGCACCGTCACGAACACGCTGACCAGCGGCAGGTTGAGTAGCAGCAGCATGAGATTGCCGACATACATCGAGGCGACGAAGCCCCAGAACACGTCCGGATGCTCGTTGACAAGCGTTGGCCCGACCGAAACGCCGTGAATCATCAGAGCGCCGATCAGCACCGCCGTGATCGGACTGGTCGGAATGCCGAGTGCGAGCAGTGGCACGAAGGCACCCGTCGAGGCGGCATTGTTGGCGGTTTCCGGTCCCGCGACACCAGCGACGGCGCCTTTTCCGAATTGCTCCGGGTGTTTCGCGACGCGCTTTTCCAATGCGTAGGACAGGAAGCTGGAAATGACGTGTGCTGATCCGGGAATGATGCCGATGATAAAGCCGAGAACCGTACCGCGCGAAATCGGCATGACCGCCTCGCCCCATTCCTTGCGGGTTGGCAGCAAGTCGCGCAGGCGCGGTGTGATGATGTCCTTGACCGCGTCGGCGCTTGGCGTCGACAGGATTTCGCCGAGCCCGAACAGCCCGACGGCGACCGGTACGATGCCGATGCCGTCGCCCAATTCGGCGAGATCGAAGCTGTAGCGGAAATGGCCGGTCATATTGTCGATGCCGATCATGCCGAGCAGCAGGCCGAGGCAGGCCATCAGCAGCGTCCTGATCAGCGAGGACGACGACATATACGCAAGAAAGATCAGGCCGAGCACGAGCAGCGCGGTGTATTCGGGTGGCCCGAACCGGACGGCGATCGTCGCCAATGGTGGCGCCACGACGGTAAGCACAACGACTCCAAACGAGCCGCCGATCCAGGAACCAACCGCGGCGATGCAGAGCGCCGCCCCTGCGCGGCCCTTCTTGGCCATGGCGTATCCGTCGATACAGGTCATGACCGACGATGCCTCGCCGGGAATGCGCATGAGGATCGATGTGGTCGAACCGCCATACTGTGAGCCGTAATAGATGCCGGCGAGCATGATGATTGCCTGCGTGGCGTTCAGTCCGAACGTCACGGGCAAAAGAATGGAGATGCCGGCAAGCGGCCCGATGCCCGGCAGCACGCCGACGAGAGTGCCGACCAGGCAGCCAAGGAACGCGTACCACGCGTTGGCCGGCTGCAAGGCAACCGAGAAACCGAGATAGAGACTGTGAAGGGTTGTTTCCACGACGATCCTAGAATCCGAACGGGCCGGCTTGGAGCGGCGTCTTGAGCACGTAAACGAACAGAATGTACGTGGTCACAACCACGCCGAGGCTGTAGCCGATGGCCGGCAGCAGCCGGCGCCCCTCAATGATGGCAAGCAGCGCGAAGATCAACAGCACGTTGGTCGTAAGGAATCCCAGTGGTTCGAACAACGCAATCGCGGCTGCGGTGATCGCGACCACAAGCGCAGCATGCTTGGCGTCACTCCACGATAGCGTTGCAAACACCTTGCTCTCATTCGCACGCAGCGCCAGCACCAGTCCGAAGAACACGGTGAGCACCGCGACAATCTTCGGCAGAAAGCCGGAGCCGGGCATCGACAAGCTGCCCGTCGGCAGGTCGCCGCTGAGTGCGATCACCAGCAGGCCCAAGCCGATGAAAAAACCGCCCGCGACATGATCGGCACGCAGGGTCATATGGTCATCCTCATCATCCCTGCACGCGGCCGATGGCGTTGATGGCATCTTCCTGACGCTTGGCGTCGACGGCCCAGAATTTTATGAATTCGGGCTGATCCATATAGGCGAGTTCCTGGCCCAGATTGTCGAGCGTGTCGGTAAATTGCTTGCTGTGGGCGGCCTTGTTGAGTCCCTCGCGTAGGGTATTGACGATCGGCGCCGGCGTACCCTTGGGCGTAAATATCCCGACCCAAAAATAATATTCGAGATCGTAACCCAGCTCCTTGAAGGTCGGGACGTCAGGCAACGATTTCGCACGCTTGGCGCTCGAGACCGCCAGCGCATTCACCTTCCCGGCCCGGATATGTGGCAATGCGATCGATGTCGGCGACATGAAGAAGTTTACGTTCCCGCCCAGTACAGCCGTGACGGCAGGTCCGCCGCCATTGGTCGGCAGGTGCCGCATCTTCAGATCGCCGGCAGATTTTGCGAACAACACCGTTGGAATGTGGGATGCGCCGTAAAGCCCCGACGAGCTGTAAATCAGCTTGTCCGGGTTGGCCTTTGCATCGGCAACCAGGTCTTTCAGAGTTCTGTATGGCACGTCCTTGTTGACGATCATCACAATTGGATCGGCGATGATGCGGGCGAGCGGGATGAAATCGGCGTTGGTGAATTTCGGCGTACGGCCGAACAATTTGTCGACCGCCGCGAAGCCGGAAATCGACACAATATGGGTGAGCAGGGTGTAGCCGTCTGGCTTGGCGGCGGCGACAAATTGCGCGCCGACCGCGCCGGCCGCTCCGGCCTTGTTTTCGAGTACGACAGGCTGTTTGAAAACTGTCTCGAGTGCCGCGTCCAGCGGACGGGTTATCGTGTCGCTGACGCCGCCGGGCGGGAACGGACTGACCATCGTAATGGCGTGCGAAGGATAAGCGTCTTGCGCAATTGCTGGACGAGCGACAATCGTGGCGGCCGTCGCGGCCGTACCTGCGACGAAACTACGACGATCCATATTTTACTCCCCTCTGTTGCGGGTGCCGGTTGGGTCCAGCTTATCGTTTGATTCGACGAAAGCTCATCCTTGCACGCGGCCGATCAATTTCACCGCTTCGTCGGAGCGCCTGGCGTCTTCCGCCCAGAACCTGGCAAAACCCGCTGCGTTGAGATAGTCAGGCTCCAGACCGGCATTCGTGATGGCGGTCTTGAACAAATCGGAAATTGCGGCCTTGTCGATCACTTCGTTCAGGGTAGCCACGATATTGGCGGGCGTAGCTTTCGGCGCGAAGATACCGACCCAAAGATAGTATTCGACGTCGTAGCCGAGCTCCTTCAAGGTAGGCACATCCGGCAACGCCTTCGATCGCCTACCGCCGAACGACGCCAACGCACGCAGCTTGCCGCCTTTGATATGTTGCAGAGTGGCGGAGACCGTTTGCGTGCTCATCTGTGCGTTGTTGCCGAGCAGGGCGGTCACCGCCGGTCCGCCGCCGTTCGTCGGCAGGTGGCGAAGCTTCGGGATACCAGTTGTTTTTTCCAGCAGCGCGACCGGCAGATGGGTCGCGCCATAGAGCCCGCCCGAACTGTAGATGATGGCCTCCGGGCGCTTTTTGGCGTCGTCGATCAAATCCTTGAGGGACTTGTACGGCTGCTGTTCATTGACAACCACGAGAACCGGGTCGGCGACCAGCCGCGCCAGCGGAATGAAATCGGCGCGTGTGGTTTTCGGTTGCCGCCCGAAGAGTTTGTCGACTTCCTCGTAGCCGGAAATTCCATTGTTGTGCGAGAGAAGCGTGTAGCCGTCAGGTTTGGCACTGGCTCCGACTTGCGCACCGACTTGGCCGCCCGCGCCAGCCTTGGTCTCGACCACCACCGGCTGTTTGATGATCGGCTCGAGCGCCGCAGCGAAAGGCCGCGTCACGATATCGTTGACACCACCGGGCGGGAACGCGTTGATAATGGTAATTGGATGTGAAGGAAACGCGTCTTGCGCAACTGCAGGGCCAGCTGCGACGAGTGCGGTCGTGCCGATGACAAAGCTACGGCGATCCATCGTGTCCCCTCCGGAATTTAACGAAGCAATCTGCTGCCGGCCGCGTTAGCCCTGAACGCGGCCGATCGCATGCACCGCTGCCTCGACCCGCTTGGCGTCTTCGTCCCAGAATTTTGCGAACGCTGCCTGGTCGAGAAAGGCGACCTCATCGCCGATGTTGGTAATTGCGGTTTTGAACTGATCGCCGGTCGCCGCCGTTTTGATGGCGTCGCCAAGAATCTTTACGATCGGAGCAGGCGTATTCTTCGGTGCAAATACACCGACCCACAGCGAGAATTCGACGTTATAGCCGAGCTCCTTCAGCGTGGGCACGTCCGGCATTGATGCCGCGCGCTTTGGGCTGAAGCAGGCGAGTGCACGGAGCTTGCCGGCCTTGATCTGACCGCTTGCGGGGGCGATAGCCGACACCAGCACCTGCGAATTGTTGCCGAGGAGCGCGGTGAGCGCCGGACCACCGCCGTTCGTCGGCAAATGCTTCATTTTGATGCCGGCGGCCTGCATGAACAGCGCGGTCGGCAGATGCAGCGCGCCGTAGAGGCCCGACGAGCTGAAAATCAGCTTGTCGGGATTGGCCCTGGCATCGTCGACCAGTTCCTTGACGCTCTTGTATGGCTGCTGATCGTTGACCACCAGAACCATAGGACCAGACGTCAGCCGCGCGATCGGAATGAAGTCGGCGCGCGTGAATTTGGGCGGACGATCGAACAGTTTATCGACCTCGGCAAAGCCGGAGATCGACACAATATGGATGAGCAGTGTGTAGCCGTCGGGCTTGGCTGAGGCGGCGACCTGGCCGCCAACTTGCCCGGCCGCACCAGCCTTGGTTTCGACAATACAGGGTTGCTTGAGAATCGGCTCGAGCATCGCGGTCAGCGGCCGGCCGACGACGTCGGCAGCGCCGCCCGGCGGGAACGGGTTGATGAATGTAATGGCGTGGGACGGATAGGCGTCCTCGCCGAAAGCGGGCCGCACGGCAAGGGCCGCGGCCGCGGCAGCGCTACCGGCGACAAAATGGCGTCTGTCCACGTGAGTCCTCCCTGGAAGTGCTTATTTTGCCGGTATTTGGTCCGGCATTTTCGTTGGGCGGGATGCTATCGCCCGGCGTGGTGGGCAATCAAGCATCAATGATTGCCACAGCCCTCGTCCAGCCGGCGGAACCGCCGCGCACTTTCACCGGAAAGCAGCTTACCGTGAAGCCTTTGGCAGGCAGCGCCTCGAGATTGTGCAGCTTTTCGATGTGGCAATAGCCGATGTCGCGGCCGGCACGATGGCCCTCCCAGATCAGCGACGCGTCGTGGGTTTCGGCGTATCTACTCATTGTGTAGATGAATGGCGCGTCCCAGCTCCAGCCGTCGGTGCCCGTGACGCGTACGCCGCGCTCGAGCAAATAGAGCGTGGCCTCGCGCCCCATGCCGCAACCTTTCGCGACGTAGTCGGGGCGCCCGTAGGCAGTACCGGCGCTGGTGTTCACGACGACGATCTCGAGTGGTGAGAGCGTGTGGCCGATGCGCTTGAGCTCGGCTTCGACATCGTTGGCGGTAGCGACATAGCCGTCAGGGAAGTGCCGGAAGTCAAGTTTCACACCGGGCTGGAAACACCAGTCCAGCGGCACCTCATCGATGGTCATGGCGCGCTTGCCGTGATCCATCGTGGAAGCGAAATGCCACGGCGCATCGAGATGGGTCGTGCAATGTGTCGACAACCGAACCCATTCGAAGCCCCAGCCCTCGCCGTCTGGCAGTTCTTCTTTCTTCAATCCCGGGAAAAATTTGAGGATGTCGGCAGCAGTAGCCTGATGATCGAGATACTCGATCTTCGGGCCGTAGCCCGGCGGGTCGGCGGCCACATCGTTCTCGAGTGGAACCGAAATGTCGATCACTTTACGCGCCATGATTTTGTTTCTCCGTCATCCTCGGCCTTGTACCGGGCATCCACGTCATTACTGTTCTTTGCATCATTCAAGACGTGGATGGCCGGGACAAGCGCGGCCATGACGAAAGAGGGAGAGAGATATGCCTGCTTACTGGGTTGCTCGTTCCAAGGTCAACGACCCTGTCGAGTATAAAAAATATACCGACCTGGTGCCCGCCATCATCGCCAAGTTTGGCGGAAAGGTTCTCGCCCGGGGCGGACGTTTTCAGATCATGGAAGGTCCTGATAAATTTCATCGCTTCATCGTGATCGAATTCCCGACCCTGGAGCAGGGCGTCGCATGTTTCACATCGCCGGAATACGACGAAGCCGCCGCCTTCCGGCGCGGTGGAGCGGGGGAGGTCGAAACGATCATGGTCGAAAGTGTGTGATCATCCCATCAGATGGGATGCGCCACTGGCGTGGGCAGATCGATTCGGCTAAAAAATCCGCAAAACCACAATAGTTTGGGGAGGGACAGTATGCTGCGATACATGAAATCCACCGTGTATGCGGTGGCTGCGGCAGCTGCATTTGCAGCAATGGTGGCAATACCGGCCATCGCGCAGGACAAGCAGCCGATCAAGATCGGGTTCGGTATGGCGGAAACTGGCCCGCTGGGTCCGAATGGCAAGTCTGCACTGCTCGCGATGGAAATCTGGGTTGAGGAAACAAACGCCAAAGGCGGTCTGATTGGCAGGCCGGTTCAACTCGTTCACTACGACGATCAGAGTAACCCTTCAACGGTACCCGGAATTTACAGCAAGCTGCTCGATGTCGACAAAGTCGACGTCATCGTCGGCGGCTATGGCACCAACATGTTGGCGCCCGCGATGCCGGTGGTTGTACAGCGCAAGAAGGTGTTCCTCGGTCTATACGGTCTCGGCGTGAACAGCGACTTCAACTACGACCGTTACTTCGCCATGATTCCCTCCGGGCCGGAGCCGAAGACCTCATTCACCAAGGGCTTCTTCGACACGGCGATGGCGCAAAATCCAAAGCCGGCGACGGTGGCCATCGTGGCCGCGGATGCGGAGTTTTCCAAAAACGCGTCCGATGGGGCGCGCGAGAACGCCAAGAAGGCAGGACTGAAGATCGTCTACGACAAGAGCTATCCGCCTTCGACCACCGATTTCGGCCCGATCGTACGCGGGATTCAGGCGACCAATCCCGATCTGGTCGTGATCTGCTCGTACCCGCTCGACTCGGTCGGCATGGTGCTTGCGGCGAATGAAGCCAAGCTCAATCCGAAGATGATTGGCGGCGCCATGGTTGGGCTGCAGTCGACTGTGTTCAAGACGAAGCTCGGCCCGGCATTGAACGGATACATGAACTATGACTTCTGGCTGCCCGCAAAATCCCTGATGTTCAAGGGCACAGCGGAATTCATGCAGAAGTATCAGGATCGTGCTGTCAAAGCGGGCGTGGATCCGCTCGGCTACTATATGGCCCCGTTCAGCTACTCGTATCTCGACGTTCTCGGACAGGCGATCACGGCAACTAAAAGCGTCGACGACGCCAAACTGGCCGACTATCTGCGCAAGACGACATTCAAGACCATCGTCGGCGATGTGTCGTTCGGCAAGAGCGGCGAATGGGCGAAGTCGCGGGTTTTCCAGGCGCAATTCCGCGGGATCAAGGGTAATGGTATCGACCAGTTCAAGAATCCGGATACCCTGGCCATCATCACACCGGCGGAATACAAGTCGGGCGACGTGATCTATCCCTTCGAGAAGGCGAGGCAATAAGCCTTCCCACCTTGGCCCACATCCGGGTTTCGGGGCGCAGCGCGGCTCAAATTTGCTGCGCCGCGTGCGTTTTAGCGGGTAGCATCCGGCAATTGGTCTAATCCTCGGGACTTTCTGCCGCGCCCGATGGACCATTGCGTCGGGCGCTGTCATTATTGGTCATCGAAATAAAAGACGTTCATGGGAGGAGAAGATATGCTGCACAATCTCAAGTCCCGGACATTTGCCTGGATGGCGGGGACGGCTGTCGCCGTCGTGGCCGCCGGCGCGATGTTCCTGGGGGCCGCCTCGGCCCAAAATAAGGAGCCGATCAAGATCGGTTTCGGCATGTCGTTGACCGGCCCGCTTGCCGCCAACGGTAAGCAGGCGCTGCTTGGCATGAAAATCTGGGAAGAAGAGACCAACGCCAAGGGCGGTCTGCTCGGGCGTCCGGTCAAGCTGATCTTTTACGATGACCAGAGCAATCCTTCGACGGTGCCCGGCATCTACACCAAGCTGATCGACGTGGACAAAGTCGAGCTCGTGGTCGGCGGTTACGCCACCAACATGAACGCGCCGGCGATGCCAGTGGTCATGCAGAAGGGCAAGACCTACATCAGTCTGTTTGCGCTCGACGTCAATCACGAGTTCAAATACCCGAAGTACTTCTCGGTGTTGCCAACCGGCCCGCAGACCAAGCCGTCGTTTACCGAGGGCGTGTTTCAGGTCGCTGCCGCGCAGAATCCGAAGCCGACGACACTTGGGCTGGTGGTCGAGGACGCCGAGTTCTCCAATAACGCCTGTGACGGCGCCCGCGAGAACGCCAAGAAGTTCAATATGAAGATCGTTTATGATCGGAAATATCCGCCGAGCACGACGGACTACACGCCGATCGTGCGCGCCGTGCAGGCCGCCAATCCGGACGTGGTCATCGTCTGCTCTTATCCGTTGGGCTCCGTCGGCATTGTGCAGGCGGTCCGTGAGCTCAATTACAAGCCGAAGATCATCGGAGGCGCGATGGTCGGATTGCAGGCCACGGTCTTCAAGAGCAAGCTTGGACCAAAGCTCAACGGCATCATCAACTATGAGACATGGGTGCCGTCCGACAAGTTGATGAAACCCGCAGCCGAGTTCTTCAAAAAATATCAGGCGAAGGCCGGCGCTGAAGGCGTCGATCCACTTGGCTACTATCTCGGTGGGTGGGGCTACGCGTATATCAACATGCTCGGCGAGGCGATTGCCGGCACGAAAAGCATCGATGACAACAAGATTGCGGACTACCTGCGCAAGACACCGCACAAGACGATCATGGGCGACTGGTCTTACGGCCCGGGTGGCGAGTGGACGAAGTCAGGCATGATGCAAGTGCAGTATCATGACATTAAGGAAGGCGCTGGCCTCGAGACCTGGAAAGGCATGGGATACCAGAACGTGCTCACACCGGCTGATCTGAAGACCGGCAACGTGATTTATCCCTACGAGAAAGCTCTGCAGTAGTCTCGTTGCGCTCCGAATAAAAAACGGCGCGGGACAAGTCCCGCGCCGTTTTGCTTTTGGAGATTCGCGCTCGTTACATGCCCATGTAAAGCTTGCGGACCAGATCGTTGTTATTCAGTTCCTCAGCCGAGCGGCCCTCGAAAGCGATCTTGCCGTGCACGATCACATAGCCGCGATCGGCGATACGGATCGCCTGCGTGAAATTCTGTTCAGCCATCAGCACCGTCAGCTGGTAGTGATCTTTGAGGAGTTTGATGGCGTCAATAGTGCGCGCGACCAGCTGTGGCGCCAGCCCGACCGACGGCTCGTCCACCAGCAAGATCCGCGGCGCGAGCATCAGCGCGCGAGCCAGCGCCAGCATCTGCTGTTCGCCGCCGCTCATTGAGCCCGCAAGCTGGCTGCGGCGTTCCGCGAGGCGTGGAAATGACTGGAAGCAGAAGTCCAGATTGGTCTTGATCTGCGCGCGGGCCTTCGGCCGGAAGGCGCCGAGCAACAGGTTCTCCTCAACCGTCAATTTCGGGAAAAGCCGACGTCCTTCCGGAACCAGCGCGATGCCCAGATCCACAATCTGTTCGGTGCTGCGGCCGATCAAATCGTGCTTTTCGCCGTCGATCTCGGCAATGATGCGTCCGCCCTTCGGGCGCACAATGCCCATCACGCATTTCATCAACGTGCTCTTGCCGTTGCCGTTGGTACCAAGCAAGGCAACAGTTTCACCCGCTTTCACCGCGATCGAAACGTCTTCAATGACGCGAACGGAACCGTAGGCGGCATGAACTCCTTCGATGGTCAGGCTACTGGCCAAGATACGCCCTCACGACTTCGGGATTGCGGACGACGTCTTCGGGCTTGCCGTCGGCAATCTTTTTGCCACTCACCAGGACGACGAGCCGTTGCGAAAAGCTCATCACCGCACTCATGATATGTTCGATCAAGATGACGGTGATCCCGCGCTCATTGAGCTGCTTGAGAAGCGTAAGAATATCCTCGATTTCAGAATGGGAAAGGCCGGCCATCGATTCGTCGGCGATCAGAAGTTTCGGCTCCGCTGCCACCGCGCGCGCCAACTCGAGCTTGCGCATTTCAACCTGTGTCAAATCGCGCGGCATATGCCGTGCCTTCTGGTCGAGCCCGACCAGACGCAGCAATTCCACGCAGCGCGCGTCCACGCTGTCGGCGTGGAGCGGGCCTGAGCGCTTGTGCACCGTGTAGAGCATCGGAACGCGCAAATTATCCGCGAGATTGAGGCTCACGAACGGGCGGGGAAGCTGAAAGCTGCGCGCGAGGCCGCGATGCGTGCGTTCATGCGCGGCAAGCCCATCCATGGCGTGCCCGTCGAAATGCACGCTGCCCTGTTCGTTTTGCAGCGCGCCGCAGATGCAGTTGACCAGTGTGCTTTTGCCGGAGCCGTTCGGGCCGATCAATCCGACCCGCTCGCCTGGTTGCACCTCAAGCTCGATGCCATCAAGTGCGACGAACCCTCCGAAACGCTTGCTGATATTGCTGACGTGAAGAAGCGGGCTCATTTGCTTCTCCGCGCACGCAGGCGATCCTGCACCAGGCCGACCAGGCCGTTCGGGGCAATCACGACGAAGGCGACGAGCAATAGCCCCACAATGAGCAGGTTCACCGCTGAGGAGATGGTTACAGTGGCGATTTGTTGCAGCGAGCCAAGCAGGATCGCTCCGATCAGCGGACCGACCCAGCTCGTCGTTCCGCCGATGATCGGCATGGCGATGGAATTGACGCCATATTCGAGGCCGAAGGCGGATGCCGGCTGCAAATAGCCGATGTAGTAGGGGAAGGGCGCGCCCGCCATTCCCATGAGCGCACCCGAGATGGTGGTGGCGATCAATTTAAGCCGAAGGGTGGGGACGCCGGAGGCTTCCGCCGCGAGCTCATCGTCGCGGATGGTGGCAAAGCCGAAGCCGAGCTGCGAGCGCGCAATCGCACGCGAGATCACGATGGATAAAATCGAGAGAATCATCATCAGCAGGAACAAATACTCGATGTATTCAATCGAGAAACCGCCGATTTCAATGGTGTCTGCGCGCACGATATAGGCACCGCGTGAGCCGCCGACGTAGTCCCAATTCACCACCAGCGTTTGCAGCACGACCGCCATCGCCAGGGTCGCAATTGCAAAGAAGGCGCCGCGCAATCGCAATGTCAGGTAGCCCATGCCGAATCCGACGATGCCCGACACCACTGCACTGATGAGGATCAGGAGCGGGATCGGCAGCGGATAGAACTTGTAGAAAAACACGGTGGAATAGGCACCTAGCGCGAAAAATGCAGCGGAGCCGAAGTTCACATATCCGCAATAGCCGCCGAGAATGTTCCAGGCTGAAGACAAAACGACGTACTGCAGGATCGTGTAGCCCGCAAAAAACAAATAGCCGACGCCGAACAGATGCCCGCAAACGAAGATCACGAAGCCGACCAGCAGACAGACGAGGGAAAATCGAAGCGTGCTCACGGGTTACCGTCCGAACAATCCCGCTGGCCGGAAGGCGAGCGTGAGAAGGAGAAATCCGAATGACACCGCCGGCGACCAGGAGGGACCGTAAAAGGTCGAAGTGATGCTTTCCATGACGCCAAGCAGCATCGCGGCGACAAGCGTGCCGGGAAGGCTGCCGAGCCCGCCGAGCACGCAGATGGCAAATACCCGCCCTATGTACTCGCGGCCGACAGACGGCTCGACCGGTTGAATGATTACGAGCAATGCGCCGGCCACTGACGCCGTTGCGATCGAGATGCCGAAGGCGATGCGCTTGATGCGGATCGGGTCAGCGGCCATTAACTGCAGCGCAAGCTGATCCTGCGACACCGCCATGATGGCGCGTCCTGTGAAGGTGTGCGTTACAAGCAAATGCAACAGGCCGAACAGGACGAGCGCCGTGACGCAGGGCACCAACATGCGCAGGGGAAGGTCGATACTGCCGATATGCAGGCTGGGCCCAATGTAACTTGCCTCGACGTAGCGATAGTCGACGCCGAAAACGAGGATCAGCATGACCTCGGTTACGAACAACAGGCCGAAAAAGAAAGCGAGGCCACGCAGTGATTCCTGGCCACGTTTT
Organism: Pseudolabrys sp.; assembly: GCA_036496445.1. Classification (GTDB taxonomy): domain Bacteria; phylum Pseudomonadota; class Alphaproteobacteria; order Rhizobiales; family Xanthobacteraceae; genus Pseudolabrys. The sequence continues at coordinate 12,667 of DASXLC010000138.1, read as the reverse complement.
TCAAACGACATGTAGTAGACCTGATAAATGCAGGTGCCGAGGGCATAAAAAGCCGGCAGCATCACGATGCTCACCACGATCGGGTCGATACCGAACGAGATATTGACGATGTAGGCGATGTAGGAGCCAAGGATGATGAAGGCCGGGTGCGCGATATTGACGATATCGAGCATGCCAAACGAGATCGAAACGCCGGCAGTTACCGCGGCGTAGAATCCACCAAGCAGTAACCCTGCGATGATCGCGTTGACCAACAATTCGAACGGAAAATCCATCCCGCCAGACGTCCCCTCGTTATTATTTCCCGCGTGACGGGATTGCGCGGCAGTGTGCAGGATGCCCGGTCAGTTGGCTAGTCCATTGAATAAGCGGATACTTCATAGGATCGCGACAAAATGAAACGCCCGCCGTGGGATGCCCATCGGCGGGCGTTAAACCAATTCAACTCCGTCAGGCGGCGGCGGATTGCGGCCGCACGCCGGCCGGCAGCGGCATCGGCTTGTTGGCGCTGTCCTTGAACTCGACGGTCATAAAAACCATCTCGCGGTCGCCGAGATTTTCCAGATCGTGAACCTTGAACTCGTCTTTGCCGTAACTCTCGTGCCGCGTCTCGCCTGGCTGATAAGTATATTCGACGGTTGTGCCGTCATGCACATGCTGCCGTCCGCGGCCACCGGACACCGAGGTCCAGAAATAGTCGAGCACGTGGCGATGAAATCCGATGCGCTCGCCGGGAGCGAGACGGATGATCCAAACGCGCGTACGTTCATTCTCCGACAGCAGTGTGGAGCCGACGCAAGGGTTCGGATTCTTGCTCTCACGATCGAACTCGGCGGAGATGTCCGCCGGCCACGGCATCTTTTCCTTTTTCTCGGCGGACTTGTCGAGCATGGTCAGGGCCATGGGAATTCCTCCAAAGCTATTGACTGTCATATATAGGATAAATGGGTAAACGAAAAGATCGAGGCTGACCCATTGACCGGGGCCCGCGTGGGACGCGCAATAATCGTTGGCGGCTCGATGAGCGGCTTGCTGAGCGGCCTTTTGCTGCGGCGGGCCGGTTGGACAGTTGATATTTACGAGCGTGTGGGCAGTGAACTTTCCGGGCGCGGTGCGGGGATCGTGGCCCAATACGAACTGATCGAAAGGTTGCGCAAGCTGGGTCTCGCTACCAGCGAGCTGGGTGTCCACATTACGACCCGCAAAATTCTCGACGCGAAAGGGCAGCTGACGCATGAAATCGAATGCCCGCAGGTGTTGACCGCCTGGGAGCGCGTCTACCGGCTCCTCCGCGACGCTTTTCCACTGGATCGCTATCACCGCGGGCGCGGTCTCGCGAAACTCACGCAAGACACGGACAGGGTCCGGGCACATTTTTCCAATGGCGAAATCATTGAAGCGGATCTGCTGGTCGGTGCCGACGGCATCCGCTCGACCGTGCGTCAGCAAATCCTGCCGGAGGTCACGCCGCGTTACGCCGGGTACTGTGCGTGGCGCGCGCTGATTGCCGAGCATGCGTTTCCGCCTGACGTCCACCGCGAGCTGTTCGAGTACATGACTTTCGGCCTGCCGCCGGGCGAGCAATTTCTGGGCTATCCTGTGGCTGGTCCCGATAACGACCTTCGGCCCGGTCATCGCCGCTACAACGTGGTCTGGTATCGGCCAGCCGATGAAGCGACCAAGTTACGATGGTTGCTGACTGACGAGCGTGGGGTAACCCATGCGATTTCGATTCCACCGCCATTGATTCGCAGTGAGGCAATTGCCGGAATGCGCGCCGATGCAGAGCGGCTGGTCGCCCCGCAATTCCGTCAGATCGTGCGGCTGCTCGAGGAGCCAATTCTCCAGCCGATCTACGATCTGGAATCGCCACGAATGTCATTCGGCCGGGTGGCGATCGTGGGCGACGCGGCTTTCGTCGCACGCCCGCATGTGGCAGCCGGTGTTTCAAAGGCGGCGGACGATGCCGCCGCGCTTGCGGAGGCGCTGCAGAATGAACCGGATGTGGAAACGGCGCTCAAGCGATTCGAGGCGGCGCGGCTCTCCGAGAATTTCCGCATCATCGAACGCGCGCGCCATCTCGGCGCCTATTTGCAGGCCTCCCGCACGCAGGAGGAACAAGCGCGCGCCGGACAGCACAGCAACGATGCCGCAGTCATCGCCGAGACGGCCGTGCTAGATTTTCTCTACGCCTGAGCCGCCGTCACGCTATCCCGAGCATCTTTTTCGCACTGCCGCCGGCGAGCGCGGCCCGGGTTCCATCGTCGAAGCTATCGACCGAGGCAATGTGACCGATTGGGTCGTTTTCCAGCATGTCGAAAGGATAGTCGGTGCCCATGATGACGTGGTCGAGGCCAAAAGTGTCGACCAGCGCCTTCAATTGTCCCGGCGTGAATACGACCGTGTCGACATAGACCTTCTTCAGGTAGCTGGTCGGCGGTTTCGGCAGATTGGCGTGGCAATCGGAGCGGGCGCCCCAGGCGTGATCGATACGGCCGGAATAGGCGCCGAGATATCCGCCGCCGTGCATGGCGAAGATCTTCAGATTGGGATGGCGCTCGAGCACACCGTCGAAGATCAGATAGTGCAGGGCAAGCGTCGTTTCGAACGGGTTGCCGATGACGTTGTTGAAGTAGAAACGCGACAGGCGCCGGCCCTCGGTGAATCCATTCGGGTGGATGATCACCAGAGCTCCCAGTTCCTCGGCCTTTTTCCAGAACGGCGCGAAGCCTGGATCCGATAGCTCCCTCCCGGCAACATTGGTGAGGATCTCGACACCCTTGAATTTCAGCTTTGTCATGCACCGCTCGAGTTCCTTGGCGGACTCGTTTCCGTCCTGCATCGGCACGGTGCCGGTCGGGATGAAGCGATCGGGATGTTTCGAAACGAATTCGGCAACACCATCATTGATCATTTGAGCGGCCGGCACCGCATATTCGAGTGCGACGGTGTGATAGCACTGCGGTGGCGGTGGCATCACGAGCTGGGCATCGACGCCCATCTTGTCCATGACCGCAAAGCGTTCGTCATAGCCGGTCATGCAGCCACGGATGTCGGCTTCCTGCTTGGCGTTGATCGCCTTGGTCTCGGCCGATGCGAAATGCGCGAGTGGGATGGTACTGACATCGAGGTGTGGCTTGATGAATTCGGCGGCGCGCGGCACTGCGACGTGTGTGTGAGCATCGATCGTCATGCTCTTGGGGCGGACGTCGCGCCCCGGCTTGCCATGCCGGCGCGCAGCGGTGTCGGCGTATTTATTCCAGATGTCAGCCATTTCCAGCCTCTCGTTTGTCATCCGCAAAAACGGATGATCCAGTAACCCGTGCGTTTGCGATTTTCAATGCGGAGAAGTTCAGAACACCCCAAGGTGCTGGCGCAGGTCGACGCCGTCTTTTTCCAGTTTTGCCGGGGTCGAGACGACCGCAACCCGACCGGTGTTGAGGATAACGATGTCGTCGGCGACATCGAACACCAGCTTGGGGTTTTGTTCGACCAGCACGATCGAGAGCCCACTTTCCTTCAGCTTGCGAATGGTAGCCATGACTTCCGCGACGATCTGGGGCGCCAGTCCCTCCGACGGCTCATCCATGAGCAGAACACGCGGATTGCCCATCAGCGCGCGTCCGATTGCGAGCATTTGCTGCTCGCCACCCGACAGGTGCGCTGCAATCTGATTGCGGCGTTCGGCAAGACGCGGAAACATCGCGAATACCGTATCGGTGGTCCACGGCGCGTGCTTGCTGCCGGCATCGGGTTTGCGGGCGGCAACCACCAGATTTTCACGCACGGTCAGACTCTTGAAGATGCGGCGGCCCTGCGGCACCAGCGCGACACCGCGTGCGGCGATGGCCTCCGGCGAGAAGCCCGTGACGGCTTCGCCGAAGACAGCCACAGCACCCCGGCGAGGCGGCAATAGGCCCATTGTGACATTCATGCAGGTCGATTTGCCGGCGCCGTTTCGGCCGAGCAGGCCGAGCATGCGCGCTTCGCCGAGCTCAAACGACACGTCGCCCAAGACGTGGCTGTCGCCATAGAAGGCGTCAATCCCCTTTAAGCTGAGTGCGTTAGTGGCCAAGATAGACCTCCCGCGTGCGCGGATCGGCAACCACTTCGGCACGATTGCCCTCGACGATGACTTCGCCGAAATGCAGGAGTGTGATGCGCTCGGCGAACTCCAATGCGACGTCCATGTTGTGCTCGATCATCACAATGGTGACGTCGCGCGGAATTGCCAGCAACAATTGTTGCACGTCACGCCGCTCGTCGATCGACAACCCGGCAAATGGCTCGTCAAGCAGCAGCACTTTCGGATTCTGCGTGAGCGCCATGGCGATCTCGACGCGCCGTCGCTCGCCATAAGAGGTCTGCGACAGCGGCCGGTTCGCTATATGGGCAAGACCCACCCGCTCCAGCGCCGCCTGCGCGTGTTCGACGAAGTGACCTTGCCGCCTGAGGTCGATCAGCGGATTCCAGCGTGCCGGTGATAGTCCGAGCAGTGCCAGCGTTACGTTGTGAAGGATCGTATCGCGCGCGAACAAAGTGATGATTTGGTAGGTGCGCGCCATGCCGAGGTGGGCACGGCGGCGGCTCGGTACTCCGGTGATGTCCTGGCCGAACAACTGGATTGACCCGGCGTCGGGGGTCAGTTCGCCGGTGATCAGATTGAAAAGGGTGGTCTTGCCGGCGCCATTCGGACCGATGATCAGCCGCCGCTCGCCTGGCTCGACATTGAGACTAACGTCGGTCGTTACATGCAGGCCGCCGAACGATTTGCAAAGGCCGGTCACAGTGAGCGCGCTCATGGCTTGGCCCCCGCGCCGCCCTTGATCGCGCCGGGGCCCGGCTCGCGCTTGCGCCAGGCGAGCCGCCACAATCGCGCGGTTCCAGGCACCAGACCTTCGGGCATCAGGATCACGATAGCGACAAAGATAGCGCCGAGCAGAAAATTCCACCGCTCGATGAAGCCACTCACCACAGTCTTGACCACAACGACCAGCCCGGCGCCGACGATCGGTCCGAGCAGCGTGCCCGCGCCGCCGGAGATCACCATCAGCAGCACCTCGGCCGATGAGGTCAGGGCAAGCGTCTGCGGGCTGATGAATTGCGTGTAGTAGACGAACAGAATGCCGGACACGGCGGTAAGCAGCCCGGAAAACAGGCAGGCGCAGAAGCGGATCGCCCAGACATGATAGCCGAGCGCATTCATACGGCGCGGCTGGTCGCGCGTACCCATCAACGCGGCGCCGAGCGGCGAGCGCACGAATACCATCGCTGCCGCGAGCGACAGCAGAAAGATGACAAGCGTGGCGTAGTAGAACGTATTTGCGTCGGAGAGTGAGAAGCCGAACGGTTCCGGACGGGTCTTCACACTCAATCCGTTATCGCCACCGGTCAGGCTGATCCAGCGATAAGCGAGCCCCCAGAGGATTTCGCCCAGCGCCAGCGTGATCATGATGAAGCCAATGCCGGTCGAGCGCAGCGACAGCGCGGCATAGATTGCCATTGAGGCCACGCCGATCACCAGTGCGGCGAGGATCGCCAACGGATGGCCGAAGCCAAGCTGCAACATGTAGCCGGCCGCGTAGGCGGTCACACCGAAAAGACCGGCGTGGCCAAGCGAAACCAGGCCGGCGTATCCCACCAGCACATTCAGTCCGAGCGCGAAGACTGCGTAGAACAGGATCTGGCTGGCGACATTGACGTAATAGATGCCGGGCATCCAGTGCGGCAGAGTCGCGAGCGCTACGAAGGCGACGGCAATAGCGAACGGGCGCGCGCTCATGGCACATGCCTGCCGAACAGGCCTTGCGGCCGCAAAAGCAGAACGAGCAGCATCGGAAAGAAGAGGACGAAATACGCGAGCTCCGGCAGAAGCGCCTGGCCGAAATTATAGATGAAGCCCACGATGATGCTGCCGACGAACGATCCGAGCAGGCTGCCGGTGCCACCAAGAATGACGACCACCAGCGCCAGCGGCAACATGTCCTGATCAAGTCCGGGATAGACTGACAAAATCGGTCCACCAATAATCCCCGCAAAAGCGGCCAGCCCGGCGCCCAGGGCGAATACGATCGTGAACAACTGCGATACGCGGATGCCGACGACCCGCGCCATATCCGGATCGTCGACGCCGGCGCGGATCATGGCTCCCAACCGGGTGCGATCGAGGAGAAGCCACAGACCGACGGCAACGACGAAGGCAATGACAATGATCGCCAGCCGGTAATTCGGGAAAACGAGAGCGCCGAAACGCGCAAATCCGGCGAGCTCCGGAGGAGTTGTTACTGAGAGCGGATCGCCGCCCCACACCATGAGACAAAAGTCGGCGGCCATAAAGGACAGACCAAGTGTCACCAGCACCTGGGCCAGCTGATCGCCGGGCAGTCGGCGTAAAAGCATGCGTTCAGCAAGCGCGCCCAGAAGCGCAACACTGAGCGTCGCCAATACTGCGGCGAGCCAGAAATTCATCTTCACGCCGAGTATGCCAATGACAAAGGTCGCGCCGATATAGGCGCCCAGCATGAACAGTGAGCCGTGCGTCAGGTTGGGAATCCGCATCAGCCCGAAGATCAGCGAAAAGCCCGCTGACAACAGGAACAGCAGCCCACCGAAGGTGATGCTGTTGACGGTCAGCACCAGCCAAAAGTTCATGTCCGCAGGTTTCCCGCGCTTGACTTAATCATGGTCTGCGGGCGCCTCACACGGCGCCCACAGAACGGTTTGCATCAAGATTTGACCGGCGGGAAATCTCGTGAATAGACCGGCTGCTCAAGGAACTTCTTCTCATCATAGGTCCAGAACTGACTGACATTGTTGTAGGTCTTGACCGTCTTGTTGATGAGCTTGCCGTTCGCCTTCTCGAGATGGCGGATATAGAAGTCGCCGACCACGTTGCCGAAACGGTCGAACTTGATCGGCCCGCGCGGCGTGTCAGTGAGCGACACAGACTTCATGGCCGCCATCAGCGCGGTCTTGTCGTCCGATTTTCCGCCAGTCTTCTGGAGGCCGGCCTCGACGACCATGCCGTTCACGTAGAGTCCAGCGCAGTAGAAGCCTGGATCGACCCCGTAGTCCTTGTTCATAGCCGCAACGAAACGCTTGTTGCTGTCGGTGCTGAGGTCGAGCGTATACGGGCAACAGCTATAGAGGCCAATGGCCTCGTCACCGAACGAGCGCAGAAGGGCATCATCACCGCCGGTCTCGCCCGTCACCACCGGATATTTCAGTCCCGCGGCAGCATATTGCTTCATGAAGCGCAGCGGATTTGACCCGGCAAAGCCCTGGCAAACGCCGTCGACCCCCTCGATCTGTGCGAGGTAGGGAGTGTAGTCAGGGGTCACGATCGGCGGCCACAGCTTCTTCAGGATCTTGCCGCCATTGTCTTCGAAGGTTTGTTGGAATCCACCCATCTGCTCGTAACCGAAGGCAAAGTCCTCGGAGACGGTGATCATGCGCTTGAGTTTCAGTTCCTTTGCAGCGAAGTCGGCCATCGGATGCATCGCCTGTGCGGAAGTCGCGGAGGCGCGCAGGAAATAAGGATTTGGGCGGCGCTGCGTCATGTCTTCGGCGGCGGCAAGGCTCAGCAACGGCGTCTTCTGCTGCGCGATGTAGTCGGTGATCGCGAGCAGCTCGAATGCGGCGAGCGGCCCGACAATGGTGTCCACCTTGTCGCGTTCAATCAGTTCTTGCGCCTTGGTCTTGGTGCCGGCCGGGTTGCCCCCGGTATCGGCGGAAATGAACTCAACCTTGCGGTCGGCAAAGGTGTAGTTCTTTTCCTTCAGGAACGTGACGATACCCTGTTCCATCTGGATTCCGCCCTGCGCGAGCGGGCCGGTCTTCACAGTAAGCAGGCCAAGCTTGAACGGTGCCGCCTGTGCGATGGCGGGCATCGGAAATTTAAACGTTGCCACTGCTGCGGCAGCGGCTGTACCGGCCATGAATCTGCGACGGGTGACTTTGCGAGACATTGCATTCCTCCCTTTAGTGCCCCCTGCCGGGGCTCATATTTTAATCGGCCTTAGTCGCATTTTATGCGGGCCGTTACCTGAGTGACGCAAAACGACATCCTACATGGACCGCCATGCCCCACCGCGGCGGACCAAAACTGCACCCATCATCGGCCAAGCCATTCCATGATGTAAAGCCCGGTTCTGCCGCCGCGACCTGTCAAGCCCACCTGCCACGTTGGGCAGGCACGTTCACAACCCGGACCAAACATTTGGATGCTAAATGCCCAGATAGCTGGATTTGATCGCGTCGTTGGCGCGCAATTCGTCGGGCTTCCCGGAATAGACCACCTGGCCTTTGCTCATCACGTGCACAAAGTCGACGAGCTTGAGGGCGAGATGCGCGTTCTGCTCGACCAAAAGAATGGACAGGCCTTCTTTCTTCAACGTGCCAATTGCCTCCCACAAGCCCTGGATGATGATTGGCGCCAGTCCTTCCGACGGCTCATCCATGATGAGGCAGTCCGGGTTCGTCATGAGCGCCCGCCCGATCGCCAGCATCTGTTGCTCGCCGCCGGACAGCGTCTTGGCGCGTTGGTTGCGGCGTTCCTCGAGCCGCGGGAACAGCCCGTAGACACGCTTCAGATTCCAGCCATGGCGATCAGGGCTGCGCTCGGCCACCAGCAGATTTTCCTCGACGCTGAGTGTCGGAAAAACCCGACGGCCCTGCGGCACCAGTCCCATACCCGTGCGCACGGTTTCAAAGGAGGGTGAGCGTGTGATGTCGCTGCCCTTGAACACGATCTTGCCGCGCCGTGGTGGATTGAATCCGACAATCGAATTGACCAAAGTTGTCTTGCCGACGCCGTTGCGGCCGAGCAAGCCGAGGATGTGGCCTTGCTCGAGCTGGAGCGTCAGGCCTTGCAGCACATAGGCGTCGCCGTAGTAGGTGTGGATGTCCTGAACGTCGAGGATCGCCATGGTTAGTCGGTCCCCAGATAGATTTCCTGGACGCGCTGGCTTTTCTTGATTTGCTCAGGCGTGCCGGTTTCCAGGAGCTCGCCGAAATGTAGCACCGAGATTTCGGCGCAGACGTCGAACACCACATCCATGTCGTGTTCGATCAGCAGGATCGCGAGCTTCGGATCGAGTTTCATCAGAAAGTGCGCCATCTCGGTCGACTCGCCCGATGATAATCCTGCCGCCGGCTCGTCGAGCAAAAGGATTTTCGGGTCGCTCGCTAGGCCGAGCACGATTTCGAGCTGGCGTTGCTCGCCATGCGACAGGTTGCGCACCTCGGTGTCCTTGCGGTCGAGGAAGCCGGCTTGATCGAGCAGCCGGTGGGCTTTTTCGTAGACGTCCTTGTAGGAAGACTGGAAGCGCCACATCACGAATTTAGTCGTGCGAAGGCCCTCGATCGCCAGCAGCACGTTGTCGATCACGGTGAGTTTCGGAAACAGGCTGGTGATCTGGAAGGTGCGCGCCATGCCCTTGGCTGTGCGCTGGTGGCTCTGCCACTTGGTAACATCCTCGCCGAACAACAGCACCTCGCCGGACGACACTGGGTAGATGCCGGTGATCAGGTTGAACAAGGTTGTCTTGCCGGCGCCGTTCGGCCCGATGATCGCCTTGCGGTCGCCCGCCATGACGCGGAACGACACGTCGCGCGTGGCTTTCAATCCGCCGAAATTTTTCGACAGATTTCTGAGTTCAAGGACCGGGATGTCAGGTTCGCTGTCAGTCACGCGCGGGCTCAGGTTTCAAACAAGAAATGCCGGGGCCTGATCGGGCCCCGGCGTTGTCGTGGTTATTCGCAGAACTTGCAGGGCGGGAAGGTCTTGTCGTAGACGGGCTGCGCCAGGAATTTCTCCTTGCCGTACGTCCAGAACTGGCCGACGTCCGGGTAGGTCTTGATGACCGTGTTCCAGAGCTCGTCCTTTTCGTAGCCGAACATCTTCTTCTTCTCGACCTTCTTGATGTAGATGTTCTGGATCGGGTTGCGCATATCGTCGAACGACACCGGTCCGCGCACCGAGTCGAGCTTGATGCCGATCATGATCTTGATCAGCTCTTCCGGCCCGGGCCATTTGCCGCCGGCCTTCTTAAGCGCCTCGTCCAGCCACTGCGCGGTCGTATAATTGTTTTCCGAATAGTACGACGGCACTTTGTTGAACCTGGTGCGGTATGCCTTGACGAAGGCTGCATTCTTCGGCGTGTCGAGCGCCGCGCTGTAGTGCAGGGCGGAGACGTCGCCGACCGCTTCGTCGCCCATGAACGGGAGCACAAATTCGTCATAGCTGGTGCCGCCGCCGATGATGGGTTTCTTGAAGCCGGCGCCGCGCATTTGCTTGATGAATTGCGCCGGCATCGGGCCCACCATCAAAGAGAATACCGCGTCGGTGTCCGCCTTGATCGTCGGGATGAATGGCCCGAAGTCCTTGGCGCCGAGCGGAGGCCAGATCTTCTGGATGATCTTGCCACCGCAATCCTCGAACGCTTTCTGGAAGCCGCCGACGGTCTCGTAGCCGAATGCGTAGTCAGCGGCGATCGTGACGATCTTCCTATAGCCCTGGTCGCAAGCCCATTGGCCGAGCGGGTGATTGGGTTGCGAACTCGACCAGCTTGTGCGGATCAGATACGGGAAGTTTTTGAGCTGGCGCTGCGTGAGGTCGTCCGCCGCCGGGATCGACGGAATGTACATCGTCTTGAGTTCGGTGCTGACCGGCGCAAGAGCGTAGCCGGTCGAGGCCAGCACGCCGCCGATGAGCATATGCACCTTGTCCTGCAGGACGAGTTTCTTGGCCTTGGTGACAGCGACGTCGCCCTTGCCCTGCTCGTCCTCGATGATGAGCTTGACGTCCATGCCGCCAAGCTTGTTGTCGTGCTGCTCGAGATAGAGCAGGAAGCCATCGCGCATGTCGATGCCGGTTTGCGCGAGGCCGCCGGTGAGCGGCGCGAGATAGCCGATGCGAAGCTCTTCCGCGCCGGCCGGAGCGGACAGGCCGAGGCCGACCGCGACCGCAGTGCCCATCAATATTGATCGAAACTTTCTTGACGCGCTTATCATTTTTCGTTCCTCCAGTTGGTCGATGCCTTCCGTTCAATTCAGGAAGGCGCAGATGCCATTTTCGTCGTCTCACGTTTCTTCTGACTGTTTCGCCATTGCCTTATCCGCCCTGGAATCCCCATCAGCCCGGTCGGGAGATAGAGGATCGTCAGAACGTAGACCCCGCCCAGCACATACTGCCACCACGGAACCAGTGTGCTGACATATTCACGAAGCCCGAACACGATTGCCGAGCCGATCGCGCCACCGACCAGCGTCCCAGCCCCGCCTAGAACCGTCATCAGCAGCGCGTCGACCGACGTCGTCAACACAACGGTTTCCGGCGTCACGATGCCGTTGGCATGCGCCCACAGCACGCCCGACAATCCGCCAAATGCGCCGGCGATGATGAAAGCGACGTATTTATGCAGCCAAACATTATAGCCGAGAATGCGCATGCGCAGCTCGCGTTCGCGGATGCCCAGCAGGCTCTTGCCGAACGGCGAGCGGACCAGGATGTAAAGCGCAAGCAGCGTTGCCGCGAAAAACCCGAAGGTGAGATAGAAGAAATTGATGTCGTTGGAGAGATCGATGCCGAATTGCGGTCGGCCGCCTTTCATCGTGATGCCGTTATCACCGCCGGTCATCGAATTCCAGCGGTAGGCGAGCCCCCAGACGCACTGCCCGAGTGCCAGTGTGATCATAAGGAAATAAGTGCCGGTCGCGCGGATCGCGAACAGGCCGAAGAATGCCGCAAGCACGCCGCCGACCGCCATGCCGATCGGGATCATCAACCAGAAATCCCACTTCAGCCCGAAACCGTAATTGTTGGCGAGAATGGCGGTGAGATAGGCACCAACCCCGAAATAGGCGGCTTGGCCCATTGAAGCGAGGCCGGTAAAGCCGAGAAGAATGTCGAGGCTCATCGCCAAAATAGCGAAAGCCATTGCACGCGTCGCCAGCAATATGACGAAGGAATTGCAGTAGGGGACGATGGTCAGCAAGACGAGCAGGCTGACGATGACGGCCACGATCTTGAAATTTTGTGTGCCCATGTGCCGTCAGTCCCGCCCGAAGAGGCCGGTCGGCTTGATCGCGAGGATCAGCACCATCGGCGCATAGAGGGTGAAGTAGGCCAGCTCGGGAAACAGGGCCTTGCCGAAATTATCGGCAAGGCCGACCAGCAACGCACCGATCGCGGCGCCGCCGAGCGAGCCCATGCCGCCGATGATGACGACCGCAAAAGCGATCGGCAACATCTCGAAATCGAGGCCTGGATAGACGCCGAGAAAGGCGCCGCCGATCACGCCGCCGAGCGCGGCCATGCCGGCGCCGAGCGCGAAGATCAGCATCGAGATCTTGTTGGTGTCGATGCCGACGCCGCGCGCCATCTGCGCGTCGTCGACGGTAGCGCGCACCGAGGCACCCATCCGCGTCTTTTCCATCGCCAGCCAAAGCGCGACACCGATGACAAGGGCCCCGACGATCATGAACAGCCGGTAGAGCGGTAGATAAGTGCCGCCGATGACGAGGCTTTGCGTCAGCGCGCCTGGCGGCTGGATGTCGAAATTGTTGCCGCCCCAGATGTCGAGTGCGGCCTGTTGAAACAGGAACGCGAAGCCGACAGTCATCAGCACCTGCCGCAGCGTATCGGCCTCGATTGCGACGGCGGATA
>DASXLC010000137.1:0-31691 GCA_036496445.1 Pseudolabrys sp. | reverse complement strand
TTTGCGTCAGCGCGCCTGGCGGCTGGATGTCGAAATTGTTGCCGCCCCAGATGTCGAGTGCGGCCTGTTGAAACAGGAACGCGAAGCCGACAGTCATCAGCACCTGCCGCAGCGTATCGGCCTCGATTGCGACGGCGGATATGCGCTGCAACAGCAGGAAAATCGGAATGGCTAAGACGATCACGACCAGCGTAACCTGAACAATGTTGCCGATCTGGCCAGGCAGCAGTTTCGGCAGGATTGGGCCGATCACGAGCCGGATCACGAGCGCGATCCCAAGCGCAATTAGGGCGTCGCGCACGAGCTTGGCGTGGCCTTCGGGCCGCAGGAACAGGCGCTCCATGATCAAGCCGACGACAGCGATGGTGAGCGTGGCAATCGGTATCGAGAGCAGCCAGGAGCCGGTGGTCCCGATGACGGAGAGGGCGACGTAGCCGCCGAGCAAAAAGTAGGAGCCGTGCGAGAGATTGACGATGCGCATCACGCCGAAGATCAGGGACAGCCCGGCCCCGACGAGGAAAAGCAACGCGCCGTAAGAGATGCCGTTGAAGGCCTGAACCACCCAGAACTGCGTACCCATTTCCCCCCTTGGTCCTTCTGTTGGGTCGAAGGTTGCTGCAAAGCTTACCTTAGGTCCGATGCGAATGAACATCCCAATTGCCGCACGTGCCTCCTAAGACGACGATATTGTGCAGCACCCGCAGATGCGTGAGGTTATTTTCGTCCGCGTGCCCGCTTTTCCGGCGGAATGATCGGCAACAGCAGATAAGGTGCCTTGCCGCGGCCAAAATGAAGGCTGGTCGTGCCGTCAAAAATGGCGGACGGCCGGTCGCGCGGGTCGTCGTGCAGGAATGGGCCGCAACCTTTAAGTTCATTCTTAAAATTGGACAGCTTGCCGCCGCTCGCCCCGCCGTATTCGTAATCCTTGCCACGAACCGACAGGCCGACGCGATACCCGGCCGGAACCACGATTGATGTCGGCCAGACCTCAATGTCGAGCTCCACCGGCTGGCCTTGCTTCAGGGGCTGCTTCTGATCGTGCGTATGGTAGGGGCGGTAGGGCTTCGACAATTTTTTGTCGAGTTTGCGGTGCGATGCGCGCAGCCATCCCTGCGCAACTGGGGTGTGCGGATCGATAGCACCCTGGAATACGATCTCCTTGAGGTCGCCAGTGAACACGCGCAATACGACGAAGATATCCGCGTCGGGGGTGGACGACGAGACGAATAATTTCAGCGCCGACGGGCCCGTGATCTCTGTTTCCTTTGCAAGCGGCGGCGTGAGGAAGACAAGGCCATCTCCCATCGCTGCAAATTTGAGCTGCACCGGACCGGACGGCTTTTTCGGTGTCAGTGTCATTGCAGACGGGTCGAGATAGAATTTGGTCCATCTGGTGCGCTTGAGCGGCCATTCGTTCTCGGCCCGCGGCACGAACTTGTCGATGTGACGTACTTGCAGCAGCACCTTGGGCTGTTTTGCCCAACCATCTTTTTTTCCGTGCAGGAATCGATCGAAAAAGCGCAGCTGCTGTTCGCGGCCGTAGTCGGTGTAGAAATGCGTCCAATGCTCGATGCCGTGCGCCTCCAGCCATTTCTGCTTGGCTGCGGCGCGCACGAAGCCCTCGAAATTGCCACGAGGGTGCAGACCTTGGCCGCCCCAATTCGCGGCAGAGAACAGCGGCGTGGTGATCTTGTCCCATTTCGGTGAACGCGACTTGTGATAGTCGTCGTCCATGGGATGGGATGCGATCTCGGCGCCGAAATCGGCGCGGTTTTTGACAAGCTCGGAGTCCGACAGGGTTTCTGGTCCGCACACGAGCTCAGTGTGAACACGGCTGCGCTTGCCGCGCTCGCCGGCGCCGTATTGCACGGTCTTCACCTGCATGTCGTACCAGTTCTCCCAGAAGGTCGAGAGAATGCCGCCATGATGCGTCATGTCGCGGTACCAGTCGGCGGCGCCTTCCCAGATGCACATGGCAGCGAGATGCGGCGGCTGCAGGGAGGCTACGTGCCACTGATTGATGCCGTAGTAGGAGATACCGTTGAGGCCGACCTTGCCGTTCGACCATGGCTGCACGCCCGCCCATTCGATGCAATCGTAGAAGTCTTTTGTCTCTCGTGGCGAGAAGTGGTCGATGAACCCGGGGGAGCATCCGGCGCCGCGTGAGTCGACACGCACGCAGGCATAATCATGCGGCACCCATTTTTCGGGATCGACCACTTCCCAGCTTTGATAGAGATTGCTCGATCCGGCGGTAACATCAGGATGCTTTTCCGCCATGCGATGCCACGCGCTTGGGTAGCCGTCCTGGAACGCGAGGTTCTTGGCGTACGGGCCGTAGCTCAAAATGACGGGGTACCGGCCGTCTTTCATCGGCCGAAAGACATCGGCGCGCAGCACCAGCCCGTCGTCCACCGTGATCGGTACGTTCCAATCAATCCGCATACCGTCGCGAATTTCCGCACGCTGCTGCAACGACGCCATCACGACCTCCCGACAAACACAGAATACGTCATGCCCCGCGCATAGCCGTCCGAAGGACGGCGTGCTTTCGCACGCCTATCGCGGGGCATCCAGTATCCACAGTCGTCGGGATTAAGCAAAGAGAGTACTGATTTATGCATCGCCCGTCTTCGAGGGCGATGCAGCTGCCAATCTAGCGGGCGCGTGGTTTTTTCCGCTTGACCTTGGCCATCTTCTCCAACACGGCGCAGACAGCGGCGGTATCCCGGCTCCCGAGTCCGCTTTTCATCGCCTTGAGATAGATACCTTTAGTGGCGTTGAATATCGGCGTCGGCACACGGATCTTGCGAGCGTAGTCGCCGATCACCTGCATATCCTTGTCCCACACTGAAATCTTCATCGTGACGTCGTCGTAGCGGCCCTTCGCCATCATCGGTGCGCGTAATTCGAATACGCGCGAATTTCCGGCACCCGCCCTGACCAGATCGACAATCATGCCTGGATCGAGACCGGCTTTCATACCCAGCACCATGGCTTCAGCAGCGGCGACGTTGTTGATGGCGACCAGGAGATTGGCGACGTATTTCATGCGGCTGCCGTTACCGAACTCGCCGACATTGAAGACGTTACGGCCGAATGCCATAAGCACCGGACGCAGGCGAGCAATGGTTCGGGCGTTGCCGCTGGCGTAGAAAACAAGGTCACGGGTCTTTGCCTGCGAACCAGTGCCGCTGACCGGACAATCGATCATCACATGGCCGGCCCTGTGCAACGCGCGCGCCGCTTTTTCTTTATCTGAGATTGTGAAGGTGCTCATTTCCACCACCACCTTACTTCTCACCTTGGCGGCGGCGATTTCTTGCACGGTTTCCGTGAGCGCCTGTGGTTTGGGCAGACTGGTGAGAATGATTGGTACTGCGGACGCTACTTCAGCCGCATTGTTCGCTAGGTCGACTCCGGCACGTCTGGCTTCCCGGCGCCGTGCCGGATTTGGGTCGTAGCCGACGACACGCCAGCCAGCGGTCACCAAATTTTTGGCAAACGCACCACCCATGATGCCGAGGCCAATCACACCGACTGTGCCTCTGGTCCTTCTCACTGCCATTCACTGTCTCCCGTCTACGGAATCCCACAATGTTTCATCCCGTCTTATGCGTTGGGTGTAAGGCTGTCGAGTCGCGCCGGGGCGCAAGGCCGCTTTCAAGCGCTGCCCCGATCGCCTATCGTCGTCGACAAAAGCATCAGAGGAGGACGTATGCGAATTGGTGTTGCAGGTCTCGGGGTCATGGGTGCGGCTGTTGCCGCCCGGCTTATGGAAGTCGGACATGAGGTGACGGTGTGGAATCGCACACCGGAAAAGACCAAGCCGTTGGCGGATGCCGGCGCAAAAGTGGCGGCGACGCCGGCCGATCTGACGAGTGCCGTAGAGGCCGCGATTACCATGCTCACCGACGCCGCTGCGATCGATGCCGTCTACAATGGTCCGAAAGGACTTCTGTCGGGCGACGCAAAGGGCAAGCTGTTCATTGAAATGAGCACGGTGCCACCGAAGGTGCCGCTCGCGCTTGCTCCCAAAGTGCGCGCGAAGGGTGCGGCGATGGTGGAGTGTCCGGTCGGCGGATCGACCGCGCCGGCGCGCCAGGGAAAGCTGCTGGGTTTGATGGGTGCGGAACCTGCAGACGCCGAACGCGCCAAGCCGATCCTCAATCAGCTGTGCCGGCGGCTTGAGCATTGCGGAACGGTCGGCACCGGTGCGTCGATGAAGCTTGCGATCAACCTGCCCCTAATGGTGGCGTGGCAGGCTTACGGCGAGGCCTTTGCCATCGCGCGCGCGGCAGGCTGGGAGCCAAAACGTCTGCTTGATCTGTTCATCGACACCAATGGTGCAAACCCGGCGCTTAAGAATCGCGCTGAAATGATCGTCACTATGTTCGAAGGCCGCGATCCTGGCCCCACGACGTTCAGCATTGCCAATGGCGTAAAGGACTTGCGCAACATGATTGAAACGGGCGAGTCGAGGGGCGCCGACATGCTCGTTACAAAGGCGGCACTGGCAGGTTTCGAGGATGCCACCAAGCACGGCTTCGGCGGCGGCGACGGTTCGCGCATGTCGGTCTATTGGGCCAGCCGCAAGAAACAGTAAGGAGCAACTATGTCTGTAACGCTCGCTCAGGCTTCGAGCATTGTCGACGCCACGCTAATGAAGGCGCGCGAACTCAAGCAGATGTCGCAGACCGTCGTGGTGCTCGATAGCGGCGGCCATCTCGTCTGTGCCAAACGCGAAGATGGTTCGGGGATCATCCGATTTGAAGTTGCAGTCGGTAAAGCCTATGGGGCGCTGGGTATGGGCTGGGGCTCGCGCACCATGATGGAGCGTGCCGCGCAGAACCCGAACTTTCTCACCGCTATCGTGGCTGCGAGCGGCGGCAGGATGGTGCCTAATCCCGGCGGCGTGCTGATCCGCGATGCTGGCAATCATGTGCTTGGCGCGGTTGGGATCTCCGGCGATACCGGCGAAAATGATGAGATCATTGCGGTTGCCGGCATCGAGGCGGCGGGCCTGAAAGCCGATCCGGGCGGGACGAAGAAGTAAATCGACACCGATTATGCACGTCTTGAAAAAGGCAAGTCGTGGACGACCGGGACGAACCCGGCCATGACAAAGGAAATGAGACGGGAGAAAACATGAAACTCTTTTCATTCTGGCGATCACTGGCGACCTACCGCGTACGCATCGCCCTCAACCTCAAGGGACTCAATCCCGAAGTGATCGAGGTCAATCTGATGAAGGGTCATCAGCGCGATCCGAAATTCCGCGACGTCAATCCGATGATGGCACTGCCGGCGCTGGTCGACGGCGAAGGGCCCGCGCTGTTTGAGTCGCTGGCGATCATCGAATATCTCGACGAGACCCATCCAAAGCCGCCGCTGCTGCCAAGCGACCCGAGAGCCCGAGCGCGGGTTCGCGGGCTGGCGCAGATCGTGGCCGCCGACTCACATCCGCTCATTGTGCCGCGCGTGCGCGAGTATCTCGCGCATGAGTTCAAGGTCGATGAAGCCGGAGTACAGGCATGGGCGCAGCATTGGCATAAGGCGGCGTTGTCGGGTCTCGAAGAGCATCTGGCGACCGAGAAGGACACCGGCACCTATTGTCAGGGCGAGCAGATAACGCTTGCGGACATCTGCCTGGCGAGTCAGGTGGCAGGCGCAAATTTCTTCAAAGTCGACCTGACGCCATACCCGACAGTCAAACGAATCGCCGAGACTTGCGCCAAGAACGACGCATTTGCTCGGGCCCATCCGCTCAAGCAACCCGGCGCGCCGGCGGCAGCGTAAGCGGGCCTGCATGCTCAATACGGCGATCGTCGGTCTCGGCTGGTGGGGCAAGACATTGGTGAAGGCGGCCCGTGATTTCGGCGCGCCGCTGCGCTTTGTGCATGGCGTTACGCTCGAGCCTGACACGGTGAGAGACTTCGCAGCCGAGCATCAGATCGCGCTCGCAACTTCACTTGATAAGGTTCTGGCCGACAAGTCGATCCAGTCTGTGGTGCTCGCTACGCCGCACACCAGACACCGTGAGCAGGTGGAAGCGATCGCCGCTGCCGGCAAGCACATCTATTGCGAGAAACCGTTTGCGCTCAGCAAGGCGGACGCGCAAGCCATGCTCGACGCCGTCGAACGCGCCGGCGTGCTGATCGGGGTCGGGCATCACTTCCGCCTTATGCCGTCGATGCGCAAGCTCGCCGAACTGAAGGCCGCCGGGGCCTTCGGCACCGTCATGCATGTGGAAGGGAATTACAGCCACGATTGGCTGGCGAATTATCCCGCTGACAGCTGGCGCATGCGGGCCGAGGAAAGCCGCGCCGGCGGAATGACCGGAATGGGTATCCATGTGCTCGACTGCTTCCGCGATCTCAACGGCCCAATGAAGCGTATCAGCGCGCTGTCGAAATCGCGCGCTCTGAAGTTGCCCACCGGCGATACGACTTCCGCGCTGATCGAATTCGAGAACGGAGCCACTGGCACGCTTGGTACCACCATCAAGACACCTTTCGACTGGCGCATTGCGGTCTATGGCGAAAATTGCCGCGCAGAAAGCGTAAGCGAGACGCGCGCGGTCGTGCGCTACGCCGGCAGGGAGCCGGAAGTTTTCGATTACCCTGCCGACAATCACCTTGGCCGCAATCTCGATTATTTCGCGAAGGCGGCGATGGGGCAGGGGACTTTTCCTATTCCGCCCGCCGGCATTTTGCAGACCGCGGCCGCGCTGGAGGCGGTGTTTAAATCGGTGGAGGCGGACGGCGCGTGGATGGCGGTATAGTCAGGGCAAGTTGTCGCAGCAGCGCCAATTGTTTTCCGGATGGGGAAAATGATGACTGACTCTCAAATTCGCTTCGATGACGGCGCTGCCTACGAACGCATGATGGGAATCTGGAGCCGGCGTGTCGGCGAAATTTTCCTGGACTGGTTGAGGCTGCCCACCGGTCAAAAATGCGTGGACATCGGCTGCGGCAACGGTGCATTCACCGAAATGTTGGTCGAGCGCTGTGCCCCTGCTGAAGTTCAGGGAATTGACCCATCGCCCGAACAGATTGCTTTCGCGCGTGCGCGGCACATCGCGAAGGTTGCGGAGTTTCGTCTGGGCGACGCCGTGGCGCTTCCATTCCCCGATAATCGATTTGATGCAGCCACTATGGCGCTCGTCATCTTCTTCGTTCCTGAACCGGCCAAGGGCGTCGCCGAGATGGTCCGTGTGGTCCGCCCGGGCGGCATCGTCGCCGCCTATGCCTGGGATATGCTGGGCGGCGGATATCCGATGGAGCTGATCTTAGCTGAGGTACGCGCGCTGGGACAAAAGACATTGGGCCCGCCGAGTCCTGAGGCCTCCCGTATGGAGTCACTGCGTGACCTGTGGACCACCGCGGGACTTGAAGTTGTGGAGACGCGCAAGATTACAGTGCAGCGAACGTTTGCCAATTTCGATGATTTCTGGACGACAAGCACACTATCCGGATCCGTCCGTCCGACCGTTGCCGCGCTGTCTCCCGGCGACCTGGAATTGGTGAAGAGCCGCCTGCGCGCAAAGCTCCCTGCGGATGCAACGGGCTGCATCACGCACAGTTCTTTCGCCAACGCGGTGAAAGGTCGTGTGCCAAAATAATTGTGGGCTCCGAAGTCAGGCCGACGCTTTCCGTTTCGTGGGCACTGCGGTTGCCTCGTCCCACACGTCGTGGATATGCGCGACCTCTGCTTCAAAGCGTTGCAGGAACAACCGCGCTTGCGTGGACAGCGTACGCCGGGTCGGTTGGATGACTACAAATTCGGCGTGAAGCTCCGGGCTGGCGAGTGGATTGACGATCAATTCCCCACGGCCGATGTCGTTCACTGAAATCACACTCGGCAGAATCGTCACCCAGTCGGAGCGGGCAACGAATTCGAGCGTGGCAATCATCGCATCCATCTCCAGCATGGCCGCGATTTCGACCCCATGAGTCTGGAAATAGGTTTCGAGATTGCGTCGCCGCGTATTGTCCGGCCCCGGCACCACGAATTTCAGTGGGGCGCAATCGGCGAGCCGTATTGGCGACAGTGGCGCAAAGCCGCGGCGCGGCCCAGAAATCAGCATTTCGCGGTCGCGCACCAAAAGACGCGATCTCAGCCCGACAGTGCCCTCATAGGCCGGCACCACTGCAAAATCGAGTTGGTCATTCAAAACCATCTCGGTCAGCATTCCGCTGTAGCCTTCGACGATGTGGAGGCGCACTTCCGGGCACCGCGGAACGAAATCGTCAAGCACCGGCGCCAGCACTGCACGCGTGAATGTCGGCATCAGGCCGATGCGAAGTTCGCCGGTCACTTCGCCGGCCAGCGAGCGCACTTCCTCGGCCGCGTGCTCAAGCGTACCGACAGCCTCCACGCACCGCTTGTAGTAGCGAAGGCCGGCTGGCGTGGGGGTCACGCCACCGGTGGTACGCTCGAAGAGCTTGACCTTGAGCGTGCGCTCAACCGCTGCCACGTGCTGGGAAATGCCGGATTGAGTGGCGTTCTCCCGCTGCGCAGCGCGGGTGAAGGAGCCTTCTTCACAGACCGCGATAACGGCGCGGATTTGCCGCAGCGGGATATTGGCCATAAACGCCCCATCAACCGGACCATTAGAAAATCTAATGATCGGACGCAGAATATATTATTTCTGCTTTAGGTGCCAACCGGCTTAGGATTTTTGCCAATCAGGAACGGGCGCGCGAACGCGCCGGTCGGGAGGGACGGCTATGGGAGCTAATTTCGGCATTGCCGGTTTGGATTGGCAGCAGCGGGTCAACTGGGACCGGCTGCGCGAATATCGCATCGAACGCGCGCGCCAGATGATGAAGAAGCATGGCCTCGGCGCCATGCTCTGCATGTACGACGAGAACGTCCGCTACATCACGGGCACGCTGACGCCGGGCTGGAACAGGCTCAAGCCGGGCCTGCGCTATGCCATGCTGTGCGGCGACGGGCGGCCAATATTGTTCGAGCAGGGCGATCTCGGTTTCCAGATCGAGCGGCACTCGCCGTGGATCCCCAAGGAGAACGTCCGCCACTCCTTCGCGTGGATCAAAGGCGCCGCCGGCCCTGCTTCGACGCAGCAGGTGACCAAGTTCACCAAGGCGGTGTTGCAGGCGATGAAGGATAACGGCGTTGCCGGCCAGAAGCTTGGCGTCGACTTTGTCGACATCAACATGATCAACATTTTCAAAGAGAACAACATCAACTGGGTCGACGGCATGACCCCGATGATGGAAGCGCGCGCGGTCAAGAGCCCCGACGAGCAGGAATGCTTCCGCATCGTCGGCGCGATCGGTGATGCCACGCACTGGGAGTGCATGAAGTTCCTGCGCCCCGGCATCACCGAAAACCAGGTGACCGCGCATCTGATGGAATACCTCTACAACATCCCCGGTATGGAAGACGTCGAAGATGTGATCGTGTCGTCCGGTCCGAACACGTGGCCGAACTGGCGCAACTTCTCCGACCGTATCATCCAGCCGGGCGACATCGTGTTCATGGATTTGGCCGCACTCACGTGGAACGGTTACAAGTCCTGCTATTACCGAACCTACTGCGTCGGCAAGGAGCCCTCGAAAGAGCAGAAGGACACCTACGCCACTGCGCTTGAGTGGCTCTACGACTCGATCGGTGCAGTGAAAGTCGGCGCCACGACGCGCGACATCGCGTTGAAATGGCCTTCGGCGATGGAAACCTGGGGCTACGAAGACGAAGACCAGGCGGCCGCCAATCTCTGGGGTCACGGCCTGGGTCTCGCTCAATACGATCCACCGGTCATCTCGCGCATCTGGTCGCTCGACCATCCGGTCGAAATCCAGGAAGGAATGACCTTCGCGCTCGAGACTCAGCACGGCAAGCGCTTCCGTTACGGTGTGCGTATTGAAGAAATGCTGATCGTGAAGGAGAACGAAATTGAAATCGTTTCAAACTTCCCTGTGAAGCAGATCACAGTGGTCGATCCGCTGCCGGGCTATGGAGACCACGTAAAGTAACGCGCGGTGCGCGTGCGGTTTTCCCTCTCCCCGCAACAGGGGAGAGGGTGCGTGCCGAGGCTCTGTCGCTGCCGGGACATTAGACAGGTATGACCGCATTTATCCTTCACCTTGATGATTCTTTCGCCACTGACCCTGAACGGGTCGGCCCCAAGGCCGCGAATCTTGCCGGTTTGACGCGAGCGGGGCTGCCGACACCGGGCGGCTTCGCGCTGACGGCTGAAGCGTATCGCCATCAACTGCGCCATCTCGGCATTGAGGATCTGCTGCAGCAGTACAACGAGGCCGATGTGCCCGCCTCACGCCGGATATCGATCCAGATCAGGCTGGCACTCTACGAGAAGCCCATTGCGCCGGAGATTCTCAAGCCGTTGCTGACGGCCTGGCGCAAGCAGCGCGAGACAACGCCGCTCGGCGTCGTGCGCTCGTCGGCGCTGATCGAGGATCGCAAAGGCGCCAATTTTGCGGGCCAATTCGAAAGCTTCCTTGGCCTCTCCGATGAAACCGAATTCCTGACCGCAGTGCGCGCTTGTTGGGCGGCGCTATGGACCTCGCATGCTCGCCGCTACATGGACAATCACGGACTCTCGCCCGCCGACACCGCGATGGGCGTGCTGATCCAGCCGTTGATTTCGGCGCGCGCCTCCGGCGGGGGTCTGAGCGAGACGGCCGAAGGCCAAATGCTGATTTCTGCCACGTGGGGCCTTGGCTCAGCGATCGCACAGGGCGAGGTCGTTCCCGATCGCATCGTGCTGAGCAAATCCGGATTCCTGCGCACGGTCGAAGCCGGCCGGAAGGGTCATCGCGATACCTGTGAGCATGGCGTGTCGGCACCGCAGCTTGTTCCGGACAATATGGTCAGTGAGCCTTGCCTTTCAGCCGGTGAAGCCGTGACGCTCGGCCGGCTGTTGCGCAAGTGCGAGCACCTTGCCGGCGGGCCGGTCGAGATTGAATGGGCGATTGACGAGGACGGTTACAAGCTTTTGCAATCGCGCCCGCTGCACATGGAGCCAGCCATCGTGCCGGATGAGATCTGGCTCCAGCATCCTGGCCTTAACGGTCATCCAGCCGGTATCGGCTGGGGTTCGGGCCGGGCCGTGGTGGTGAGCTGCGAATGTGAATTGTCGCGCGTGGCGCCCGGCGATGTGCTGGTCACGCGTGTGGCAGGGCCCGCACTTAGCCACATCCTGTCGCGGGTCGCCGGAGTGGTCGCGGAACTCGGTGGGTCCACCTCACATCTGGCTTCGCTTGCGCGCGAGCGCGGCATTCCAATGGTGCTCGGCGTGCTCGACGCCACCCGCAAGATTCCCGACGGCGTTCAGTGCGCCGTGGACGGGGTCGCCGGTATCGTGCGGTGGCAGCGGTGACGGCTAAACCACGCGTCTTCGTCAGCCAGCCGATCGCCGAAAGCGCGCTCAAACGGTTGCGGGCACTTGCAAACGTAAAAGTATTTCCTGACGACAGCCGAATTATTCCCCATCGCGCACTTATCACCGCCGTTCGCAAGGCCGATATCCTGTTTTGCCTGCTGCACGACAAGGTCGACCACGCGGTCATCGCGGCGAATCCGAAGCTGCGCCATGTCGCCGCGCAATCCATTACACCGTCAAACATCGATGTTGCCGAGGCGACCACGCGCGGCATCCCGGTCACCGTGGTTCCGCCGGTGACCACCGAGGCGACCGCAGATCTCACGTTCGGACTCATGCTTGCGGCCGCGCGCCGCATGGTGGAAGGCGACCGGATCGTGCGCGCTGGCAAATTCCCGGGTGGGCAATCGCGGCATCTGCTCGGATCAATCGTCTACGGCAAAACCGTAGGGCTCGTCGGCGGCGGCGGGCTGATCGGTAAGGCGGTGGCGCGCCGCGCGCAGGGCTTTTCAATGCGGGTCCTCTACTGGACGCCACGCCGCAAGCCGGAAAACGAGGAGCGCGAAGCCGGACTCACATTTGTGCCGCTGGACCAGTTGCTCCGCGAATCGGATTTCGTTTCGCTGCATTCACCGCTCAATGCGCAAACCCGCCACCAGATCGGGACGCGCGAGCTTGGCCTGATGAAGAAGTCCGCCTTCATTATCAATACCGCGCGCGGGCCCATTATCGACGAAGCAGCTCTGGTGCGCGCACTCAAAGGCAGGAAGATTGCCGGCGCGGGTCTCGACGTGTTCGAGCATGAGCCAAAGGTACATGCGGAATTGAAACGGCTGAAAAACGTCATTCTCAATCCGCATCTTGGTAGCGCCACCCTCGATGTGCGCGAGGAAATGGCGAACATCGTGGTGGACAATATCGAGGCATTGCTCGGTGGGCGCATGCCCCCAAACTGCGTAAATCCGCAGGTGTTGGGCAAGTGAAACGCTGCCATCGTCCGCAATGGCGGACGATCAGGCAAACCAGGTATATGAAATAGGTCGAGGCCCGACCGAAAACGGGTCGCGGGGACGACAGTTCGGGGACGGAGGAAGCTATGGCGGACTTGCCCAGACTTGATGTGGTGATCGGCAACAATTTCGGCCATCTGCCGATGTTTATCGGCGCGGAAAAGGGCTTCTTTGCCAAGCACGGCGTCGATGCCAAAATGTTGGTCGTTGATACCGGCACCGACATGGTCAATGCCATGCACGACGGCCGTGCGCAGATCGGCGACATGAGCACCACCACCTACCTCAAGGCGGTGCATGCCGGCGAGCCGTTCAAGGTGATAGGCCTCATCATGAATGATGCCACCCGCGACAATTGCGACGACCCGCTTGCCATCGTCACAAGGAAGGGTCGCGGCATCGAGCCCGGCAAGCTGTCCGATCTCAAGGGCAAGAAGATCGGACTCGCGCGCGGGCAGACCTCTGACGAGTATTTCAAGATGGTGCTGCGCCGCGCCAAGATGAAATACGAAGAGCTAACCATCGAGAACATCTGGTCGCAATTCGGCCTGGCGCCGGCACTGGCCGAAGGCAAGGTCGACGCCGTGGTGTCATGGGAGCCTTACGTGACGCAGGTCCTCACCCAGGTGCCTGACTCCTACCCGGTCATTCGCGGCGGCCATCACATGTCCTATGTCATGGTGGCGACCGCGCACGGTCCGACGGTCGAGGCCAAGCCGCAGCTTGCCAAGGCCATTGCGGCCGGGCTCGCGCAGTCCTCGCACTTCACCCGCAACAACCGCGACGAGGCGGTGGAGATTTTCGCCAAATGGGTGCCTGGCACCGACGTGGCGATCGGCAAGAAGGCGGTACGTCACATCAGCTTTGATCCGCGGCTATCGCCGAATGTGCTGCGCGCCTTCGAGAACGCGGAGGACGAAGTGCTGATGAATACGCTCAAGGGCGCGCCGCGGCTCGACGTTCCGAGCCTGTTCCGCCCGCAGTTCATGGCCGAGGTACAGAAGGAGCATCCGGAATATTTCGCAGATTTGCCGCCGTTGAAATAACTATTCCGCGGTCCAGCCGCCGTCGACGACGAGCGACGTGCCGGTCATCAAGGCGGCGGCATCGCTGGCAAGAAAAACGATCGCGCCGGTCAGATCTTCGAGCTGGCCAAGACGGCCGAGTTTGATGCGGCGCAACGTGTCCTCGCGGAACGCCTGATTTTCGAAAAACGGTCGAGTCATCGGTGTCTCGATGAAGGTCGGCGCCAGCGTATTGACGCGGATCTTGTGCGGCGCGAGTTCAATCGCCATCGCCTTTGTGAAACCTTCCATCGCATGCTTGGTCGCGCAGTAAACCGTGCGGGTCGGCCCGCCAACATGGCCCATTTGTGAGGACATATTGATGATGGAGCCGCCGCGCCTGGCTTCGACCAGCCGCCGCGCCACCGCTTGCGCCACAAAATAGGCGGCGCGGACGTTCAGCGAAAAGACGAAATCGAAATCCTCTAACTTTACATCGACGAACGGCGCCGGCCTGTTGGTGCCCGCATTGTTGACCAGGATGTCGAACGGCTCTTGTGCAGCGACCGCTTTCTTCACCGCCTCGACATCACGCACGTCGACGGTGAGTGGCGTGGCCTTTTGCCCGCGCATACGAATTGCCTCGGCTGCTTCCTCGATCTCTTTTGATGTGCGCGCCGCGAGCGTCACATGGGCGCCCGCGTCGGCTAGCGCCGACACTGCGGCGAGCCCGATGCCGCGACCGGCACCGGTCACCAGCGCGCGCTTGCCGTCGAGCCGGAAAGACGGCGTCTTCGTCAGTTCGATCGTCATTCCGCCGCCTGGGCGTATGGCACGTTACGCCCGCCGTAGCGGCGTACGCGGATATTGGCCTGCTCGGCGTGGCCGAGGAAGCCTTCCAGCACGCACAGCCGCGAGCAATATTCGCCGATCATGGCGCTGGCTTCGTCGGTCAGCACTTTTTGATAGGTGCAGGTTTTCATGAACTTGCCGACCCACAGCCCACCGGTATAACGCGCAGCCTTTTTGGTCGGGAGTGTGTGATTGGTGCCGATCACCTTGTCGCCGTAGGCGACGTTGGTGCGTGGACCGAGAAACAGTGAGCCGTAATTCTTCATGCCATTGAGAAATACGTCGGGGTCGCGTGTCATCACCTGCACGTGCTCCGATGCCACGCGGTCAGCCTCGGCGATCATCTCGGCTTCGTTGTCGCACACAATGACCTCGCCACAGTCCTTCCATGCCTGGCCGGCGGCGTCGGCGGTGGGCAGGATCGTCAGCAGCCGCTCGACTTCCGCCATGGTCTCGCGGGCGAGCTTTTCGGAATTGGTGATCATCACGGCGGGGGAGGTGGGACCGTGCTCAGCCTGGCCGAGCAGGTCGGTGGCGCAAATTTCTCCGTCCACGCTGTCGTCGGCGATGATCAGCGTCTCGGTCGGGCCGGCCAGCAGATCGATGCCGATGCGACCGAACAGCTGGCGCTTGGCTTCCGCCACATAAGCGTTCCCCGGCCCGACAATCATGTCCACTGGCTCGATACTTTCGGTGCCGAGCGCCATGGCCGCAACAGCCTGCACCCCGCCGAGTACGTAGATGTCGTCGGCACCGCCGAAATGCATGGCCGCAACAATGGCCGGGTGTGGGCCGCCCTTGAACGGCGGCGCACAGGCGATGATGCGCTTCACGCCCGCTACCTTGGCGGTGACGATCGACATATGCGCGCTGGCGACCATCGGGTAACGCCCGCCTGGCACGTAACAGCCGATCGAGTTCACGGGGATGTGGCGGTGACCAAGCACGACGCCGGGCAGCGTCTCGACTTCGAGATCGTGCATGGTTTCGCGCTGCTTTTGCGCGAAATTGCGCACCTGGGCCTGGGCAAACTTGATGTCATCGAGATCGCGCCTGGGCACCTGCGCAATGGCGGCTTCGATCTCCTGCGGCGACAGACGAAAATCTTTTGGTGACCAGTTGTCGAATTTCTTCGACAGGTCCTTAACCGCCTGATCCTTGCGCGCGTCGATGTCGGCGAGAATACTCTCTACTGTCTCGCGCACTTTGGCATCGGCGGCCTTGATCGCGCCCGCGTCCATTCCACGTTTGAGCCAACGGGGCATAGATACCCTCCTGAATTAATTCTTCGTCCTGATCAACGAGCCGTCGCGCCCGAAGCCTGCGTCTCTTATGTGCCGCGATCCGGTTCGACGACAACGGCCGTTCCGTAGCACAGAACTTCCGCTGCTCCGACCATGGGCCCCGTATCATAGCGCACGCCGACCACGGCATTACCGCCCATCTCCCGCGCATGCGCGAGCATGAGCTGAAACGCCTCCTCGCGTGCGGATTCGCAGAGGGTCGCGAATATGCCGGCCCGTCCACCGAACAACGTTCGCAGGGCCCCGACAATCGTCATCGGCAACGATCGCGTTCGCACCGTGATACCGCGGACCACACCGAGACATTTGATGGTTTGAAAGCCGGGCAGCTCAAACGTGGTTGTCGATTGCATCGACCCCTCCGATCCAACAATCATCCGGACTGTCGACCATCTCGACCGGCTGTTTATTTAATCGCCTGCGGGTTGATCGGCGAGCCGGTTCCGCCGGTGATGATCAGCGGCGGCCCGCAGAAGAAGAATTCATAGATACCATCAGCTTCGCAATCCTCGGCCAGCTCCTTGAGGTAGAAGATCTCTCCCATGCACAGGCCCATGGCCGGGATCACGACCCAGTGCCAGGGCTGGTTGGCTTCGGCGGTCTCATTCGGCCGCACCTCAACGCCCCAGGTGTCGGTGCAGATCGCAGCTATTTGCTTTTCCTGAGACCAGTAACAGTTCTCGAACTTGACGCCGGGCGCGTCGCCGCCAGCATAACCACCCCAATTTTTCTCTGCGAGGCAACGCTCCATTTGCCCGGTGCGTACGATGACGAAATCGCCACGGCCGATGGAGACGTTCTGCTCTTTGGCGCACTTGTCCAATTCGTCATTGGAAATGCTCTCGCCGTCCTGCATCCATTTTACGCCGCGAAAGCGCGCGATATCGAGCAGCACGCCGCGGCCGACCATTTTATTCTTGGAATGCTCGATGCCGAGTACCGAGAGGCCGCGCGAGTCGATCAGCTTGGCGTCATAGCCATTGTAAGCCTTGTCCTCATAGAAAATGTGGCCGAGTGCATCCCAGTGGGTGGCACCTTGCACGCATAGTGTCAGCGTGTCGTCTGCATAGCGAATCTTGTTCCAGTCTTGCTGGCCGGAAATGGCGTCCGTGCCGGTGGCCAGCATCTGGTGAATCGGATTAAAGCGGCCACCGAAAAGGCCGGTCTGAGGCCCCGTGCGATCGAGCGGAATGCCAAGTGCGAACACCTTGCCGGAGCGGATCAGGCTTGCCGCCTTCACGATGTCCTCAGGGGTGACGTGGTTGAGGGTGCCGATCTGGTCTTCCTTGCCCCAGCGTCCCCAGTTTTTGAGCTTCTGCGTTGCCTCGGCGATCGCTTGTTTGCCGACCTTGATATTCATGAAGCATTCCTTCCGGCTTTTCGTTATTTCGCAGCGTCAAATGTCGCCGCCCCATCGTCGCAATATTCGCCGGTCACTGGTGTTTCATCAAGCGGGGTGCGTCGCGGCCGGCTTTGACAGCGCACGCGGTGCTTGCGCATGATCCCGCCCACAACAGCCGCCCAATAAACAGTCACGCTCATGGAGGATATTCATGAAATACAATTTGATCGCTGCCGCCACGTTTCTCGCGGTCTTCGCGCTCCCGGCCCAGGCGGCCAATATCGTGGAAGAGTGGGCCAGTGTGAAGGCGCCGGCGGCACCCGAACTCAAGCCGGTCTCGGTCGATACCAAGACCACGGCGTTGCTCATGCTCGATTTCATGAACCAGAATTGCGGAAAGCGCCCACGCTGCCTCGCACAGATCCCCGCGATGAAGAAACTGCTCGCCGAAGCGCGCGCCCACAAAGTGCCGGTGATTTACTCCATTATCGCAAACAGCACCCCGGCTGATGTCATTAAGGATGTGGCGCCACTCGCGGATGAGCCGAATGTTCTGTCGGGGCCGGACAAGTTCCGCAATACGGACCTGGAGAAGATTCTGAAGGACAAGGGTATCACCACCGTGATTACGGTCGGTACAGCGTCAAATGGCGCGGTCCTTTATACCGCGAGCGGCGCGGCGTTACGCGGCATGAATGTCATTGTCCCGGTCGATGGAATGTCGGCAGTCGACCCCTATGCGGAGTACTCCACCGCTTTCACGTTTACGAATGCGCCATCGGTTTCGGCAAAAACCACTCTCACAAGGAGCGATATGATCAAGTTCTGACGTTCGTCAGACCTTCCCCAGCGCTCGGAGAATCTTGTCCGGTGTGAACGGCATGTCGGTGAGCGGCTGCGCCCCAAGCGGACGCAGTGCGTCGTTTATGGCGTTCATCACACAAGCGGGTGCGCCGGCGGTGCCGGCTTCGCCAGCGCCCTTTGCGCCAAGCTCGCTGTCGGCGGTCGGTGAGACAACATGTCCGCATTCGATGTCGGGCATTTCCGCTGCCATCGGCACCAGATAGTCGGCCATGTTGCCATTGAGAAGCTGACCGCGCTCGTCGTAAAGGCACTGTTCAAACAGTGCCGCGCCGATGCCCTGTACCACGCCGCCGCGGATCTGCTCGTCGACGAGCTGCGGATTGATGATGGTGCCGCAGTCCTCCACGCACCAATGTTTCAGAAGCTTTACGAAGCCGGTGTCGACATCGACTTCAAGATAGCTCGCCTGGATACCGTTGGTGAACGCAAATGGCCATGCGCGCGGGACGTAGTGGCGCGTCGCCATCAACTCCGCCTGAAAGCCCGGCGGCAGCGTGTCGGGGCGGAAGTACGCGACACGCGCCAGCTCACTGAGCGGCAGGCGCTCATTGCCATTCGCTTTGTCAACGACAATGCCGTTGCGGATGTCGAGTTCGTCCGGCTTGGCTTGTAAAATGCTCGCGGCCACCGCGAGAACATTTGCGCGCAGTGCCTTACCTGCCTGCCAGGCCGCTTCGCCGCCGATGCCAGCCGCGCGCGACGCCCAGGTACCGCCGCCATAGGGCGTATTGTCGGTGTCGCCGGTGACCACCCGTACTTTTTCCATGCTCACGCCGAACGATGTCGCGACGCACTGTGCAACCACCGCTTCCGCGCCCTGGCCCTGTTCGGTAACGCCGGTGTGCACGATGATGGCACCCTGGGCGTCGAGCTTCACGGTTGCGCCGTCCATCGACGTGATGCGGGCGCCGCCAACGCCATAGAAGGCGGCCGAGGGGTTGGTGACCTCGATGAAGCTTGCAAAGCCGATCCCGCGACTAATGCCTTTTTCCCTCGATTTTTTCTGGTCGGCGCGCAGGCCGGCATAGTTCATCATTGAGTCGAGATGGGCGAGCGCCTCGTGGTGTGAGAGCAGTTCGAACTTGAGGCCCGCGGCCGATTGCGTCGGATAGGCATCGTCGGCGATCAGATTGCGCCGGCGCAATTCGAGCGGGTCCATGCCGATTTTAGCCGCGGCGAGTTCGACCAGCCCTTCGGTCACCGCGACCGCGATCGGATGGCCGACCGCGCGGTATTGGCACATCACGTTTTTATTCTGGAAAACGACACGCGCCTGCGCGCGGTAGTTCGGGCATTTATACGGGCCACCGACCAGATTGACGATTTGATTGGCCTCGATGCCGCTGGTGCGCGGATAGACTGAATAGGGGCCGATACCGGTTAGATCGTCGATCTCGAAGGCGGTGATGGTGCCGTCCTTGCTGACGCCGATCTTCGCCTTGATGCGGTGGTCACGCGCATGGATATCGGTGACAAAGCTTTCAATGCGATCGGCGACGAACTTTACCGGGCGCTTAAGTAGTTTGGACAACGCCACCGTGGCCATCTCGTCGGCGTAGGTGTGCACCTTGATGCCGAAGGAGCCGCCGACATCCTTGGTGAGCACACGCACCTGGTCGGCTGTAATTCCGAGATGCTTGGCGAACAGGTCCTGCATCATGTGCGGCGCCTGCGTGCCCTGATAGACGGTCATGCGCCGCTCGCCTTCATTCCAGTCGGCGACAATTGCGCGCGGCTCGTTGGTCACGCCGGTGTGGCGGCCGAAACGGAAGGTCGTCTCCACGACCGCGTCGGCTTCGGCGAAAGCCTTGTCGACCGCGCCGACGTCGAGTTTTCGTTCAAAACAAAGATTGTCTCCGAGAGACTCGTGGATCACCGGAGTTTTGTCATCGAGCGCGGTTTCCGGATCGGTGACGGCCGGCAATTCCTCGTAACTTACCTCGACCAGCTCG
Source organism: Pseudolabrys sp. (assembly GCA_036496445.1). Lineage (GTDB taxonomy): Bacteria > Pseudomonadota > Alphaproteobacteria > Rhizobiales > Xanthobacteraceae > Pseudolabrys. The sequence continues at coordinate 11,992 of DASXLC010000137.1, read as the reverse complement.
CAGGCATCTTCCGCCTCGGCGCGTGTGTGCGCGACGACGGCGCAAACCGCTTCGCCTTGCCAGCACGCGCGGTCGACCGCGATCGGGGCCTGAGGCGCTGATTTTAAACCTTTCAGGTGCGTGAGCACGCCGACCCAAGGCGTCATGACCTTGGCAAGCTCGGCCCCGGTGACGACCGCAATTACGCCAGGCGATTTCTTTGCAGCTTCGACGGTGATTTTGACAATACGAGCATGGGCGTGCGGCGAACGTACAAAAGCGGCCTGCACCATGCGCGGCAGCGTAACGTCGCTGACATATTGTCCGCGTCCTTGCGTCAAACGTTGTAAATTTGGCCGCGGCACTGAACGGCCGATGTACGAGTTCGGTCGGTCGAGCGCAGTCAGGACAGGTGGGGAGTCTTCGGTGATCTTCATGGGGCCGCAAACCTCATAAAAACCGGGTCGGCCACAAAATCGTGCGCCACATATGTGCCGAAGGGCTGTTGTCGAGGCCGAGGCCTTCCTTGGGCTGTTTGAAATTGCGCCCGATGATGTCGACGAAGTCGTCGAGATTGACCTTGGCATTGGGGTCGAACGAATAGATGTCGTTCATGCAGATCAGGCGCGAGGTCATGTACCATTTATGTCCTCGCGCGCGCTTGTATTCCTCGACGATGTAAGGTTCTGGCCGATAGTCCGGTCCAAACAATTCCTTGTAGAGGTCAGGATAACCATAGCCGACCGTCTCGTCGGGGAAGAAGCGCAGCGCCTGATGCGTCTTCACTGCCCATGCCACCTCCTCATCAACGTATGGTTCGATCATCTGCGCGCCCCAATAGCCGTGGTCGCAGCGGATGAAGCTGACGATGGCGATGTCGTGCAGCAGGCAGGCAAGGACAACCTTTTCCGGATGACCACCTTTCAGCGCGTGGGTGGCGCTTTGCAGCAGGTGGGCGGTTGAGGCAAAACGATGACGGAAATAGTCAACCAGTGTCGGCTTCTCCGGCATCGGTGGCAGGCGCGGATCGTCGCCCATCAGAAAGAATTGGCCGGGATGCTTGGCCCGCATTTCCGGACCGGTGTCCATCGTCACGTTGCCGTCCATCAGGTGCGCGATGGTCGAGCGCGTGATTATGCGCTCCATTTCGTGCATTTTTTCTTCTTCCAGTTCGTCAGCGCGTTCGGACATTGATACCGGGTGGGCGTGTTCGTTCATGACCTACCTCCCTTTCGCGCGCGCCTGCGCCACAGCTTCCACCGCGTCGACGATGGCGTGGTAGCCGGTGCAGCGGCAGTAGTTGCCGGATAAATGCTCGCGAATGTCGTCACGGCTCGGGACAGCGCCACGTTTGAGGAGATCCTGCGCGGCTGCGAGCATGCCCGGAGTGCAGTAGCCGCACTGTAAGGCATTCCGCTGCTCGAACGCCGCCTGCAGATCGGCGATTTCGCCGGAATCCGACATTCCCTCGATAGTATCCACCGTGGCGCCGTCGCATTGTGCTGCCAGCATCAGGCAGCCGCGGATAATCTCGCCGTCTACTCTCACGGTGCAGGCGCCGCACACGCCATGCTCGCAGCCCACATGACTCCCCGTGAGAGCAAGGTCGTCACGCAGGAAATCGACCAGTGTCTTGCGCGCATCCACGCGCTTGCTGACGCGCTCGCCGTTGACAGTCAGGGCAATATCGAGGGCGTAGCTGTTCATGACCCCGCCTCCAGTAATTGCTTGGCCACGCGGCGGAGCAGCACACCGGCGAGATGCTTTTTTAGCCGGGCTGTCGCCTGAACATCGTCGTTCGGATCAAGATCGAGCGCGGCAACTGCGGCGTCAATATTACCACTCGCCAGCGCCGCCTCGGCTTTTTTCGCGCGCACCGGCGTATTCCCGACGCCGAAATAGGCCAGACGGACGTTGGACAAGCCCTTGCCATCCGCACGCGCGCTGGCGGCGAGTCCGACAATCGCATAGTCGCCGTGGCGGCGCGCCAGCTCTGCAAATCCTACGCGCGCGCCTTTATCGGCGGCGGGCACGCGAATGGCCGTCAACACTTCTTGCGGCGCCAATGCAGTTTCGAACAGACCCCGGAAGAAATCCTGCGCCTTGATGGTGCGCTTGCCTTTAGGTCCCGTTGCGTCGACTTCACCGTCAAGCGCCAGCAGGCAAGCCGGCAGTTCGGCCGCTGGATCGGCGAACGCGATGGATCCGCCGAGGGTGCCGCGATTGCGGATCGCAGGATGGCCGATGTGCGGCAGGGCGCGCGCGATCAGTGGCGCATGCTTGGCAATTACGTCGGAGCGCTCGGCCTGGGCATGGCGCGCGAGTGCACCGACTTCGACCGCTCCACCTTTCTCGGAAATACCGCTGAGGCCATCAAGGCCGTTGATATCGATCAACAGGCTTGGGGACGATAGCCGCATATTGAGTGTGGCGATCAGGCTCTGCCCGCCCGCCAGCACCTTCGCCTCCTTCTCGCCGAGCAATGCCACCGCCTCGTCGAGCGATCGCACCTTTTTGTAGGCAAATGGCGCCGGCTTCACGTGTCTTCCCCGCTTTTTTCTTATTGTGACCGGGAAAGCGGGCAGGTCAATGCGGGCCGTTCCGAGCAAATTCAAGGAGGCGTCCGCGTACTCGGGTGCGGCCCCATCGCCCCGAGCGCACACTCAAGCTAGCCAACGAGCTTTCTCACGATATCGATCGCACGGCGCAGCAATGTTTCAGACGCCTCAGGCGTGCGGAACGCTGCGTGCGCCGACAGCGTCACATTCTCAAGCTTTGCGAGGGGATGATCGGGCGGCAACGGCTCGTTGTGGAACACGTCGAGGCCTGCGTGACGAATGTGCCCGCTTTTGAGCGCTGCGATCAGCGCGGCCTCGTCGGCCAACGCGCCGCGCGCAGTGTTGACGTATATGACCCCTTTCTTCATGCGCGCGATCCGGTCGGCGGACAGAAAGCCGCGTGTCTCATCACCGAGGGTCAAGTTCATCGACACGACATCGGCGCGGGCGAGCAGGGTGTCGATGTCGACCAGCGGGACGTCGATCTCGGCGTGTCTGGTGCGATTCCAGCCGATCACGTTCATTCCCATGCCCTTACCGATACGCGCCACCTCGCGGCCGATACCGCCAAGGCCGATCACGCCCAGCGTTTTGCCGAGGAGTTGCACGCCTTCGTGCGGTGTCCATACGCCGTCGCGCACCTCGCGATCCATGCGAGCGAGATCGCGCGCACAGGCCCATAGCAGCGCAATGGTGTGTTCGGCGACCGCGGTGTCACCGTAGCCCTTGATGATATGCACCTTGATGCCCCGCGCGTTGAGCTCAGCGACATTCATGTAGCTGGCGGGCCCGGTGCCGAGGAAAACGATGTGCTTGAGGTCGGGGCACTGCGCCACCAACGGCGTCGGCATGTAGGAGTGGTCGTCGATTGCGATGTCGTAACCGCCAATGATGTACGGCAGCTCGTCGCGCCCAAAAGCCTTGCGGTTTACATCGATTGGCGGATCGTCCGGCCGGGCGACTCGTTCCCAAACCGGAGCAAGCTGGTCGTTGCAGTCGAGGAAAATGGATTTCATGAGTGTCTCGTTTCGGCCCTATTTTCAGATCCATAAGTGAGGGAAAACTGCAAGCGTTGACGGCGCGCGCGGCGCGGATTACATGCACCGGTCGCCGGCGCAACATAATGTAGCGGAGTAATGAGTAAAGAACACAAAGCCGTCTGCGTTATCGCCTGGCCCGCCGGCCATTCGCGCTCGCCGTTAATCCACAATTACTGGATCAAGCAGCACAATCTCAATGCCGAGTACCGGCGCGAGGCCGTGCCGCCGGAGAAGTTCGCCGATTTCGTCAGTAATTTGCGTGCCAATGGCTATATCGGCGCGAACATTTCGGTTCCACACAAAGAGGTCGCGCTCAAGTTGACGGAACCTGACGACCGGGCGCGCGCGGTCGGGGCCGCCAACGCGCTTTGGTACGATGATGACAGGCTGCGCTCGACCAATACTGATGTCGAGGGGTTTCTTGCTAATCTCGATGCCGTCACACCGGGCTGGGATCGCGGTCTGTCGACAGCCGTGGTGCTCGGAGCCGGCGGCGGCGCACGCGCGGTGATATTCGCGCTTCTGGCGCGCGAAGTCGGCCGCATCTATGTGATCAATCGCACGGCCGCGCGCGCGAAAGCACTGCAGAAAAAATTCGGCAACCGCATACAAGTTGCCAGTTGGGAGGAAACCACCGGGTTGCTCGGCGGCGCCGGCCTTTTGGTGAATACCACCACCCTCGGCATGGTTGGGCAGCCGCGGCTTGAACTTAATCTACGCTGTCCTCCTTCCTTGGTGGTCGCCGACCTGGTCTATGACCCTCTTGTAACGGGGCTGCTTGCCTTGGCTCGCGCACGGGGGTTACGAACAGCGGACGGCCTTGGGATGCTGCTGCATCAGGCGGTACGTGGCTTCCAGCTGTGGTTTGGCGTGCGTCCGGAAGTGACGGCGGAGTTGCGAGCGCTGATTGAGGCCGATCTGCTCAAGAAAAAGTGAGGAATAACCTGCTCGAATTGGGGTTATTCGCCTGATTGCGACCGGCTCTTTGCCGGAGCCAGATCGGGAGGATGTTCATAATGTACAAGTCGAATATGACGCGCCGGACAATCGGCACGGTGGCAATTGCTCTGTTTTTCGCGACAACCGTCTACGCGCAGCAGCAGGGACGTATCCGAGGACAGGTCGAGAAGGTCGATGGTACGACTTATGTCCTCAAGGCACGCGACGGCACGATGCTCGATGTAAAGCTTGCCGACGATGCGCGCATATCGGCACTCGAGAAGGCGTCGCTCTCCGACATCAAGAACGATACGTTTATCGGCATAGCCGGCATGCCCAAGCCGGACGACAGCATCGAGGCGTTCTCGATCCATATTTTTCTGCCGGCGCAACGTGGCGTGGTGCCCGACCGGCACGGCCCTTGGGACGCGCGGCCAAACAGCACGATGACCAATGCCTACGTGACGAGCATGGTGAAGGAGAAGGACGGCGAGACGCTGACGGTGAAATATAAGGACGGAGAAAAGAAAATTATTGTCACGCCGCAGACCGTCATTGCCGCCGCCGCGGCAGCCAAGAAAGAAGAGATCAAGGCGGGGACTCCGATCATCATTTTCGGCTGGGACAAGCAACCGGACGGCTCGGTGCTGGCGAAATCGCTGTATATCGGCCGCAATGTAACGCCGGCGATGTGATGTTCAAAGATATCTTCATTGCCGGTGTCATCATTGTTGCGTCTGCCGCTGGCGGGCTTGCGCAACAACCGGCCTCGGTACGCGTTGCCGGCACCGTCGAGAACTTCGATGGTCGCGTATTGGCGGTCAAATCGGAAAAGCTCGGTGAGGTGAAAGTCAATCTCACCGCGGACGCTACGGTATTCGGTGTCGCCGAGGCGACGATCGCCGACATCAAGCCGGGTGCGTATATCGGCGTCGGCGCTACTCCGCAGCCGGACGGGAGCCAGCGGGCGATTCAGGTGACGGTCTTGGCGGAGTCGCAGCGTGGGTTGAGCGAGGGCCACCGGCCGTGGGATGCGCGGCCGAACAGCACAATGACGAACGGCACTGTCGATCAGACAGTCGCCAGTGTCGATGGGCGCGTGGTGGTTGTTAAATACAAGGACGGGGAGAAGAAAATCATCGTGCCTCCGGATGCCCGTATCCTTGCTTATCAGGCTGGCGATAAGGGCGAGCTGAAACCCGGCGCCCGTATCGCGATTGTACGTGCGATCAAAAAGCCGGATGGCTCGCTTGAAACCAACCGCGTCAATGTCGGGCGCGGCGAGGTTGTGCCGCAATAGACCGCCGCGTCGGTGCATGTGCAGAGCCGCGCGCGGAAACATCGAGGTCGCCGGCGAGTTCGGGCATTTCGCGCATGAGCCGGACAAGCCGGTTTTGACGGCCGCCGGCGAGCCGCGCCTCGCGCTGCTCCTCAATCGGCCGGCGCACCTCGTCGCAGCGCGCCAGGCCGTCGATTTCGGTGCCGTGCTCAGCCAGTCGTGCCAGAAAATGCGTCAAATCCTCCAATTGCTCGGCGACGACATGGATGACACCACTTTCCTCCTGCACAGAACCGGTGACTGCCACATAGCGTGCGCCTAGGACCACGGGGCGCAGGCGTTCGAATACTTTTGGCCACACGATCACATTGGCGACCGCGGTTTCATCTTCGATGGTCATGAACACGACTCCGTTGGCCGAACCCGGCCGCTGCCGGCAGGTGACCAACCCGGAAATGCGCACGCGCGCGCCAGACGCCATATGGTGTAGCGCCTCGTTGTGCCCGATGCCGCGGGCATCAAGGTCAGGACGCAGGAATTGCGCCGGATGTGCGCGCAGCGACAGGTGCAGGAAACGGTAGTCGTTAATGACTTCCTCGCCGATCGGCATCGGCGGCAGGCGCACATCAGGTTCACGCGAAACGATGCATGCCGGCGCGGCGCTCCTATCGGCGGCAAACAGCGGCAGATCGTCATCGCGGTCGCCAACCCGGCCAAGAGCCTTGGCCGCCCAAAGCGCTTCCCGGCGGGTCAGACCGAGCGAGCCGAAGGCGTCGGCGTCGGCCAGCCGTTCGAGCACACGCGGAGAAAGTCCGGTGCGCAGCCAGATGTCGCGCACGGAGTCGTATGCAACGTCGCGCCTTTCCACGACCAGTTTGGCATCTTCTTCGCTCAGTCCTTTGATTTCGCGCAGGCCGAGCCGGACTGCGTGCGTTGTATAAACATCATCGCGCATCTCTCGATGCAACTCGTGCAGGCGCTCGGCCGCCTGTGGACCCGATTCGAGCGTCGCATCCCGGCGCGAATGGTTGATGTCGGGCGGCCGCACTTCGACGCCATGCTCGCGCGCGTCGCGCACGATTTGCGCCGGTGCATAAAACCCCATTGGCTGGGCATTCAAAAGTGCAGCAGCAAAGGCATCCGGATAGCGGCATTTCAGCCAAGCAGAGGCATAGACCAGCAGGGCGAAACTTGCCGCATGACTCTCCGGAAAGCCGTATTCGCCGAAACCCTCGATCTGCTGGAAACAGCGCTCGGCGAAGTCGCGTTCGTAGCCATTGGCCAGCATCCCGTCGATCATCTTGCACTGGAAAGTGCCGATGGTGCCGACGCGTTTGAAGGTCGCCATGGCGCGGCGCAACCGGTCGGCCTCCGAGGGCGTGAAGCCGGCAGCGACAATGGCGATCTTCATCGCCTGCTCCTGGAACAGCGGCACACCCAGAGTCTTGTGCAGCACCGCTTCTAATTCTTTCGACGGATAGGTGACCTGTTCCTGTCCGCGCCGGCGGCGTAGATAAGGATGCACCATGTCACCCTGGATCGGCCCCGGCCGCACAATCGCGACCTCGATCACCAGGTCATAGAAATTTTTTGGCGCGAGACGCGGCAGCATGGTCATTTGCGCGCGGCTTTCCACCTGGAACACGCCGAGCGAATCCGCCCGGCACAGCATGCGGTAGACTGCCGGATCCTCGGAAGGAATGGCGGCAAGTGTAAGCTGTTCTCCGTAATGCTTGCCCACCAGATCGAATGCCTTGCGCAGGCAGGACAGCATGCCGAGCCCGAGGACATCGATTTTCAAAATGCCCAGCGCGTCGAGATCGTCCTTGTCCCATTCGACGAAGGTGCGGTCATCCATCGCCGCATTACCGATCGGCATGACTTCGTCGAGTCGGCTGCGAGTAATGACAAAGCCGCCGACATGTTGGGAGAGGTGGCGCGGAAAGCCGTTGATTTCTTGCGCGAGTGCAAGAACCTGGCACATACGCCGGCTTTGCGGGTCGAGACCGGTGCGGGTGATGGCATCTTTTGATACCGCGCCGCCGCCGCCACCCCAGATCGAGGACGACAGCGCTCCGATGGTGTCCTCGGAGAGGCCAAAAGCCTTGCCAACCTCGCGGATCGCCGAGCGGCCGCGATAGGAAATCACGGTGGCGGCGATGCCCGCGCGTTCGCGTCCGTATTTGCGGTAGATGTATTGAATGACCTCTTCGCGCCGCTCATGCTCGAAATCGACATCGATATCGGGCGGCTCGCGCCGCTCGGGCGAAATGAAACGCTCGAATAACAGATCGGCACGGTCAGGATCGACTTCGGTGACGCCGAGACAGAAACAGACCGCGGAATTGGCTGCTGAACCACGGCCTTGGCAGAGAATGTTTTGCGAGCGCGCAAAATTCACGATGTTATAGACGGTGAGGAAATAGGGCGCATATTGCAGTTGCGCGATCAGCTTGAGCTCGTGCTCGAGATTGACGCGCACCTTGTCCGGAAGCCCTTGCGGATAGCGGCGGGTGGCCCCTTCATAAGTAAGGTGCGTTAGCGCATCCTGGGCATTGTCGAAGCCGTTGATCTCTTCATCCGGATATTCATAGCGCAGCGAGTCGAGCGAAAAGGAAAGAGCGTCACTAAGCGCCATTGTTTCCTCGATTGCTTCCGGCGCATCGTGGAATAGCCGCAGCATTTCCTGTGGCGGTTTCAAATATCGCTCGGCATTCACGGCGAGCTTGCGCCCGATCCGGTCGATGGTGGTTTTCTCGCGGATGCAGGTAAGCACGTCCGCAAGCGACCGCCGGTCGGGATGATGATAGAGCACGTCGTTGACGGCGATCAGCGGCACCTGTGCATCACGTGCGTTTTTCCTTGTGCACGCGAGTCTGGCGCGGTCGCGTCCACGGTAAAGCATGGAGGCGGCGAGACGGACGCGATGCGGTGCAGTTTCGCGCAGGCGCCCCAGCAGTCGTGCAGGGCCACCCATGACAATCAATTCAAGCCCGAAGACATGCGACAGCAGGTCGTCAAGGCGAAGAATGCATTCACCCTTTTCTGCGCGAAGATTTCCGAGCGTGAGCAGGCGGGTTAGCCTTCCCCAGCCGGCACGGTCTCGCGGATAGACAAGAATGTCAGGCGTGCCGTCGGCAAACACGAGCCGTGCACCCGGGTGATAACGCAACGATAAATTTTGCTCGCGCTTGGCCAGATGTGCGCGCACAACGCCGGCGACAGAATTGCGGTCGCACAGGCCAAGACCGGCGATCCCGATATGGGCAGCCTGCACCATGAGCTCCTCGGGGTGCGAGGCGCCGCGCAGAAAGGAGAAATTGGAGGCGACGGCGAATTCGAGATAACGCATTACACTTTCTAAACCTCACGCAAATGTCCCGTGCAGGAACCAGCTTGGCGCCGCTGCTCCTTGGGGGAGGTCGCGATAAAGTCCCGCACGGAAGAGCCAGAAACGCAGGCCGCTCTTGTCCTCCACGCGGAAGTAATCGCGCGCGGGCCCGCCGTGTTCGCTCCACCAGACGCCCTCGATGCGCTCGGGGCCTTCGGCAGCGATTACCTCGTGCAGGGCGCGCCGCCACCGGAAGCGCAAGGGCGGTCCATCCGGCACTTCCGCCACCGCTTCAATTGGTTCTGGCCGCGACAGCAGCCGCAGCGGACGCGGCGAAAGCTCTATCTCCTTGCGATAACGACGGAATGCATCCCAACCGGCATCGACATTGACGGCCTGCGCGGGGAGAGCAGCCTCGGCCAGTTCCGGAATATGGCTGTCCTGAGCCGCTAGGCGGCATACGCGGCGTGCACCCAGCCGCGCGCTAAAGCGATCGACAAGGCGGCAGAGCTCGGCCGCATCCTCACCGCCGGCAATACCGATCTGCTCGGGAGGCGCGGGCTCGGCAACAACGACCGATAGCCGCGCCATATCAAAACCGAAACCGGGATCGAGCACATCGGCGAGTGCGGTGAGCCTCTCCACGAACAGCGCGCGGATCTCGCCCGGGTTGCGCAGTGGCCGCGAGGTGCCGGCAGCGATACGCCGCACGACGCCGTCGGTGCGGAACAAGCTCAACTCGATACGTCGGGCCCCATCGCCTCGCCGCTCCAGTGCGAATTGCAACCGGCGCGCCAACCGTTCCGTAATTGCCAGGACATCCTCCTCGCGCGCGATCGGTTCGGCAAAGCGTTGCTCGGCGGCATAAGGCGCAACGGGTAACCGCGGTGTCAGCGGCTCATGTTCGTGTCCGAGTGCACGATCGAGCTGGCGCAGCACTTCGGGGCCGAAGCGAGCAGTGAGCGGTGCGCGCGGCAGGTCGACGATATCGCCGATGCACTTCAAGCCAACACGGGCAAGACCTGCGATTGTTGCCGGCGGAAGCCGCAACGCGGACAGTGGCAATGGTGTGAGTAGCGCACGTTCTTCGCCGCAAGCATAACTTGCCGGTTTTCCATGATGCGAGACAGCCCACGCGGCGCCGATAGTGCCGGCAATGGCGAGCGAATAGGCAAAGCCAGCGTCTTCCAGACGGCTGCCGAGATCGGCGACCAGTTCATGCTCGCCGCCGTAAAGATGTGCGCAGCCACTGATGTCCAGCAGCAGGCCATCGGGTGTATTGCAGGCTACCAGTGGTGTGTAACGCAGGCACCAGTCGGCAATGGACTCGATCAGGACAGCATCGGCATCGATGTCTTCGGGCGCCGCCTCGATATCTGGATGCATGGCGCGCGCTTGCGCCAACGTGAGGCCAGGTAAGAGGCCGAGCCGCTCTGCGGCATCATCGACGGCTGTCAGGACTTCGACATTGTTGCGCTTGCCGGCGACAACCAGCGGCGCTGACTGCTCGCGTGACTTTTCACGCAACCTGGCGATGCGGTCGGTCGAGAGTCGGCGCAGCCACAGGCTGAGCAAGCGTTGCGAGGATGAATTGTCCATCGCTGTCACTCCATTCGAGAATCCATGATCCGACCGGACCGCGGCGGTTGCGGATAAGTTGTGCGGAAATGCGTGGCGCGCCGGGGCCATGTGTGCCCACGGAACGTGCAGTGCCGACGATCCAGCGAGTGGCGGCAGTGGAAGCGTCGTTCGAGGGAGATGCACGCAGCAACAGCGCCAATGCGCCACTTTCCGCCGCGGCGTACGAGAGTCGCCGCGCCGCAACACTATCGATTCCGCCGCAGCGAATTTCTCCGATCACCGCGTTGACAGTGCGGCAACGCAAGGCCTCTTCCATCGCCCACAACAGATCGCGGCGATGCGCGACGGCAACCATCACCAGACGCTCGGGCGCGAGGCCAAAGGCATCGAGGCCTGCGCCATGCAGCGCACCGCTTTCGGCGAGCGCCATGTCCTCGGCGATCAAAACCAAACGAGGTGAGGGGGCGGAAAGCGCCGCCAGTCCCAAAGCAAACCCGGTCACTGCCGCGAGATGAGCCTCACCCGGTGCTGAAATTTCGTGCAGCGCGCCACGCATGAGGCCGTCGCCAAGCATCGTATCGATGGCGGGAATACCAAGGGGCAGGGTCCCGGGGCCCTTCCTGAGCCCGGGCGCTCTTTGCAGAGCCAAAAGGCGTTGACGCAACTGCGCGATCATCGACAAGCCTTTGAACATACGAAGTATTCGGCCCCAGCTGCTGGGACCGTCTTCCTTTCGTGTTCTTGTTTTGTTCTAATGTGATCGAACGATCAGGTGAGGTCAAGCCGCAAGGGAATGGGGTAATGCGGGACGGGGTAAGCCCCAAGTCTAGATGTGCGCGACATACACGACGAAGACCGCCACCGCGAGGACGGTGGCTACCCAGACGAGTCGAGGATCCACGGGTTTATTCACGACGATTCCTGCACAAACAAGTCATGGGCCAAAACCCCTCACCGCCAGTCTTAATTTCCTTCGCGGGCACCCGAACGTGATCAATTCATTTTGAGGAATGAGCGCCCTCGGGCTGTCAGCACAATTCGTGAATCTTTCATGCTGCTGTCGTTTTCGAACCGAACCAGTCCGTCGGCGATGGCGTCTTCCCAAATCGATAAATGGGGGCAGCTCCTCCGCCAGGCCTCTGCATCGGCATAGCTGCGCGGCGCCTCCGCGATCCAGGCGAGGAATTGCTGTGTCAGTGCGCGAGCGGCGTTCTGCATGGCGAATCAAAAATATAACTATTCAAGCAGCGAAAAAATTCAAGCCGGGCGCTCGAACGTCCGGATC
>DASXLC010000136.1:0-2582 GCA_036496445.1 Pseudolabrys sp. | reverse complement strand
CGGTGGCAAAGACAGGCTCGGCAGCATCACCAAGCAGGGCAATCGATATTTGCGGTGGTTGCTGGTAGTCGGCGCAATGGCCGTTATCCGCTATGCGCGCAAGCACGGAACGCAGAAGCGGCCGTCGCTTGCCCGATTAATGGAGCGTCGGCCAACCAAGGTGGCAGCCGTGGCGTTCGCCAACAAGATTGCTCGGATGGCCTGGGCCATCATGGTCCGGGGCGAGAGGTACAAGGAGCCGAAACTGTTGCTGGCAGCATGAGTTCGCCAGCAGACAGTTCGGTAACACCAATTGGCGAGGGCATGACGACGTAATGCAGATACGGTTGTTCCGGGGATCGGGAGAACCCGCTTGGGTCAACGCACCTCTTCTAAAGTGCTTTTTTTTTGTTTGGGACCCGATCCGCGCAGAGCATTAGGGCCAGCGGCCACACCCGCCGCATCAACAGGCCGGACACGTGACCGCACCCCGACCAATGCTGCAAAACGTCAAAAAGTTCTTGCCAGTGGTCCGGCCGTGCGTTGCAAGAAGATTTCCTCGAATTGGCGGCGGCGGTCTTGCATCAATGTATCCGGCCTCTGATTGGAGCATTTGCTCCGGGCCATCATGGATATCAGCGCGCGTGCGTTCTGATTAGCGGACAGGCCTCGATTGGGCCATTTGGGTCACCAGTGTTCGAACGCGCTCGGAAGACCGATCCTCCATTTTGTCTTGTCCTCTCGCAGACCTCGGCTGGAAACTGTTGATAGGGTTACGTCATCGCTTGCTCCTCACATCGTGCAGTTCCTTTGTTCGAGCCAAGGGCCGTTCCTTCGTCCCGGCCCGCAGAGCGTCGATCGCGTCGCGCGCAGGGGCGGTTTCAAGGCCGGCCGTCGCGCTTGGCTTGCGGCTGGCTCCGGCGTTGCCAGGCTGCGCCTTGACGGCGCCGAGCACGGCGCGAGGAACAAGCGGGTCGGACGTCAGCATCGTCAGTCTTCGTCAGCTCGAAGGCGCGTCCTTTAGCCAGCACCGCCCAGGCGATGCGGGCAAGCTTGTTGGCGAGCGCGATCGCCAGCACGTTGTGGTGCAACCGCCTCTTGGCGGCTTCGATCCAGGATTTGAGCCCGTAGCGTTCCCAGTTCTTTATTTTGACGAGCACAACCCATGCCGCCTGCACGAACAGAACGCGCAGGTAGCGATTGCCGCGCCTCGAGATTTTGCCGAGGATCGTGCGGTCTCCTGTCGATATCTGCTTGGGTCCGAGCCAGGCGCCGAAGTCGCGGCCTTTGGAGAATACGTCTCCAGTGCCGATCGCCGCCACCATGGCGCTCGAAATAATCGGCCCGATGCCAGGCACCGTCATCAGGCGCGAACATGCCTGATCTTGACGGGCCAGTGCTTCGATCTCGCCAGATAGGCCACCGATGCGCTGATCCAGCTGGCGCCAGTCGCCTGCCAAATCCTCGATGACACGCAACATGCGTGGCGACAGGGCATCGGTGCGCGTCGCAAGGATGGAGGGCAGTTCCGTGCGCAGGAATCCGATACCCTGACGCACGGCGATCCCGCGTTCCAGCATGAAGGCGCGAATCTGGTTGATGATTCCGGTGCGTTGCGACACCAGCCGCTCGCGCACCCGATGCAGCGCCTGCAAATCCAGTTGCTCCGCGGTCTTGGTCGCTACGAACTTCATCGTCGGGCGCTGCACGGCTTCGGCAATCGCTTCGGCATCATTGAAGTCGTTCTTCTGTCCCTTGCTATAGGGGCGGACATATTTGGCCGGCATCAACCTGGCATCGTGACCAAGCAATGCAAGTTTGCGGCTCAGGTGAGGTGCGCCGACGCAGGCTTCCATGCCGATCAGGCAAGGCGGTAGATTGGCGAGCCGTGCTTCCACCTGGCCACGCGACCACTTTTGCCGCAGCACGATGGCGCCGCGCGCATCGTGGCCAACGACGTGGAACGAGTTCTTGCCGATATCGATGCCGATCACGGCGATCGCCGTATTGGGTGTCTGAGACATGGCGTGCTCCTTGTCTTCGGCGCCCCTTGCCAGCTTTGCTTGCTGGCGGGGCAGGAGCACGGCCGGACCATCCCATTAGCGACGTTAGTTGTGCAATGCGGTAGGGAATTTATCCGAGCGTAGCTCTCTTCAAACTACCCGTTTGAGCCGATACACTGGGTGTCTCCTGAGGCTGGGGGCGAAGTGCGGCGACGCCAATTCATGACGCTTCTGGGCGGCACGGCGGCTACATGGCCGCTTGCCGTGCGTGGACAGCGAGGGCGTGACCCCAACATCAATATTGGCGTGCTGACAGATATGAGCGGCCTTTTCGCTACTCTAGCCGGCGAGGGCTCGGTCGTTGCCGCCAACATGGCTGTCGAAGATTTCGGCGGTGACGCCCTCGGCAGCAAAATCCGCGTGTTTTTCGCCGATCACAAACACAAGGTCGATGTCGCTTCCGCTATAGCAACGCAGTGGTTCAACGAAGCTCATGTAGGCGCTGTCGTGGACATGCCGAATTCGACGGTGGCCCTGGCGATGCAGAAACTCGCCGATGCCCACGGAAGAATCGCCATTACTATATCAGGCGGCACCAGC
>DASXLC010000135.1:0-15297 GCA_036496445.1 Pseudolabrys sp. | reverse complement strand
TCAATTGCGTCAAGCTGCTGGGCAAGGGCTGGGGCGGTATCAATCTCGAAGACATCAAGGCGCCGGAATGCTTCGTGATCGAACAGCGCCTGCGCGAGCTGATGGACATTCCGGTCTTCCATGACGACCAGCATGGCACCGCCATCATTGCCGCCGCCGGACTGCTCAACGCGCTCGATCTGACCGGTCGCGAGATCGCGACCACCAAGCTGGTGTGCAATGGCGCGGGCGCGGCCGGCATCGCCTGCCTCGAATTGCTCAAATCGATCGGCTTCAAGCCGGAGAACCTGATCCTCTGCGACACCAAAGGCGTGATCTACCAGGGCCGCAAGGACGGCATGAACCAGTGGAAATCCGGCTACGCCATCAAAACCTCGAAGCGAACGCTGGCCGAGGCGTTCGAGGACGCTGACGTGGCCTTTGGGCTTTCGGTCAAAGGCGCTTTCACTCCGGCCATGATCAAGTCGATGGCGGCCAAGCCGATCATTTTTGCCATGGCCAATCCCGACGCTGAAATATCTCCCGAGGAGGTGGCAGCGGTGCGCGACGACGCCATCATGGCAACGGGGCGGTCGGACTATCCAAACCAGATCAACAATGTGCTCGGCTTCCCTTACATCTTCAGAGGCGCGCTCGACGTGCGCGCCTCTGCCATCAACATGGAAATGAAAATCGCTGCCGCGCGCGCGCTCGCAGCGCTTGCCCGCGAGGACGTGCCGGACGAAGTGACGAGCGCCTATGGCGCGCGGCCAAAATTCGGGTCCGACTACATCATTCCGGTGCCGTTCGATCCGCGGCTGATCTCTTACGTGCCACCCGCGGTCGCACAGGCCGCGATGGATACCGGCGTCGCGCGCAAGCCGATCGTCGACATGGATGCCTACCGCCACCAGCTGAGTGCGCGACGGGACCCGATCGCGGGAACGCTGGTGCATGTATTTGACCGGCTGCGACGGCAGCCCAAACGCGTGGTCTTTGCCGAAGGCGAAGAGGAGCAGGTGATCCGCGCAGCCGCGAGCTTCGTGCACCAGGGGCTCGGCACCGCGCTTCTGGTCGGACGCGAAGATCGCGTACGTCAGTCTGCGCTCGAGAGCGGGGTCGAACTCGGCGAAGGCATCGAGATCGTCAATGCGCGGCTTTCAACCCGCAATGCCGCTTACATCAATTACCTGTACGAGCGTCTGCAGCGGCGCGGCTATCTGGTGCGCGATTGCCAGCGGCTGGTCAATCAGGACCGCAATCATTTTGCTGCCTGCATGGTCGCGCTCGGCGACGCCGATGCGCTGGTCACCGGTGTGACCCGCAATTTCTCGGTCGCGCTGGAAGACATCCGTCACGTGATTGATCCCAAGCCAGGACACCGCGTGATCGGTGTGTCGGTCGTCGTGGCCCGCGGCCGAACGGTGCTGGTCGCCGACACGGCCGTGACCGAAATGCCGGATGCGCAGGAGATTGCCGACATCGCGGTCGAAGCCGCCGGTGTCGCGCGCCGGCTTGGCTATGAACCCCGGCTGGCGCTTCTCGCTTTCTCCACGTTCGGACATCCCGCAGGCGAGCGTTCGACGCGCGTCATCGAGGCCGTGAAGATACTTGACGGCAAGCGGGTCGATTTTGAGTACGACGGTGAAATGGCGGCCGACATCGCGCTCAATCCGGAATTGGCCGCGGCCTATCCGTTCTGCCGCCTTTCGGGTCCGGCAAACGTCCTGGTGATGCCGGCGTTTCACTCGGCATCAATCTCAACCAAGATGTTGCAGGAGCTCGGCGGTGCCACTGTCATTGGCCCGCTATTGGTCGGGCTCGATCGGCCCGTGCAAATCGTCCAGCTCGGGGCCAAAGACAATCAGCTGGTCAACATGGCAGCGCTTGCCGCATATAATGTTAGTGGCTAAGTCGTTGATCGTCCTGGCCAGACATGGCCCGGCCTGGCCCAACCATGACGCTGTACCTGAGGTAACATATGTCTGCAGCAAGACTTTCAGGCGTCATCGCCGCCGTCGCCACCCCAATTGACGAGAGCGGAGCTCCCGACCTCAAACGCGCCGTGAACCTGGCGCGTTATCTGCTCGACAATGGCTGCGATGGCCTCAACGTCCTCGGCACGACCGGCGAAGCGACCTCATTCTCGCTCGACGAGCGCAAGGCCGTCATGGACGCCTACAAGGCCAACGGCCTGCCATTGCACCGCCTGATGGTTGGGACTGGTGCCGCTGCGGTATCGGATGCAGTTGCGTTGACGCGCCACGCGGCCGAGCTCGGCTTTGGAGGTGCGCTTGTGCTCCCGCCCTTCTATTACAAGGGAGTGCCCGACGACGGCTTGATTGCTTATGTCGACACGCTGGTGAACGCGACGGGAAGAAAGCCGATCCCGATCTATCTTTATCATTTCCCGGCGATGTCGGGGCTGCCCTGGCACGTGGCCTTGATCCGTCGGTTACTCGACGCTTACCCATCTCGCATTGTGGGTCTCAAGGACTCTTCCGGCGACATGGCCTATGCCCGCTCGGCCGCGGCGATCTCCAAAAATTTTTCGGTATTCCCGTCAACCGAAGCCTGCCTGATCGAGGCACGGTCCGGCGTTTTCGCGGGTTGCATCTCGGCGACGGCCAACGTCAACGCCGATCTTTGCGGACGAGCCTGGGGTCAAGGCGACACCGGCGCGCTCGATGCGGCCGTCACGATCCGAAAGCTGTTCGACGGCAAGGCACTTGTCTCGGGGGTGAAGGCGCTGCTTGCTCATATTCATGGCGATGCCGGCCTGGGACGCGTAAGACCGCCGCTGGCAGCATTCTCGGCCGCCGATCGCGCGTCCGTCATCGCCGGCCACGACGCGGTAAGATCCCGGCGCGTGGCCTGACCCACGCGTATTGCGGACGTTGACGCCTGCGCGTGGCGTCACTATAAGCCTCAGCCTTGACGGCGAGAGTTTTCGCCGCCGTAACATCTTGTAAAACCTAGTCGCTTTCGCGAATACCCGCCGAAGGCGCCAGCTGCGAACGAGAGATCGATGGCCAATACCAAGTCCGCCCGTAAAGCGACGCGCGTGATCGCGCGACGGACCGAAGTGAACAAGGGGCGCCGTTCGGTGCTGAGAAATTCTGTTCGCAAAGTCGAAGAGGCAATCCAAAGCGGCGACCGCAAGGCCGCTCTTGCGGCTTTCGAGGCAGCAGAGCCTGTCATCATGCGAGCGGCACAGCGCGGCATCGTGCACAAGAATAATGCCAGCCGGAAAGTATCGCGCCTCGCCCACCGCATTGCCAAACTTGGTAAGTGATCGATTGCGCTGAGCATGTTGCGCAGATCAATTCGCTTCTAAATCTTGTAAATGACGACCGAACGGCGCTTCCAGCAAAACGGACGGGCCGCCGCGTCGCTGTAGTCAAAGCGTCATCGCGGCGTCAGAGAAATTTGCTCGCCAAGCATTTGCTCGATCAAATCGCCGTCCCACTCGCGTTGGCCAGCGATGTCAACGGGTTTTGGGATGGGGGCTACCCAAAAATTCGCTCAGATTTTTTTTCGCCTCGATAATGACTTAAGAGGAAAGCGAAGCGAGGACCCAAAAAATGCATATGTGACAGGCATTTTCTGTCGGCGGTAGATTTTAAAATGTTTTGGCGTTCTTTTGGTGCCAGCAAGGAATTTTAGCGTCGAAATTGCGCGCGACTCCAACACGTTGGGTAAAACGAAAGAGTGGCGTTAGCGCAACAGCTGCCCAAATTGTGTTTTCTCTTACCGCCACACTTGTGAATTTCGTTGCGGGCCCACATCGCTTGTGTATCTTGAAAAACGCGCCCGGGAATTCTTCGGGCACGCTCAGAAACAAGGTTCCACGTCACGCTCATCGGCGGATGAGAACGGCTTTGGTTTGCGTGCACACGTTTTCAAAATACCGAGGCAGTCAAAGTTATAAAGAATCAAGGATCAACCTCAGTAAGTTCGTTAAGCGGCGCAATCAAAGTTTTGAGGCGCCAAGAAACTGACAAGAAACATAACCACAGGGCGAAAGCCCACAAGCCAATTCGAGGGGTGAAGTCATGACAGGCGCAGGGAGAGGGTCGGGGACCAACGTTGGTGCCACTGGATGGAAGCCGTCCAGTGCAAATTCGTGTGTCGCTGTGGCCCGCGTCATCGGACAATCCGGTTTGGCTTCATGCGGCGTTCATTTCAGCCGCCATCCGTCCCGCATGGCGTCTTTTTTCACAGTCGGAATCCGAGGCGCTACCCCGCCACCTGCGGACTGAAGGCGCAACGTCCTCGACTTCTCGTCAATGCCGCTTCGCCGACCACTTTGAACTCCGGTAGAGCCGCATCTTAAAGACGACATCGTCAGGCGAGTGTTGTTGCGTTCCGTTTCCGGCGCGTTGGCGGTTCCGCCGTCAGGCCGGGCAACCGAGTCCGTCCCACCTTTAATCGGATCGAGAAGAAGACAATGTCGAACGGGGAGCAGGAGAACTGGTCGCGGGTCAAAGAGCGTTTGCGGGCAGAGGTCGGTGACGACGTTTATTCGAGCTGGTTCGCCCGCATGGATCTGGAGGCCATCGAGGAAGGCTCGGTACGTTTGTCGGTCCCGACGCGCTTTCTGAAAAGCTGGATTCAGTCGCATTATGCCGAACGCGTCCTCGCCTGCTGGCAGGCTCAGGAAGAGAAAGTGACGCGCGTCGAGTTGATCGTGCGCTCGGCGGTCCTGAAGTCTGCAGTGCTGCCCAAGCCAAAGCCCGACATCGGTACCATCGAGAATGGCGGCCGCTATACAAATGGCATTGGCAATGGCCGCGCCCTTTTGGTCGGCGACGCCAGCGTGCATGAGGCGCTCGGCGGCTCGCCGCTCGACCCCCGCCTGACGTTCGATACGTTCGTCGTCGGCCGCTCGAACACGCTTGCACATGCAGCGGCCAGACAGGTGGCCAGCGCCAAGCGCGGCGACGCCGTGATGTTCAACCCGCTCTATATCCATTCGGGCGTCGGCCTCGGCAAGACACACCTGTTGCAAGCCGTAACCTGGGCGGGAAATGCAGCGGGCGAACGAAAGGTGCTCTACCTCACCGCCGAGAAATTCATGTACGGCTTTGTTTCCGCCCTGCGTACGCAGACGGCTCTCGCCTTCAAGGAGGCGCTGCGCGGGATCGGCGTGCTCGTCATCGACGACCTGCAATTCCTGCAGGGTAAATCAACCCAGGCGGAATTCTGTCATACGCTTAATGCCCTGATCGATGCCGGTCGGCAGGTTGTCATCGCCTCCGATCGGCCGCCGTCGGACCTGGAAAGCCTTGACGATCGCGTGCGCTCGCGGCTGGCTGGCGGGCTGGTCGTCGAAATGGGGCCGCTCGGCGAAGAATTGCGTTTCGAGATTCTCAAGGCAAGGGTCATGGCAGCAAGGACGCATCACCCGGCCTTCGACGTGCCGCTGCCGGTGCTCGGCTATATTGCCAAGACTGTCACTCACAATGGCCGTGATCTGGAAGGGGCGCTCAACCGTCTGTTGGCCCACAATAAGCTGACGGGCCACGCCGTGACGCTGGAAATGGCCGAGCGCGAAGTGCGCGACCTGATCCGCCCGCAGGAGCCGAAGCGGGTCAAGATCGAGGACATCCAGCGGGTCGTGGCGCGCCAATACAATGTGAGCCGCTCTGATCTGCTGTCGTCGCGACGCACCGCAAATGTCGTGCGGCCCCGCCAGGTGGCTATGTATCTCGCGAAGACCTTGACCCTGCGCTCGTTGCCCGAGATTGGCCGGCGCTTCGGTGGCCGCGACCACACCACGGTTCTGCACGCCGTGCGCAAGATCGAAGGCCTCGTCGGCAACGATATGGCGTTGGCCGAGGAAATCGAGATCCTCAAGCGGCAATTGCAGGAATAGCGTGCAGGAATAGCGCCGCCGGTGATCCGATTGGCAAAAGGCCCTGTCCCCGGGACGGGGCCTTTTGCTGATGTGGGCTTGTGGACGCCTGGGGATATGCCAGCCGGCCCAAAACGCACCCTTGCGAAAGGCGCGCTCTTTCGTCACCTTTGCTCCCCGGCTTCGCATTCCGCGAACGCCGGCTTGCCGTTGCGCCTGGTTTTAGGATTTGAAGGCGCCGAAGCGGGTCTCCCCATGAAAGTTACCGTCGAGCGTGCAGAACTTTTGAAGTCGCTGGGCCACGTCCATCGCGTGGTCGAGCGGCGTAACACCATTCCAATTCTGGCAAACGTGCTGGTGAAGGCCGACCGCGGCAAGCTCAGCCTCAAGGCCACCGATCTTGATCTCGAGGTCACCGATTCCATCGCGGCCGAAGTCTCGCCTGGCGGTTCGACCACGGTGCCGGCGCATATGTTTTACGAAATCGTGCGCAAACTGCCTGACGGTGCGCAGATCGTACTCGAAGGATCGGGGGACCGCGCCGTGCTGTCCCTGCGAGCGGGGCGCTCGCGGTTCACACTGCAGACCTTGCCGGAAAGCGACTTCCCTGATCTCGCCGCCGGCGAGATGAGCCACTCCTTCAAGGTCGCCGCCGCTGACCTGAAGCGTCTCATCGACAAAACACAGTTCGCGATTTCAACCGAAGAGACGCGCTACTACCTCAACGGCATCTACTTGCACACGGCAGGCACGGCAAAGGCCGGGATGCTGCGCGCGGTCGCAACCGACGGGCACCGGCTTGCGCAGGTGGAATTGCCGCTGCCGCAAGGCGCTGCCGGCATGCCCGGCATTATCGTGCCGCGCAAGACTGTGGGCGAAGTCCAGCGCCTGATCGAGGCCGGCGAAGGAGAGGTCGCGATCGAGCTTTCGGCCGGGAAAATCCGGTTCACCATCGGCAACGTGGTGCTCACGTCCAAGCTGATCGACGGCACCTTCCCCGACTATGCGCGCGTCATTCCGGCCAACAATGACAAGAGCCTGATCGTCGACAAAAAGGGTTTCGAGGCGGCCGTTGATCGCGTCTCAACCGTTTCAAGCGAACGGGGCCGGGCGGTCAAGCTTTCGATCACCGGGGGCCGGCTGGTCCTCTCAGTGACCAATCCGGATTCAGGCAGCGCGACCGAGGAGATCGAAGTCGAATACGAGGCCGATCCGCTCGATATCGGTTTCAATTCCCGTTACCTGCTCGACATCGCCGCACAGATCGAAGGCGAGGTCGCCGTGCTCAAGCTCGCCGATCCCGGCTCGCCCACGCTCATTCAGGACAAGGACGCGAAAGGCGCCCTCTACGTACTGATGCCGATGCGGGTGTAGCTGTTGATGTACAGTTTCGCTCGTCGTCATGCCCGGCCGTGTGCCGGGCATCCACGTCTTCGGGCTATGCGAGGAGCAAGACCTGGATGGCGTCGAGTCGAGCAGCCCGACTTCCGCACGAAATGACGAGGCGCACATCGGGTGAACCCGACTTGCGCTGACAAGTCCGGCCATGACAGTTAATACTCAATCCCATGACCGCCGCCTTCATTGAGCGCCTGACGCTGACCAATTTCCGTAGCTACCACGCAGCGCAAATCGTGCTCGATCGCATTGGCCCCGTCGTTCTGACCGGCGCCAATGGTGCCGGCAAAACCAATCTCATCGAGGCGATCTCCTTGCTGGCGCCGGGTCGCGGGCTGCGCCGCGCGACCATGGAAGAACTCGCCTTCGCGGAGGGCGACGGCGCGTGGGCGGTGTCAGCCTCGATTGCAGGCATGCTGGGGCTTGCCACCCTTGGCACCGGAATCGATCCACCGGCGGGCGAAGACTCCGCACCGCCGCGCAAATGCCGCATCGATCGCGAAAGCGTCGGCTCGGCCGCGGCTTTCGCGGACCATTTGCGCGTTGTGTGGCTGACGCCGGCCATGGATCCGCTGTTCAATGGCCCGGCCTCAGAGCGCCGGCGTTTCCTCGACCGTCTGGTGCTGGCGGTCGATGCGCAGCATTCGAGCCGCGTCGCCGCGCTCGAGCGCTCCCTGCGGTCGCGCAATCGCCTCCTGGAAAATACCCCGCACGACTCGCACTGGCTCGACGCAATCGAGCATGAAACGGCGGAAGTGGCGGTTGCCGTGGCTGCCGCGCGCGCCGAAACTGTCGGGCGATTGTCGGCCGCGCTTGATGCTTCGCGCAATGAAGCGCCGGAATTTCCACAAGCCCGGATCTCATTGCAAGGGTGGATGGAGCAGCTATTGCCCGACCACAGCGCGGTCGAAATCGAGGATCGCTACCGCGCGCTCCTGAAGGACAATCGCACCCGCGATGCCGCCGCCGGCCGAACGCTCGATGGACCGCATTTGTCCGATTTCGCTGTCACTCATGCGACAAAGAATATTGCGGCCGCGGACGCCTCCACCGGCGAACAGAAGGCGCTGCTGATCCGCCTCATGCTCGGCCATGCAAGCTTGATCAAACAGATGACCGGCTTTGCGCCGCTCCTGCTCCTCGATGAGGTTGTCGCCCATCTCGATCCGGAACGGCGCGCGGCACTTTACGACGCGCTGTCCTCGCTGGGCGCGCAGGTGTGGATGACCGGTGCCGACCCGGCGGCTTTCGGCGACATCGTGGGCCGCGCGAATTTGTTCGTCGTCCGGAGCGGCGCCGTGGAACCCGTATCAGCGCAGCGGTTCCGGAAATAGCCTCACGTTTTGTTAATCGAAATGCGATCAATTAATCGAAAACCGGAACCATCACCCGGCGGCTGCTTTACCCCTACACGTGTAATGAGGTTACCAATGGCCACGGACGCTACAATCGATCGGGTGAGACGCGAGCTTGATCGCGCGTTCGATAAAACACGCGCAGATCTCGATCGTATCGAGATCCTCGCGGCCGGCCTTGCTGCCTTCAGTGCGCCGATCCCCGGCTACGAGCCACAGTTCCAGCACTTGCGGCGCGTGACCGTCAAGGCGCAGGAGTTGACCTCCGACGGATCCGCGCAGACGGTGACAAAACCCTGATTCAGGATCAGGTTTCGCCGAGCAACTCCCGCCGTTGCCGTTCGGAAGCATCGGAATAGCGCCGCAACGCGTGGGCCTCGCTGAGCAGTCCGGTGACCTGCCGGCGTTCCACGGAATCGACCACCGCCAGCGCTTCCGCTTCATACCGGTCGAAAGCTGCAATGGCTTCCCGTGCAGTCATCTGCGGCAACAGCATGTGGTCGGCATGGTGCAGAACGGTGCGCACCGATTGAGTGGCGGCGAGCTCGGCCGCGTGCGCTTCCGCAACAAGCACCATTCCCGCATAGCGGCCGTCCTCATCCACTGCGATAACCTGGCTGGTCGATCCCAGCGGAAATGCGTCGCGGAATGCGGCAACCGATGATTCTACCGGCGTCGTCCGCACGTCCGACCGCATCATCTGCGCGACCGTGAGATCACGAATCCAGCCGACATCGGCCGCGCTGCGAATGGTTTCGCCGCGCAAATGAAAGCGCCATGTGGCGAACGAGTAGCCGAAGAACTCGCGCGTAACCTGCATTGCAATGATCGCCGCGATCAGCACTGCGGTGGTCAACCAAAGGTCGCCTGTGGTCTCGAGCGCAATGAAGGTCATGGTGAGCGGGCCGCCGATGACGGATACCGACAATGCGCACATGCCGATGACCGCGTACGAATCCGGATCGATATGAAGTCCCGGCCACACTGCACTGAGCCCGTATGCGAACAGCTGGCCGCCAAGCGCGCCGAGCAGGAGCGAGGCGAAGAACAGGCCGCCACGAAAGCCCGAACCGAGCGAGACGACCGAGGCAAGGGCCTTGAGCACGAAAATCAGCGCGATCGCCGTGAGCGGCAATTTGAAGATCCCCGTCAGATGCAAGGCCCCATGCCCGGACGACATCACCTGCGGGGAAAGCATCGCCATCAGGCCCACCAATGCGCCGCCGATCATCGGCCGCAACGCGGGCCTGATCTTCAACCGCGTGAACAGCAATTCGCAGGCGGCGACCCCGCGCATCAGGACGATACCGAATACGGCGGCGAGAACCCCGACGAAGGCGGCAATCACGACGTCGTGGACCGCGAGGCTCGCCACGGCGCCCGCATCGATACCCAGCCTGTCCGGTGTGAAAGTGCGCGCAGTCAGATAGCTGACCAATGACGCCATTCCGACCGGCGCCAGCGAAGCAATCGAGTAGCTGCCGATAATCAATTCGAAGCCGTAGAAGGCGCCACCCAACGGCGCGCCAAAAGCAGCTGCGATCGCCGCGGCGGCCCCACAGCCAACCAGCGTGCGCGTGTCGCTGCGCCGCAGGCGAAATGAGCGCCCTATTGCCGATGCGATGCCACTGGCGAGTTGCGTGTAGCCCGCTTCCAGACCGACCGAAGCGCCGATGCCGCTCGACCATACAGTCTGGGCTGCCACGATCAGGCTGCCGCGCATCGACATGCGCCCGCCATGCAGCGCGTTGGCCTCGATCGGGTCGACCTCGGTGCCGCGGCGGCGACCAATGTAGGCCGTAACGAGACCAAACAGCAGGCCCCCGAGACAAAGCGGCACAAAGGCACGAAGTGGATCGAGCGAAGCCCGGCCTGACAGTCGTTCGCCGGGGTCAAGGCCGAAAAAAACCTGATGCATGAGCCCGACCGCCTCACCCATGGCGGCGACAGCCAGGCCTGCGATCGCCCCGATGATCACGGCAAGCACGATCACACTCGACTCTCGCGCGCGGACGATGGCGCGGAGCCGGTGCGGCACTTCGAGATGACGGCTGAACAGATGCATGGAGCGTGATTCGGTCAGGCGCGCATTCCTACTGGCTTAAATGCCATGGCATCGGCCGGTGCAAGCAACGGATTCAACGCTTCCAACACCGCCGGGGATCGTCGCCCGGGACTGCGATTTTGCATGGCGTGACCAGGGGCGATTCGGCCCAAAAATGAGGTGGAAAAAGTGGGGATTTTTACGTCCGGTCCCCTTTAAAAAATACTGCCGAATCAACATATTAAGTCCACTTACTTTGCCCTGTACGGGACCCCATTTTCATGTCACACAAACTGCTCATTCCGACTCAATTTTCTGATCGATTCGAGGGTGCCGCCAATGGCTGAACCGGCCCGCAAAAACCCATCCGACTATGGTGCCGAGTCGATCAAGGTTCTCAAAGGCCTCGATGCCGTGCGCAAGCGGCCGGGGATGTATATCGGCGATACGGATGACGGCTCTGGCCTCCACCACATGGTCTATGAAGTGGTGGACAATGCCATTGACGAAGCGCTCGCAGGTTACGCCACCGAAGTGGTGACCACGCTCAATCCGGACGGCTCGGTAACCGTGCGCGACAACGGCCGTGGCATACCGACCGACATTCACAAAGGCGAAGGCGTGTCGGCGGCCGAGGTCATCATGACCCAGCTGCACGCCGGCGGGAAATTCGATCAGAATTCCTACAAGGTCTCGGGCGGCCTGCATGGCGTCGGCGTGTCGGTCGTCAATGCGCTCTCGAGCTGGCTCAAACTCACCATCTGGCGCGACGGCAAAGAGCACTTCATGGAATTCCGTGACGGAGTCGCGGAAGCTCCACTGAAGGTCGCCGGCAATGCGAAAGACAAGCGCGGCACCGAAGTGACGTTTTTTCCGTCGCCCAAGACTTTTACAATGGTGGAATTCGACTTTGCCACCCTCGAGCACCGGCTCCGCGAGCTGGCATTCCTCAACTCCGGCGTCAGCATCGTGCTTTCCGACATGCGCCACGCCGTCGAGAAGCGCGAGGCGATGAAATACCAGGGCGGTGTCGAGGCGTTCGTGAAATTTCTCGACCGTAACAAGACGCCACTCATTCCTGTCCCGGTGATGATCAAGGCCGAACGTGAAGGCATCACCGTCGAATGCGCGCTCTGGTGGAACGACGGCTACCACGAAAGCGTTCTCTGCTTCACCAACAACATTCCGCAGCGCGACGGCGGCACCCATCTCGCCGGTTTCCGTGGCGCGCTCACCCGCCAGATCACGCAGTATGCCGAGACGGTCGGCACCACGCGCAAGGAGAAGGTAGCGCTCACCGGCGACGATTGCCGTGAAGGGCTGACGTCGGTGCTGTCGGTAAAGGTGCCGGATCCGAAGTTCTCCTCACAGACCAAGGACAAGCTGGTGTCCTCGGAAGTGCGCCCGGTCGTCGAAAGCGTCATCAACCAGGCTTTGCAGGACTGGTTCGAAACCCATCCGCAGGAAGCGCGCGTCATCGTCGGCAAGGTCGTGGAAGCCGCCGCTGCGCGTGAGGCCGCACGCAAAGCCCGCGATCTGACTCGCCGCAAGGGCGCGCTTGATATCTCGTCATTGCCCGGCAAGTTGGCTGACTGCCAGGAACGCGATCCCGCCAAATCCGAATTGTTCATCGTCGAGGGTGATAGCGCCGGTGGCTCCGCCAAGCAGGGCCGTAACCGCGAATTCCAGGCGGTGCTTCCGCTACGCGGCAAAATCCTGAACGTGGAGCGTGCGCGCTTCGACAAGATGCTGGGCAGCCAGGAGATCGGCACGCTAATCACGGCACTTGGCACCGGTATCGGGCGCGACGAATTCAATCCGGACAAGCTGCGCTATCACAAGATCATCATCATGACCGACGCGGACGTGGACGGATCACATATCCGCACGCTGCTACTGACGTTTTTCTTCCGCCAGATGGAAGAACTCATCAAGCGCGGTCACATCTACATCGCGCAACCGCCGCTTTACAAAGTGAGCCGCGGCAAATCCGAGCAGTATCTCAAGGATGAGCGCGCGCTCGAAGACTATCTGATTTCGACGGGCGTCGAGGAAGCGGTGCTGCGGGTCGCCAACGGCGAAGAGCGCGCCGGCCCCGATCTGCAAAAGCTGGTCGAGGAAGCGCGCTCGATCCGCAATATCCTGTCCGGCCTGCATGGCCGCTACAATCGTCAGGTCATCGAGCAGGCAGCCATTCTCGGCGTGCTCAATTCCAATATTTTCGGCAATCCGCAAAAGGCCAAAGCCGCGGCGCCCTTTATCGCCAGGCGGCTGAATGTCCTGGCGGAAGAGACCGAGCGTGGCTGGGAAGGTGAGTTCACCGAAGAGGCCGGGTTTACCTTCGCCCGCACGGTGCGCGGCGTGAAAAGCGTGGCCATCATTGACCCCGCGCTGCTCGGCTCGGCCGACGCCCGCAAACTCGACGAATATGCGGTGTCGCTGCAAAAGATTTATGAGAAACCCGGCTCGCTGCGGCGCAAGGACGAAACGTGGCCGATCCACGGTCCGGTCGGCCTATTCGAGGCGATCACCGGCGCCGGTCGCAAGGGCGTCGCGATGCAGCGTTACAAAGGCCTGGGCGAAATGAATCCCGAGCAGTTGTGGGAAACGACGCTCGACACCAATGCGCGTTCGTTGTTGCAGGTGCGCATCAAGGAGGTCGATGAGGCCAATGTGCTCTTCGACCAGTTGATGGGCGATCTTGTGGAGCCCCGGCGGCAATTCATCCAGGACAACGCACTGGCAGCCAGCGTCGACGTCTGACGAGGTCTCAGCGCTCGCTTAAGAGGACCCCGTTGCAGAATCTCTCGACGCTGCGGACCCAGCCGCCACGTCCATCGGCGACCGGCACTTCCCGCCAGTAGCATCCGTAATCGTTGTAGGCCCCGTAGCAGCCGCCGAGGGCACAACCGCGAGTCCAGGGAAGATAGCCGATGTAGTGAAGCCGGACGTAGGGAGCAGAAGGCCGGCCAATGAGATTGTCGCAATCACCGCAATACGGCGCCTGCTCGACGACGCGCAGGCGGGGCCAGTCGGCCGCGGCGCGCGAGGCATGAACGCGTTTGCCGTACGACCGATCGCGAGAAAGGTCGGCGGCATTTGCGGCACTGCCAAGCGAAGCGATGAGGCCCAATGTCAGTATTGCCAATACAATGGTACGCATGAACGGCACCCTGTTGTGGTTAATGGCCTTGGTCGAAAATCGGCACCGATCTTATCCTGAAAGCCCCGCCTGGTTGCGGGGAAAGTGCCGGCATAGTTATCGCTGATTGGCGTTATCACTGGTTGGCCGTCACGATGTGAGCTTGGCGCCAATGGTCAGGCCGACAATGAGCGCGCCCAGGAACAACACCAGAAAGATACCGAACAGCCATTGCGCGATGGTGGCTGACGCAGCCTCAACATCGGTAAATCCGAAAATGCCCGCGACCACGGCGATAATCAGGAAAATCAAGGCCCATTTCAGCATCGGCGGCGCTCCATAACATTCTGTCCAGATAATGAGCAGGACTGTTGTCAAGTTCCATGGCTATACCGGGCGCTCCGCAGCGCGAGTTCGCGCGTCCCGCGGTAACCATGTGCCGCCGTCGACACGGGACAGGAAATTGCTCACCGCCCGATTGAACAGATCCGGCTCTTCGAGATTCACCGCGTGGCCGGTCTTCGGGAACACCGTCAGCCCGGAAGCGGACATCGCATTTTTCAGAAACAGGGCCGGCTCAATGCACCGTTCGTCCTCGTCACCGACCGCGATCAGGGCCGGCGTCGTCAGCAACCGGATTTCCTTTTCAAAGTCGTAGAGTGACGGACGCCCGCCCTGGAACCCGCGTGACATATGCGCAGAGCCCTGCGCATCGTGCTCGGCGAGTTGCCTGGAAAATTCAGCGAACCCGCGCGGATCCTTGAGTTCGAACGGGATGCGGCTTGGGCCGCGGCCATAGGTCTGCGACACCGCGGCTGAGCCGGCGCGCTCGAATTGCGCGGCGAGGTCGCGTGAGCGCTTATGAAATTCTTCCGTATACCAGCGTTCGCTGCCGGAGCCGGTACCGGCAAGGACAAGCGATCGCACGCGGCCGGGATAATTGAGCGCAACCTGCAAGACGGTATAACCGCCCATCGACAAACCAATAAGGTGTGCCTGTTCGATTTCCAGATGGTCGAGTACGGCGACAGCGTCGCGCATGACATGCCTGTAACTGTACGCGTCCGCATCGGCCGGAACATCGGAGGGTGTGTAGCCGCGCGCCGCATAAGCGATACAGCGGTAACGTTTGCCGAATTCGCGGAGCTGGTGCTCCCAGCTTCGATGGTCGCCGGCGAACTCGTGCACGAACAGTATCGGCGTGCCGTGTCCAACTTCTTCGTAGTGGAGTTTTATTTTGTCTGGCGTGACGGCGTAAGGCATTTCAGATCAACTTTATGGCTTTCCCTGAATTCTCATCGCAATGCGCACCAATTCCGCGATGTTGCGGGCCCCGATACGCTCCATCACCCAGGCTCGATGGTTCTCCACGGTCTTTGGGCTGATTTTGAGCTGTGACCCGATTTCCTTGTTCGACAGACCGACCACGGCGAGCTCCATGACCTGGCGTTGTCGCACTGAGAGGGTATTGAAGCGAGATTGCAGCTTTTCCAGTTCGACCGCGTCGATTTCGGGTTGCTGC
>DASXLC010000134.1:0-7256 GCA_036496445.1 Pseudolabrys sp. | reverse complement strand
TTGATGAAGCAAGCCGCGCAGTTGCAGTCCAAAATGCAGGCGATGCAAGCCGAACTCGATCAGATCGAGGTCGAGGGCTCCGCTGGCGGCGGCCTGGTCACCGTGACGCTCTCGGCCAAAGGCGACCTCAAGGGCGTCAAGATCGATGACTCGCTTTTAAAGCCATCGGAAAAGGAAATTCTGGAGGATCTTCTGGTGGCTGCGCATGCTGAGGCGCGGCGCAAGGCGGAAGATGTATTGCAGGAAAAAATGAAAGCGGTCACCGGCGGGTTGCCGCTGCCGCCGGGATTAGGATTGGGATGAAAATGCCTTGCAAGGGTCTCTCATTCGTCATGCCCGGCCATAGCCGTCCGAAAGAACGGCGTGCATTGCACGCCTATAGCCGTCCGAAAGGCCTTCAGGCGCGAAGACGGCGCTTCGCGCCTTTCGCCCGGCCGTGACGGATTGATATGCCCACCGCGGTTGCCGGACCTGAAATTGAGCGTCTGATCCAGCTGCTGGCTCGGCTGCCGGGGTTGGGCCCGCGCTCGGCGCGGCGTGCGGCGCTCCATCTCATCAAGAAGCGGGAACTGCTGATGGCTCCGCTCGCCGCCGCGCTTGAGACGGCGATGGAGAAGATCGAAATCTGCAAGGTCTGCGGCAATATCGATACGCAAAATCCGTGTACCGTCTGCACAGACACCAGGCGCGACGTCTCGATCATCGTCGTCGTCGCCGATGTCGCCGATCTTTGGGCCCTGGAACGCGCGCACGCGATCAACGGCCGCTACCACGTCCTCGGCGGGACGCTGTCGCCGCTTGACGGGATCGGCCCGCAGGATCTCTCGATCGCTGCGCTGATCTCACGCGCGCATGAGACCGAAGTCAAAGAAGTGATCCTGGCGCTTAATGCCACTGTCGACGGCCAAACCACCGCGCATTACATCACCGAGCTGTTGCAGGATGCCAACGTGAAGGTGACGCGGCTTGCGCACGGCGTGCCGGTCGGCGGTGAGCTCGACTACCTCGACGAAGGCACGCTCACCGCCGCGATCAAACAGCGGACGCTATTCTGATCCGCCGCTTTCACTCCTGGCCATACATAATCCGGCCGCGAGCAATTGGCGCTCGGTACACAACTGGCGCTCCGTACATCGGGATCGGCGTGGCTAAGCCGTCCGGACCGACCGCGATTCGCGAGCAGTCGCCGTATTTGTTGAGATAGGTTTGGTTGTCATAGGTATTATGCGAATAACGGTAGCGGCAGATGCCGTCATCGTAGGTGACGTTCGTCCAGCTACCATTGGTTTCGCGGTAAAGATAAGGGCTGTGCCAGTCAGCCATCGCAGCTGAGGATGCTGTTATCGCGCCGGCGAGCGCGCAGCCTAATACCGGGACCATCAAGTTCGCACGCATGTGTAAGCCTCCTTCGCGCATTTGAGGCCAAACGTCTGCCGCGGACCATCGTTCCGCACATGTATTGCAATCAGTTTTGGCGGAACTCTGCACGTTTATGGCGGCTTCGTGACAAGCGTTGCAAAATGTCCGCGGCGCTGCAGCCAGGCGAGCAACAGCAAGCTCGGAACGCCGGCCAGCATGCAGATCACGAAAAACCACGCCCAGCCGGTCGATTCGGCGATGAAGCCTGCGCCCGACGACAGATAGGTACGTCCGACTGCGGCCAGTGCGGTCAGCAAGGCATATTGCGTCGCTGTATGCAGCGGGTTCCGGCAGAGTGCGGACAGGTAAGCGACAAACATGACCGTGCCGATGGCACTGGTGAAATTCTCCGCAATAATGGCGACAGCGAGCATTGTTGTGTTGGTGCCGGCCACCGCCAAAGCACTGAACGCCAGATTGGCTACGGACTGCAAAATGCCACCGATCCAGAGACTCGGGGCGAGAGGGAGGGCGCGCGCGATGAAGCCCCCGGCAAAGCCGCCCAGCAGAAGTGCGGCGAGTCCGACGCCCTTTACGATTGCGGCGTACTCATTGCGGGAAAAACCGAGATCAATCACGAACGGCGCCGTCATGGCACCCGACAATGCGTCGGTGAACTTGAACAGCACGACGAAGGCGAGCATGACGAAAGCGAGATCGTAGCCAAGGAAATCCCTGAATGCCCCGACAGCCGCTTTACTTACGCGCGCGAAAGGCCTTTGCCCGGCGTGAGTAGCTTCCGCCTGCACGGAGCGTTCAGGTTCGGTCGCGAGCAATGCTGTCGCCGTTCCGATCAGCACCAGCACGGCCATCGCCACGTAGCCCCATTGCCAGGCGGCTTGCTTGTCGAAACCACTGGCTTCGATGGCGCTCACCAGAAACAGCGCGCCGGCAGTGGAAACCAGCATGCCGATACGGTAGGCGGCGACGTATGAAGCCATGCCGGCTGCCTGTTCGTTCTCCGGTAAGCTTTCGACACGGAAGGCATCGACCACGATGTCCTGTGTTGCGGACGCGGTCGCGACAAGCAGTGCGCCGAAAGCAACCAGTCCGGGCGCCGTGGCCGGATTGCAGGAGCCCAGGAACACGATCGCTGCCATCAGCAAAATTTGCGTGAAAATCAGCCAGCCACGACGGCGCCCGAGAAGGCGCGACAGAAAGGGCACATCGAGGGCATCGGTCATCGGCGCCCAAAGGAACTTCACCGTATAGGGAGTGCCCACCAACGCGAACAGGCCGATGGTGCCGAGATCGACGCCGGATTCACGCATCCACACCAGCAGCGTTGCGCCCGACAGCGCCAAGGGCAGCCCCGACGAGAAGCCGAGGAACATCACGATGAGAACGCGCGGCTTGAAGTAGACCGCCATCGCTTCGAGCCACGACGGCCGCTTCTGCACGTCGGGGGAAGCAGTCATTTGCTATTCGCCGGCTTCGAGCCTGCGCACGCCGGGGCCCGGAAGCACCTCTGCACTCGGAGGTTCGTCTGCGAACTCGACGTCCCGGATCCTTTCACCGCGGCTCACGACCTTGTCCGCGGAAATCACGATCTGTTTGATGTCAGCGTTGGCCTGGCCGAAATGCTTGTCCAGATTTTCGACCCGATCTCTCAGACGACTGACATCTGCCACCAGCAACCCGACTTCGATCAGAATCTTGCTGGCGGCGTCGCGCATGCGGGCGTCCCTGCGGATCTGCTGGATCACCTGAATCGCCAGCATCAACAATGAGGGTGAAACGATAATCACCTTGGCGCGGTAGGCTTTCTGGAAGATGTCGTCGAACCCGTCATAGAGCTCGGCGTAAATCGATTCCGATGGGACGAACATCAACGCCATGTCCTGGGTTTCACCCGGGATGAGGTATTTCGAGGCAATGTCGCCGACGTGCTTGGCGATATCCGAGCGTACGCGGGCAGTGGCAAGTTTGCGGTCGTCTTCACTCTTCGCCTCGCGAAAGGCGGTCACCGCCTCAAGCGGAAACTTGGCATCGATGACCAGGAAAGGACCGTCGGGCAGATGCACGACGCAATCCGGCCGCGCATTGTTGGTGAGGGTCGCCTGGAACTCATAGCAGTCCTTCGGCAGGCCATCCTGGATGATCATTTCCATTCGTGACTGTCCGAAAGCGCCCCGCGTTTGCTTGTTGGCCAGAACGTTCTGCAGGCTTGTCACCTGCGAGGCGAGGTCAGTGATGTTTTTTTGCGCGCTGTCGATCACCGCGAGCCGTGCGTGTAATTGCTGCAGATGTTCGGTGGTGTCCTTGGTGGAGGTCCGCATGGAGTCGCCGAGCCGTGCGGTCACCGCGTCGAGCCGTTCATGCACGGTTTGTTGCAATTGCGATTGGGCCCGGGCGAGCAGATCGCCCATGGCCAGAACACGCGCATTGAGATCGGCCATCCGTTGCTCAGCAACGGGGTCCTGGGGCGGCTTGCGCGGCCACAAGAGGATCACGATCACAACCATGAGGCCAATGGCGATCGCTGTGCCAATGGCAAGTGTGAGGGCTGGCGCATTCGCCAGGAGCGTATCGGCCAGCATCTGGAAGTCGGACATGCACTGCTTCTACCGTGATTCGCCCGCCGAGCGAACGAACGGCGAACGGTAGGGCGATTATATCGGTGGCTCAAGGGGTAAAGGCGCATTGACCGCACCAGCCCTTACCCTTAAATCGCGATCATGGCGGTGCGCGACATCCTCATCATTCCCGACAAGCGGTTGCGGCTTAAGTCCGAGGCGGTAAAGGCTGTCGACAAACCGTTGCGTGCGCTCATCGAGGACATGCTCGAGACGATGTACGCGGCGCCCGGTATCGGTCTTGCCGCCGTTCAGATTGGCGTCCCGCGGCGCGTGGTCACAATAGATCTCGCCAAGAAAGACGAGCCGAAGGAACCGCAGATCTTCATCAATCCAGAGGTGATTTGGACATCCGACGAGAAAGCCACTTACGAAGAGGGCTGTCTGTCTATCCCTGAATACTACGAGGAGGTCGAGCGGCCGAAGGCCGTCAAAGTGAAATTTCTCGATCTCGACCTGAAGCCGCAGGAAATCGAGGCAGAGGGGCTGCTCGCCACCTGCCTGCAGCATGAGATCGACCATATCAACGGCGTGTTGTTCATCGACCATATCTCAAAGCTCAAGCGCGACATGGTAATGAAGAAATTCAAGAAGGCGGCGAAAAAGACCGAAGGCGGAAAGCCGCTGTCCGAGGATCAAGAGCCTTCTCACCATATCGGCTGACATCCTGCGCGGTGTTTGAATGCGCCTGATCTTCATGGGCACGCCCGATTTCGCGGTGCCGACGCTGATCGAGCTCGCAGCGCGCGGGCACGAGATCGCGGCGGTTTATACGCGCGCGGCCAAGCCGGCCGGCCGCGGCATGGATTTGCAGCGTACGCCGATCGAGCGTGAGGCGCGGCGGCTCGCGCTTCCCGTGCGCACGCCGAAGACGTTGAAAGACGACGACGTGCAAAAAATCTTTCACGCGCACAATGCCGATGCGGCAGTCGTCGTGGCCTACGGCCTGATCCTTCCCAAGCCGATCCTGGAAGCGCCACGCCTCGGCTGCTTCAACGTGCACGCCTCGCTTTTGCCGCGCTGGCGCGGCGCTGCGCCCATCAACCGCGCCATCATGGCGGGCGATGCCGAGAGCGGTGTCACCATCATGAAGATGGACGAGGGGCTCGATACGGGTGCCATGGCCATGGCCGAGCGCACGGCGATCGGTGCCGATATGACCGCGGGAGAGCTGCACGACGCCTTGTCGCGGGTCGGCGCCGATCTGATGCTGCGCGTGCTGGCGGCAGCGGAACGCGATTCGCTGTCTCTCACGCCGCAACCGGCGAATGGTGTCACTTACGCGGAAAAAATTTCCAAAAACGAGACGCGGATCGACTGGGGCAAGTCCTGGAAACAGGTGCACGACCACATTCGTGGTCTGTCGCCGTTCCCCGGCGCCTGGTTCGAGCTCGACGGCGTCCGCGTGAAGGTGCTGCGCTCAATCAGAGGCGAAAGTGCGGGCCCGCCCGGCATATTGCTCGACAACAGGCTTACCGTCGCCTGCGGCGATGGGGCGGTGCAGCTCGTGCAGGTCCAGCGGGCGGGCAGGCAGCCGATGAGCGCAGACGAATTCCTGCGTGGCACACCGGTGAAAGCCGGCGCGCGGGTTGCCTGATCATGCCGCGCTACAAGCTCATCGTTGAATATGACGGCACGCCCTTCTGCGGCTGGCAGATTCAGGCGGATCAGGTGTCCGTGCAGGGTGTCCTGACGTCGGCGATCGAAGCCTTGTCGGGCGAAAAAACGCTGGTGCAAGGGGCAGGGCGCACCGATGCCGGCGTCCATGCACGGGCGCAGGTTGCCCACGTGGACCTTGCCAAAGAATGGGACACCGACACCGTACGTGATGCGCTCAACGCGCACTTGCGCCCGCACCCAATTGCTGTTCTCGCGGCCACGCGCGTGACGGATGACTTCCACGCGCGCACGTCCGCCACCAGGCGCCACTATCTCTACCGGATCATCAACCGCCGCGCTGATTTGACGCTCGAGGCCGGCCACGCCTGGCGTGTGCCGCGTCCGCTCGATACGGACATCATGCACAAGGCCGCTCAACGCCTTGTTGGCAAACACGATTTTACGACCTTCCGTTCGACCGAATGCCAGGCAAAGTCGCCGGTGAAAACACTCGATGTGCTCGGCGTCGAGCGCAATGGCGAGGAAGTCGCGGTGAACGCGATTGCGCGCTCGTTCCTGCACAATCAGGTGCGCTCGATGGTCGGCTCGCTTGTTGCGGTGGGCGAGGGCAAGTGGAGCGCCGACGATCTCGGCAAAGCGCTGGAGGCGCGCGATCGCACTGCCTGCGGGCCAGTAGCGCCGCCGGACGGGCTCTATCTGATGAAGGTCGACTACTAGGCGAAATACCGGTCGATAATGTTCCGGTAGATCAACGTCAGCGCGCGCAGATCGGCGACCGGCACGCGCTCGTCGACCTGGTGCATCGTCTGACCCACCAGCCCGAATTCCACGACAGGGCAATAGGCAGTGATGAAGCGCGCGTCCGATGTTCCGCCAGTCGTCGACAATTCCGGCTTGCGGCCCGTCACTTCAGCGACGGCTTTCGTAACGAGCTCGGTGAATGGTCCTGACCTGGTCACGAATACGCCGGCGTTCGATGGCTCCCACTGGAGTGAAAACCTTATCTTTCCGCCGGCTGCTTTCGCTGCGCGCTGCTCGATCAGCTTCTTCAGAGAATCGAGCGTGTGCTTG
Source organism: Pseudolabrys sp. (assembly GCA_036496445.1). GTDB lineage: Bacteria > Pseudomonadota > Alphaproteobacteria > Rhizobiales > Xanthobacteraceae > Pseudolabrys. Next base: position 570 of record DASXLC010000134.1, on the reverse strand, counting down.
TCATTGAAACGGATGTTGAAGCGCGCCCGCGCTTCACCCGGGATCAGATTGACGGTCCTGTTGCCGACGTCGACCGAGGTGAACTCGAGGTGAGACGGCGAAAATTGCGCGCTGCCCTGATCGAGGGACTCGGCTTGCAGCGCGGCAACGAGCGTCACCAGTCCGCGGACCGGATTGTCCGCGCGTTGCGGATAGGCAACGTGGCCCTGCTTTCCCGTCACAATGAGATGGCCATTGAGTGATCCGCGGCGGCCAATCTTGATCGTGTCCCCGAGCGCGTCCTGATTGCTGGGCTCACCCAGGATGCAGTGGTCGAATTTCTCGCCGCGTTCGGCCACCCATTTCAGGAGCTTTGGCGTTCCATTGACCGCAATGCCTTCCTCATCGCCGGTGATGAGGAAGGAAATCGAGCCCTTTGGCTTGCCGTCGTGAGCGGCGAGGTGGTCGAGGACCGCCGCGACGGCGCAGGCGATGCCGCCCTTCATGTCGACTGCGCCGCGGCCATACAGCTCTTCGCCGGCGAACTCACCAGCGAATGGCGGGTGCTTCCATGCTGTCTCGTCGCCCGGC
>DASXLC010000133.1:0-1692 GCA_036496445.1 Pseudolabrys sp. | reverse complement strand
ACACGGGCGACACCAATGACTCTGCCACCATGAATGTCTGGTTGCACAAGCAGATCATGGTGAAACTCGCCGCCAATGGCGGTAGGCTACCCAGCGATATCAAGACCTGAACTTCCGACTTAACGGTGGACAAAAGCAATGGCGGTTGAATGGTCCCCGCCGTCATGCGTCAATTTGGGCCGGGGAGGCTTTCATGTCGGCCACGATAATCACGCCTCCCGGCGGCTTTACGTGTCCTTCGATGCTGCGCCAACTGCATTACCGCCGACCGCACCGGCAATTAGCTGAATGATGAGATTGCCATGCAAGTGATTGATTTCCTTTGTGCGCTTCCCTTGCTGGAAGGGAAACACGCCGGGGCGAGGCTCATGTGGGGCTGAGGAGGGGCGCGCTCACCTACGGGGTCAAGCTGCCATAAGCGGCCTCATGCATCGCAGCAAAGAACGCCCCTATTCGATCACCTCGTCGGCGCGCTGTCGAAGAAATGAAGGCACGTCGAGACCGAGCGCCTTCGCCGTTTTGAGGTTGATGACCAACTCGAACTTAACGGGGGCCTGGACGGGAAGCTCGCTCGGCTTTGCGCCCTTGAGGATGCGATCGACGTACGAAGCCGCGCGCCGAAAATTGTCGAGGAAATCATTTCCGTAGGACAGTAGGCCGCCGAGTTCAGTGAAGAAACGGAACGGATAGACGGCAGGAAGGCCGTAGCGCGCAGCCAGCGATGTGATCTCCATGCGATGGATGGTCGCGAAGCCACTTGGCATCACGATCACGCCACCATTCGGCTCGCGCGCATGTGCGGCAACGACTGATTCGACCTCGGAGCTGTCGTGAACAGGGGCTGCGATTCCCTCCACTGCGAAGGACGCGGCAGCGGTCTTGAAGGGGCTCAGAAAATATTCGGCATACGGCGCCGTTGCCGGGTTGAATAAGAAGGCGACCCTGGTCACGCGCGGCGCAATCTCCTTGAGAAGCTCAAGCCACTTACCGGCCATCGAGCCCTCAAAAGCGATGAACCCGGTGGTATTGCCGCCCGGCCGCGCTAGGCTCGCGACAAAACCACTGCCGATCGGATCGTTAATAAGCGCGAAAATAATGGGGATGGCGCGTGTTTGTTGCAGCGTTGCCGCAGTGGTGGGTGTGTTATGGGACAAAATGAGGTCGGGCTGCAGCGCGACCAGTTCCTTCGCGAATCGCTCTATCGAATCTGAATCGTCTGATGTCGCCCAGCGATAGTCGATCCGCATGTTGCGGTTCTCGACCCACCCGAGCTTCTGGAGTCCCTCCCGGAATGCGACGATGAAGGCCTGTCCTTCCGAGTCACTCTCGGCATAGCCCATCAGCACGCCGATCCGCCGCATCCGGTCCGGCTGCTGCGCCCGCGCGGCCAGCGGCCAAGAGACCGCCGCGCCGCCGACAACAGTGCCGACAACAGTAATGAATTCGCGCCGCCTCATGTGCTTCCCTCAGACCGAGGATCGCATCTTACCACGTCGTTGAAAGGGAAATGCGCTTGTGCGTCACAGCGAAATCGGACGCTTATGTCCGAGTTGGGTCGTGTGTCACGAGCATCGCCGGTCCAAACGCGCGGTGCGCAACTGTATGAGAGATGAAGGAGGGCCCTTCGAGGTCGACAATCAGGTGTTGATCTCAAGCCACCGCAAGCCGCTGTCGTCAAAAGCGATGGTGGTG
>DASXLC010000132.1:0-47374 GCA_036496445.1 Pseudolabrys sp. | reverse complement strand
TCTTCCTCAGTCAGGTCACGCAACGCGACAATATCCGGATGGCGATAGAGAGCGTTGCCGTCGAAGCCAACCTTCGCATCGAGACAGATGATCTTGTTGTCCTTCGTCACCACCAGCGGATTGATCTCGAGCAGACTCATGTCCTTCGTTGTGAAGGCAGAATAGAGCTTCGGCAGGATCCCCTCGATCTGTTTGGCGAGATCGCCGGACAGCTTGAGCGCCTGCGCTACGCGGCGCCCGTGATGCGGCATGATCCCGGTGGCCGGATCGACCGAGAAGGTGAGAATTTTCTCGGGCGTCTTGTGCGCAACCTCCTCGATGTCCATGCCACCTTCGGTCGAGACAACGAACGCGACGCGCGAGGTTTCGCGATCAATCAGCGCAGAAAGATAGAACTCGCGATCGATTGCCGAGCCTTCCTCGATATAGAGGCGGTTGACCTTCTTGCCGTGCGGGCCCGTCTGGTGCGTCACCAGCGTTGAACCCAGAATTCGTGTGGACTCTTTCTTCACGTCGTCAATGGATTTCACTACCTTGACGCCGCCGGCTTTGCCGCGCCCACCTGCGTGGATCTGGGCCTTTACAACCCAAACCGGGCCGGCAAGCTCCTGCGCGCCCTTGATCGCTTCATCCACGCTGAATGCGGGGACGCCACGCGGCACCGGCACGCCGAATTCGCGCAACACCGCCTTCGCCTGATATTCGTGAATATTCATGCCGAACTCCCGGCTGAACGCGCCGGCTTCTTTCTAGTTGTCGAGATTGGGGGCGATCTTTTTGCAGGCATCGACCAGACCCTGCACCGAGGCCGCCGATTTTTCGAACATGGCACGCTCGCCGCTGTTGAGCTCTATCTCGACGATGCGTTCGACACCTTTGGCGCCAATGACAACCGGGACGCCGACATACAGGTCCTTGATGCCGTACTCGCCATTCAACCAGGCGGCACAGGGCAGCACCCGTTTCTTGTCGCGGAGATAGCTTTCCGCCATCGCGATTGCGGAGGCAGCCGGCGCGTAGAAGGCTGACCCTGTCTTGAGCAGATTGACGATCTCGGCGCCGCCATTGGCGGTCCGCTTCACGATCTCGTCGACGCGCGCCTGCGTCGTCCAGCCCATCTTCACCAGATCGGGCACGGGAATGCCGGCCACCGCCGAATAACGCGTCAGCGGGACCATGGTGTCGCCATGGCCACCGAGCACGAACGCTGTGACGTCCTCAACGGAAACGTGGAATTCGTCGGCAAGAAAGTAACGGAAACGCGCCGAGTCGAGCACGCCGGCCATGCCGACAACCTTCTGTTGGGGCAGACCACAGCTCTTCTGCAGCGCCCACACCATGGCGTCGAGCGGATTGGTGATGCAGATCACGAAGGCATTGGGCGCGTATTTCTTGATGCCGGAGCCGACCTGGCCCATCACCTTCAGGTTGATGTCGAGAAGATCGTCGCGGCTCATGCCAGGCTTGCGCGGCACGCCCGCAGTGACGATGCACACGTCGGCACCTTCGATCGCGTCATAGCTGTTGGTGCCGACGAACTTGGCGTCGAAGTCGTTGACCGGTGACGATTGGGCGATATCGAGCGCCTTCCCTTGCGGGATCCCCTCCATGACGTCGAACATGACGACGTCCCCCAGTTCTTTCAGCCCAATGAGATGGGCCAGCGTGCCGCCAATCTGGCCAGCGCCGATCAACGCAATCTTGTTACGCGCCATGGTTGGAAAACTCTCGACTTGCTGCCGCGGAGCACGGCGGGTGGTGGTTAACCGGTTAGGTTCTGGTCGACAAGGTGCCGAAAGGCAGGAGTTTCTGCCCATCCAAATCCTTGTATACATTATACCAGCAGACGGGAGGCGTTGAGTCCAGAGGCGACATTCGGCCCTGTCACTGGCAAACGGGACCCGCGCTCGTGATGACGGCCGCGCCGCCCTAGGTTTCGATAATTTTGCCGGGGTCGATCGCCAGTCCCTGTTTTGGACCGTGCGGCAGGCCGAGATAGGCCTGCGACCGCATTTCGATCAGCCGCGAGGCCGTGCGCTTGAATTCGTTCGCCTCGTAGCCTTCGGCCGCCGTGTAAAGCTCATCAGGCTGTGCCTGTGCGGATGCCAGCAGCTTCACCGAATTATCGTACAGCGTGTCGATCAGGATGATGAAGCGCTTGGCCTCATTGCGCCGGGCGTAATCCATCACCGGAATGTGGTCGAGGATGACGGTGTGGAATTCGTGAGCGATCCTGAGATAGTCGATTGCCGCCAGCGGCTGCTCGCAAAGATCGCTGAACGAAAATCGTGCAACACCCATCGCGGCTTTCGGTATCCGCACAGCGTGGCCCTTGACCATGAGCTCGTGTGGGGCGCCCGCATGACCGCCGGCAAGCCGCCGCCAGGCTTCGTCGAGCGCGGCATCAGCTTTCGCATCGTCCGGCACGTACCATGTCGGCACGCCGGTCAGCTTCTCCAACCGGAAATCGATGCGCGCCTCAAGCCGCACGACCTCACACTGGCGTTCAAGCAGCGCAATAAAAGGAAGAAATAGCGCACGGTTAAGCCCATCCTTGTAAAGATCGCTCGGCGCGAGATTGGATGTTGCGACCATGACCACACCGAGCTCGAACAGTCGCGTGAACAGCCGTCCGAGAATCATGGCGTCGGCGATGTCCGTGACATGGAACTCGTCGAAACACAGCAGCCAGCTTTCCTCCGCAATCGCGGCCGATGTGCGCTGGATCGGATCGAGTTCGCTGGTCTCTCCGTTCTTGAGTTCCTGCCGATAGACGTGGACCCGCTCATGCACCTCGGCCATGAACTCGTGGAAATGAACGCGCCGCTTACGCACGACCGCGCTGGTCTCGAAGAAGAGATCCATGAGCATGGTCTTGCCACGGCCGACCTCGCCATAGACGTAGAGACCTTTGAGCGGCACACCAGCCTGTTCGCGCTTTCCGAACAGCCAGCCGAGCGCCGACGACTTGCGCGCCAGCCTGTGCTGGTCAATCCGTCTTTCAAGCGCAGTGAGTTGGCGCGCCAAGATTGCCTGGCCTGAATCGGCCTCAATCTTTCCGGCGGCGACCAACGCCGCGTAACGGGTGGTGAAGATTTCAGACATCGGGCTAGGACAAACGGAAGGAAGTCGCGGTGACACGTAATGACGAACCGTGCGCGCTGTAAATCGGCTGTCGGCACGAGTGAGTCATGTTGCGCACAAAATGTGCGGTAATCCTTTGGAAGCTATGCAGTTTTGCGGGGCAGGGTCTCCTGGGGGTCTTATTGCTGCAATGCACCATATATAAATGGGGCCAGGCGATTCGCGGGCAGCAAACTTGCGGCACCGCGGCGCGAACGCGATCAGGCAGGGCGACGTGGACCTCAGGAGACCCAGACATGCGCGAGCCTTTGCCGGATGACGGCATGATCCGCAAATTGTGGATCAATGAGACCGACGCCTATCGCGACCATCTGCTCCGCCTTGATCCCGAGAGCCGGAACCGGCGCTTTTCCGGCGCAGTGTCCGATGAATTCATCGCTTGGCATTCAGGCTCGGCGGGTGGCCTTGATGTCATCGTGCACGGCTTCTTCGTCGACGGCACCCTGCGCGGTGCCGCCGAGCTTCGCTCGCACGGCTCAGTCTTCGCACGCGAGGGGGAAGCCGCCTTCAGCATTGAACAGCCGTGGCAAAGCCATGGCGTCGGCACCGTCCTGCTTGAACGCACGCTCTTGAGTGCGCGCAATCGCGCAATCAAGTCACTGCAAATGCACTGCCTGGCCGAGAATCAGCGAATGCAGCAGCTTGCCCGCAAGTTCGAGGCCGATCTCAAATTCGACTTCGGAAGCGTGGTCGGCGAAGTCGACCCTCCGCGCTACACGCCTCTGTCACTGATGCGCGAAGCAGCCGCCGATGCGCACGGTGTCGCGACGGCCATTCTCGACGTGCAGTCGCGGCTCTTCAACCCGGTTTGAGCGATCACACGCTGAGCGGGTAGCTCGCCTCAACCACATACGGGCCTCCACCAACGGAGGCGCGCGAGGAAAACAGAACGAAGCGCGAGACACGGAAGCGCGAGGTGCGAAAATAGCCGCGTGCCGAAAGATACTCGGCAACCTGTTGACTGGAGGATTCGCGCAGACGTGCCAATGTTACGTGGGGCGTGAACTTACGCCCTTCGGGCTCCAGACCGATCCGCTGCATCAGCCGTTCTTGCTCGGCCTGGACATCGAGCAGGGCTTGCGCGTGCGCGACGCTTGCGACAACCGCGCGCGGCTTGCGTCCGCCAAAGGACGTGAGCCCCTCCATGTACAGTTCGAAAGATCCACGTTTGACGCGGCCGAGCATGGAGGCGACTTCATGGGCGAGTTGATCGTCGACGTCGCCAATGAATCGTAATGTCAGGTGGTAATTGTCGGGATCGATCCAGCGAGCACCCGGCAACCCGCCGCGCAATGTCGCCAGCGCCTGCCCGACATCGGTCGGAATTTCGACACCCGTAAAGAGACGCGGCATGACGAGACTCTCAATTACGACCCCCGCGCGGTACGCGCCCGGGCGATCAATTCTTCGACCCGCGGCAGGATACGCGCCACAATCGCATCTACGCCGGCGGCGTTTGGATGCAGGCCATCACCCTGATTTAATTTGGGATCAGCAGCCACACCCTCAAGAAAGAAGGGATAAAAGACGACCGGGTGAGTCGACGCAAGCTCCGGGTAGATACCGTCGAAGTCGCGCGCATAGTCCTCGCCCATGTTACGGGGCGCCCGCATTCCGGCCAGCAAGACAACAATGTGACGGTCGACAAGTTTGCGCAGGATTGTGTCGAGGGCGGTCTTGGTGACGCCGGGATCGAGCCCTCGCAGTGCGTCGTTGGCGCCGAGCTCGACGATGACAGCGTCTGTGCCATCCGGAACCGACCAATCAAGACGGCCAAGTCCGCCGGAAGCAGTATCGCCCGATACCCCGGCATTGATGAAAGTGGCAGCAATGCCTTTGGCCGCGAGTGCCTCCGCCAGTCTCGCCGGGAACGCTGCCTGTGCCGGCAATCCGAAACCGGCGCTGAGCGAATCACCGAGCACCACGACTTTGACCGGACGCTCGGCCCCTCTCGCGCCAGCGGCCGGAAGCAGCGCGCATAACAATACCAATAGCAGCCAGGCCGCAAAATGCTGGACCCGGGCGGGGTTCCTCCCATATGAGCGGGGTGGCGAAGAATGAGGTCCCATGACGGTTAACTCGCAGGCGGGGTCGGCTATTGCGCTCGCCGGTGTCAATCTCTCTCTTGGGCAGGGAGCTGCCCGCGTTCATATCCTTAAAGACATCGACCTGCATATAGGCAGTGGAGAGGCAATCGGCCTGGTCGGACCCTCCGGCTCGGGAAAATCGACGTTACTCATGGTGATGGCGGGGCTTGAGCGCGTGGATAGCGGAACGGTCGCGGTCGCGGGCAAGAATCTGGGCGCACTCGATGAGGACGCATTGGCGCGTTTTCGCGGACGGCACGTGGGAATCGTTTTCCAGTCCTTCCATCTCATTCCGACCATGACCGCGCTGGAGAATGTTGCGGTTCCGCTCGAGCTCAGCGGCATCGCGGACGCGCGTGAAAGAGCGAACGAAGAACTCGCTGCCGTAGGTTTGGGCGACCGTCTTTATCACTATCCGGCCGAATTGTCGGGTGGCGAACAGCAGCGGGTTGCGGTCGCACGAGCACTCGCACCCGATCCGCAAATCCTGGTGGCGGACGAACCGACCGGCAATCTCGACGAAGAAACGGGACAGCAGATCATCGATCTCCTTTTTGCCGGATTCGCAAAGCGCAAAACCACACTGGTCCTGGTGACGCACGATGCCGCTCTGGCGAGACGCTGCGAACGCGTCGTGCGATTGCGCTCGGGTCGTATCGATGGTGTGACGCCATGACCGCTGAAGCGGTTGCCGCCCCCCACGGCCACTGGCTGCCCTTGCGTTTCGCCTTGCGGGAATTGCGCGGCGGGTTGCACGGCTTTTACGTATTCATCACCTGCATTGCGCTCGGCAGCATGGCGATTGCCGGCGTCAGCTCGCTGGCGGCAAGTCTTGCGGACGGGCTTGCGCGCGAAGGCCGTGTCATCCTTGGCGGCGATTTGGCGTTCACGCTGATTCAGCGCGAAGCCACACCAAAAGAGCGCGAATTTCTTGAAAGTTATGGCCAGGTATCAAGCGCGGCAACAATGCGGGCAATGGCACGCGCGACGGATGGACAGGCGACGCTTGTCGAGATGAAAGCGGTCGACGGCGCCTACCCGCTGTTCGGCCAAGTCCTGCTTGACCCGCCGATCGCGCTTGGCGGCGCATTGGCCCAGCACGATGGAATATTCGGCGCCGTTGCGGACCCGACGCTGATGGCACGCCTGGAGATCAAATCCGGCGCACGTCTTACGATCGGCAATGCCAGCCTTGAAATCCGTGCCACTCTGACAAGCGAGCCCGACAAACTCGCCGGAGGCATTGGCTTCGGCCCACGCCTGCTGGTGAGCCAGGATGCGTTACGTGCCACAGGTCTGCTGCAGCCCGGAAGTCTGGTGCGGTGGCACTATCGGCTGCGTTTGCCTGCAACCGCCGCCAGCGATACCGCCGCAAGCGCAGTGACCGCGCACGCGCACGCACGATTGCCGGAAGCCGGCTGGGATATCCGCAGCCGCCGCAACGCTTCGCCACAACTCGAGCGCAACGTGGAGCGCTTTACGCAGTTCCTCACCATCGTCGGTCTCACTGCGCTTCTGGTCGGCGGCGTCGGTGTTGGCAACGCGGTCAAGAGCCATCTCGACCGGCGACGCGAATCGATTGCCACCATGAAGGCGCTTGGGGCAAGCGGTCGCCGCGTATTCAGCATCTATCTCACCCAGGTTCTTTTGCTCGCACTGATCGGCGGCGCCATCGGTGTGACGTTCGGCGCGATGCTTCCGTTCGTGATTTACTGGACATTCGGCGCCATCATTCCATTGCCGATCGTGCCGGCCGTGCATCCGGGCGAACTGGTATTGGCGCTAATTTATGGTCTGCTCACTGCAGTTGTTTTCACCCTCTGGCCATTGGGGCGCGCACATGATGTACCGGTCGCGGAATTGTTCCGCGACATGGTCGCGCCGCAGCCACGCCTCCCTCGCAAGCGCTATGTCGCGCTTACTGTAATCGCGCTGGTCGTGTTGGCTGCAGTCGTCGTGCTGCTCGCCTATGACCGGCGTGTCGCCGTGATCTACGTTGCCACTGCCGCAGGAATATTTGTGCTGCTTCGCGCTGTCGCAGCACTGATGATGGACCTGGCACGGCGCGCACCACGGGCACACGCAACCGGATTGCGCATGGCGATAGCCAATATCCACCGACCGGGCGCGCTGACGCCAACCATCGTGCTCTCGCTCGGCTTGGGCATCGCGTTGCTGGTCACCGTGATCGAAATCGACGGCAACTTGCAGCGGCAATTCTCCAACGAACTGCCTGCGAAAGCCCCGTCGTTTTATTTCCTCGACATCCCCGCCGATCAGGTTGAGCGTTTCGATGCTTTCGTGCACGCGCAGGCGCCCGCAGCGAAGCTGGAAGAAGTACCAATGCTGCGCGGTCGCATCGTCTCGGCCGGCGGAACCCCGGTCGAGAGCATCAAGCCAAGAGAAGACGCGGCTTGGGTCCTCCAAAGTGACCGCGGCCTCACTTACGGCAACGAGATTCCCGCCGGGTCGCGGCTGGTCGAGGGCCAATGGTGGGGGCCTGATTACAATGGGCCACCATTGGTTTCTTTCGAAAAACGTATCGCCGACGGCCTCGGCCTTAAGCTTGGCGACGCAATCGTCGTCAATGTGCTTGGCCGCAATATTACCGCGACGATCGCCAACATGCGTACTGTCGATTGGGAAACCTTGGGCATCAATTTCGTCATGGTGTTTTCGCCGAATTCCTTTCGCGGTGCGCCACACACGCATCTCGCAACGCTCACTTATCCCGGCGGCGGCACGGCGGCGCAGGAAGTCGGTCTGATCGGAGCAGTGGCAAAGACATTCCCCATGGTCACGGCGGTCCGGGTGAAGGACGCATTGGACGCTGTCGGCAGCCTCGTCGCCAACCTCGTGTCGGCGATCCGCGGTGCCAGCGCCATCACACTGATCGTAGCCGCGCTCGTGCTTGGTGGCGCGCTGGCGGCGGGGCATCGGCATCGCATTTATGACGCCGTGATCCTCAAGACGCTTGGCGCCACTCGCCTTCGGCTAATGATCGCCTACGGCATTGAGTATCTGGTGATCAGCGCGGCCACCGCCGTGTTTGGGGTGATCAGTGGCTCGCTCGCCGCCTGGTTGATTGTCGCCGAACTCATGCATCTGTCGTTTGTCTGGCTGGTCTGGCCAGCTCTGGCGGCAGCGGTGGCCGCAATCGTGGTTACCGTCGCCCTCGGACTTGCCGGTACCTACGTCGCTCTGGGCCAGAAACCGGCCCCGATCCTCAGGAATCTGTAGTTTTTGCGACATTCCGCCACGTACCGCGCCCACCCGTCACAAGCCTGTCGTTTGGCCCTATAATGCCGCTACCGGACGTTAACGATCCGCAATAGGGCGGGGCCATTATCAAGCCATATCTGGCGCCAAGACTTGCCAGCCACTAGATTCGGAAACACGAGCGCAACGGCACCGTGCCGGCGCGCATGACGTGGCCGGCGAAAAGCCGGGACATGAGAGAGGAAACTTCGATGTCGGACTACGACCGTAACGTAGCTGCCCGCGGCTTCGGTGCCGCGCGGGCTATCGCGATCGATGCAGGCCTGCGCGCCTACATGATCCGCGTCTACAATTACATGGCCGCCGGCGTCGCTTTGACCGGCGTCGTCGCCTGGCTCACCTACAACGCCGCCGTGGTCACCGATGCGGCTGGACGTATCACCGCACTGACTCCGTTCGGCCAAGCGATCTTCAGCGGCCCGCTCGCGATCGTGCTGTTCCTGGGAACGCTTGGACTGGTGTTCTTTATGAGCTTCCGGATCAACAGCCTGCAGCCAAGCACAGCACTGATGCTGTTCCTGGTCTATGCGGGATTGCTGGGGCTCATGCTCTCGTCGGTGTTCCTGGCCTACACCGGCGCGTCGATCACCCGCACCTTCTTCATCTCGGCGGCGTCGTTCGGCGCGTTGAGCCTGTATGGCTACACCACGCAGCGCGATCTTTCGCCGATGGGCTCGTTCCTGACGATGGGACTGTTCGGGCTGATCATCGCGATGCTCGTCAACATGTTCCTGAAGAGCAGCGGGCTCGATTTCGCAATCTCGGCGATCGGCGTCCTGATCTTCGCAGGCCTGACCGCCTGGGACACCCAGAAGATCAAGGAAATGTACAGCGCCAACGATGACGGCACGATCTCCGGACGTAAGGCGGTCATGGGCGCACTGACGCTCTATCTCGACTTCATCAACCTGTTCCTGTTCTTGCTGCGCTTCCTCGGCGATCGCCGATAGGCACCAGCGACAGGACCGCAATACGGCGCCCCGGCTATAGGCCGGGGCGCTTTCGTTTTGCTACTGTCGCCGTGCATGAGCATCACCATCCGGCCCGCGCGCAAATCCGATATCCCTGCCATCACCCGAATCTATGCCCATGCGGTTGAGCACGGCACCGCGTCGTTCGAACTCAATGCCCCGGACGAAGCCGAGATGGCGCATCGGATGCACCACCTGCTGGCCGACAATTTTCCCTATCTCGCGGCGGAGGTTGCCGGCGTGCTTTGCGGCTATGCCTATGCGGGGCTTTACCGCGCACGGCCTGCGTACCGGTGGGCGCTCGAAGATTCCGTTTATATCGCGCACGATATGCACCGCCGCGGCATCGGATACGCGTTGCTGGCTGCGCTCATTGAAAAGGCCGGAGCGCTTGGTTTCCGGCAGATGATCGCGGTCATTGGCGATTCGACGAGGCAGGCCGCATCCACCGGCCTCCATGAAGCCCTCGGCTTCCGCCATGTCGGCATTCTGCAGGATGTCGGCTTCAAACATAGCCGCTGGCTCGACACCGTACTCATGCAGCGAGCGCTTGGGGACGGGGGCAACACGCAGCCGCAAGGCCCGGATCAAAGCTAGTTCACGACCGCCAGCTGCGATCGGTCGATCGACTTCAGTACGCGTTCGAGCTCATGGCCGCGACGAACAATCAACCCAGTCGCGGAGATCACGCTGTAGACGCCCTGACGGCGTTCAAGCTTCGGGTTTTTTTCGATGCGATAGATCGGAACTTCTGACGCGCGGCGAAATACGGAGAATACCGCCCGGTCTTTGAGAAAATCGATGGCGTAATCACGCCACTCACCGGCGGCTACCTTGCGGCCGTAGAGATCGAGAATGCGATTGAGTTCACGCCGGCTGAAGGTCACCTGACTTGCGAGGGCGGATGGACTGCGCACCGGGGTACCGCCCCCGAGGGACTGGCTGGGATCAATTTCGCCGGAACCGAACATCATGCGGCGCCTCCTTTTGTGCTTCACCTCATGATCGCGCCGCCGACAGCCCACGGCAAGAGGGTCCTTGCGCCAGCAACTGATCCAGAAACGCGCAAATTCGTCCAAGAGGCGATCACGAACTCGTTAAAGGCTCCCACAATAACGCCCAATTTCCGTCAACCGCCGGTCACGCTGGATTGGGATAAACCAGGTGTTGCCTCAAGGCCCGGTCCGGTACGAGCACCGGATTCCTCAGCCCCCCAGCCCCCCGGGGTTCGATCGGCCGGGCCAGTTGAGTTCCGCGTACGGTTCAATCCCCTAATGCCTTCGGGCCGGCCTGGAGCCGGCCCGATTTTTATTGTCGGATGAATTTGAGATTCAGTTTGCCGGAGCCGTGCAGCAATTCGCTGACGCGATGCCGAGCATCAATCCGGGTTTTGCAGCCGCGCCGCCTTGCACGAGGGCATCAAGTCGGTCGATGTCTTTGAGCGTATAGTCGCCTTTTGGAAGTTCGCTGAGCGGCACGCTGAAGCTTTCGGACTTTCCGCTCCAGTCACCAAGCTTCACCCAGCGTCGCACGACGTTGTGGTAGGTCAGCGTGCGGTCGCGATTCTCGCCGCGACCAACATCAACAGAGATGTTGCTCGTCACCGGGCAAAGCCAAACTTCACCACTGCGTTGTTCGCCTTTCGCAGCGGAGACGTTCACCGTCACTTTGCCGTCGGCAATGGTTATGGTCACCGGCAGGGCAAGCACGGCGGAATTCCGCCGTGTTTGTGCAATGGCTTTTTCAATTGCCGCCTTGTCGCTTCCAAGCACATGGATCACGCCATTGACGACGACCTGCGGGGTGTAGACTTCCCGATCACCGCGGGCCTCGGCATAAGCGCGTTGGCGGACGGAATGACCGTGCAATGCCAATGTATCTTTCCAGCCGAGATAGTCCCAGTAGTCGACCGGCAGACTCATGGTCACGAGTGATGGGTCGCGCGAGAGCTCGCCGAGCAGCTTGTCAGCGGCCGGGCAAGATGAGCAGCCTTGACTGGTGAACAGTTCGATAACGGCGCGTGGCTCAGCTGAGGCCAGTGCACCCGTGGTGCAAAGGATCGCGAATGCAAAGGTGACGTGGCGGTAGTTCATATCGATCCCGCAATCCCTGCCTCGCCCGTGACTTATTAGGCGCTCCGCCGTTCACCCGCCACTCACTTCGCGGTGAGCGGCCCACTCCGCAGATCCTTTACCGGCACTGGTTAACCAGCCAATTGACGCAGCACATACTGGAGAATGCCCCCATTCTTGAAATAGTCGAGTTCGTCCAGGGTATCGATGCGGCAGATCAACGGCACCCGCTTGAGCGTCCCATTGCCAGAGACGATTTCGGCGATGAGCCGCTGATGCGGCTTGAGTTCGCCATGCAAGCCGCGGATCGTCACCTGCTCGTCGCCCTTGAGCCCAAGGGACTGCCAGGACGTCCCATCCTCAAAAACCAGTGGCATCACGCCCATGCCCACCAGGTTGGAACGGTGTATGCGTTCAAACGATTGGGCAACCACGGCACGAATACCAAGTAATACCGAGCCTTTTGCGGCCCAATCGCGCGAGGAGCCGCTGCCATATTCTTTCCCGGCGAATACCACCAGTGGGACCCTATCGGCTTTGTACTTCATAGCCGCGTCGTAGATCGGCATGCGCTGCTTTGAGGGGTAATGCACCGTAAGCCCGCCTTCGACACCTGGCACCATCTGATTCTTGATGCGAATATTGCCGAAAGTGCCGCGCATCATCACTTCATGATTGCCACGACGCGTACCGTACTGGTTGAAATCGGCAGGTTTGACCTTGTGCCCGACCAGATATTTGCCGGCCGGCGAGTCAACCTTGATCGAGCCCGCAGGCGAAATGTGGTCGGTCGTGATCGAATCGAGCAGCAAAGCCAGTACGCGTGCGTCCACGATATCCTCAAGCGGCTTCGGGTGGCGTCCCATGCCGACGAAATACGGCGGGTTCTGCACGTAAGTTGATTTCTTGTCCCAGTCGTAAGTGACGCCACCTTTGACACTGATCTTGCGCCAATTAGCGTCACCCTTGAACACGTCGGCATATTTGCTGGAGAACATCTGACGCGTGATGTTTTTGGCGACGAACTCGCCGATTTCCTTGTTCGACGGCCAAATGTCCTTCAGAAAGATCTTCTTGCCTTTCTGGTCGACGCCGAGCGGTTCCTTCGCGACGTCCACATTCATCGAGCCGGCGATGGCATAGGACACCACGAGCGGCGGCGATGCGAGATAGTTGGCCCGCACGTCAGCATTCACGCGGCCTTCGAAATTGCGATTGCCCGACAGGACGGCAGCAGCAACCAGGTCATTGTCGTTGATCGCCTTTGAATTCTCCGGCGGCAGAGGACCGGAATTGCCGATGCACGTTGTGCAGCCGAAGCCGACGAGATTGAACCCGAGTTTGTCCAGATCCTTTTGCAGTCCCGACTTGTCGAGATATTCGGCGACCACCTGCGAGCCCGGCGCAAGTGAAGTCTTGACCCAGGGCTTGGCAGTCAGGCCCTTCGCAGCGGCCTTTCGGGCGAGAAGGCCTGCCCCGATCATCACATTGGGATTCGACGTATTGGTGCAGGACGTGATCGCCGCGATCACGACATCCCCGTGGCCGAGATCATAGTTTTTTCCGGTTACCTTGACGCGCTTTTTAGCTTCGGCACTCTTGCCGAATTCCTTGTCCATCGAATTTGCAAAACCAGCTTTCACTTCCTTCAAAGCGACGCGATCCTGCGGGCGCTTTGGTCCTGCGAGCGAAGGCTCGACCGAATTCAAATCGAGCTTGAGCACGTCGGTGAACATCGGATCGGGTGTGGTTTTCACGCGATACATGCCTTGCGCCTTGGCATAGGCCCCGACCAGCGCGATCAACTCGGGCGGGCGGCCGGTGTCCTTGAGATAACGCATCGTGTCGTCGTCGATCGGGGAAAAGCCGCAGGTGGCACCATATTCCGGTGACATGTTGCCGAGCGTGGCCCGGTCCGCGATGGTGAGATGCGCGAGACCCGGTCCGAAGAACTCCACGAACTTGCCAACCACGCCACGCTTGCGCAGCATCTCGGTAGCGGTCAGCACCAAGTCCGTGGCGGTAACGCCTTCTTTCAGCTTGCCCGAGAGTTTGAAACCGATCACCTCGGGCAGCACCATCGACAGCGGCTGACCGAGCATGGCCGCCTCCGCCTCGATTCCGCCAACGCCCCAGCCGAGCACCGAGAGACCGTTCACCATCGTGGTGTGCGAGTCGGTGCCGACAAGTGTGTCGGGATAGGCGACTTCCATGGTGGCGGCCTTGCCATCGGCCTTGACCTTCTCCTTGCGGTGCCAGACGACACGCGAGAGGTATTCAAGGTTCACTTGATGACAGATACCGGTGCCGGGCGGCACCACGCTGAAATTATCGAATGAACGCTGCGCCCATTTCAGGAACTTGTAGCGCTCCTGGTTTTGCCGGTACTCTTCATCAACGTTTTTCTTGAACGCCGCGTTGTTGCCGAAGAAGGTCACCGCAACCGAATGGTCGATGACGAGATCGACCGGCACTTGCGGATTGATTTTCTTGGGATCGCCGCCGAGATGCTTCATCGCGTCGCGCATGGCGGCAAGGTCGACCACCGCCGGCACGCCTGTAAAATCCTGCATCAGGACCCGCGCTGGGCGAAATGCAAACTCGTGTTCCGACGTTTTGGTCTTGAGCCATTCGGCAAACGCCTTGATGTCATCCTTCGTCACCGTGCGCCCATCTTCGTTGCGCAACAGATTTTCCAGCAGCACTTTCATCGAGAACGGCAGACGGGAAATACCCTTGAGGCCGTTTCGCTCGGCGGTGGGAAGACTGAAATAGGCGTAAGTCTTGCTACCAACCTGGAGGGTCTTGCAGCATCTAAAGCTATCGAGCGAAGTCATGTCGACTGTTTCCATTCCCGGCTGCTGACCGGCGCTGGCTCGGACTAAGCTATTGGCAAGGCGATGTTTTTCTCGCGGGCGAGACTTGCGTCCGATTTCGAATTACCTAACGTCGCAAGTTCGGGCTTATAAGGGCTTTTCGCGTCCGACGCTATATTGACCGGGGAACTTCGCCAAAAATGCTTAGATTATCGGGGTTTTCCGGGCCGTATGCTGCATTGCGGGCACTCCTGAACGGGCTGCGGCAGCCGTGATGCGACTCAAGGCCGATGGGTTGTCCTGCACCCGTGGCGGGCGGGAAGTATTCCACAGCGTGAACTTCGGTCTCTCCTCGGGCGAGGCCATGCTTGTGACCGGGCGAAACGGCGCTGGAAAGTCTTCGCTTTTGCGGATGATCGCCGGCCTGGTCCGGATTTCGGCCGGACGGCTGGAACTCGACGGAGGGGGGCCGGACACGCCCCTTTCGGAACAGTGCCACTATCTCGGACATCAGGACGCGATGAAGCCGGCGCTCTCGGTCAGCGAAAACCTGCGGTTCTGGGCGGCGTTCCTTTATGCGGACCGTGCCATTGAACCCGCATTGGAGGCGGTCGATCTCCGCCCACTCGCCGATCTTCCCGCCGCTTACTTGTCGGCGGGGCAGCGCCGGCGTCTGTCGATTGCCCGCCTTGTCGCCGTGCCACGCCCAATCTGGCTGCTGGACGAGCCCACCTCCGCGCTCGATTCCCCGTCACAAAAAAAGCTTACCGACCTCATGAGCGGTCACCTGGCGGGTGGCGGAATGATCGTCGCTGCCGCGCACGGACAGATAGGACTGGAACGCGCGCGCGAACTGAAATTGGGACCGGCATGAGCGCCTTCACCGCTCTTTTGACCCGTGACATGCGACTCGCGATTCGCGCCGGCGGCGGCGCGTTGATGGGTGCGTTGTTCTTCCTGATCGTTGTCATCATGACGCCGTTCGCTGTCGGCCCGGATCTCGCGTTGCTCGCGCGCATAGGCCCGGCAATTCTTTGGCTTGGAGCGCTGCTGGCTAGTCTTCTGGCGCTCGACCGGCTTTTTGCGACCGATCACGACGACGGTTCGCTCGATCTCTTGATGATGGGATCGTTGCCACTGGAGCTTTCGGTCGCGACGAAGGCGATCGCGCATTGGCTAACAACCGGCCTGCCACTTGTCGTGATCGCGCCGCTGCTCGGCTTGATGCTCAATGTCGAATTGAAAGCCACCGGCTGGCTCGCACTGACCTTGCTTGTCGGGACGCCTGCGCTCACTTTCACCGGACTGGTCGGCGCGGCATTGGCGGTCGCGCTGAGACGCGGCGGTCTCT
The DNA here is from genome assembly GCA_036496445.1 of Pseudolabrys sp. Classification (GTDB taxonomy): domain Bacteria; phylum Pseudomonadota; class Alphaproteobacteria; order Rhizobiales; family Xanthobacteraceae; genus Pseudolabrys. The sequence goes on along the minus strand of DASXLC010000132.1, from coordinate 31,654 downwards.
TGCTTGCAGTGTTGGTGTTGCCACTCACCGTGCCTGTATTAATCTTTGGCGTCGCCGCGGCCAATGCCGCGATCGTTGGACCTGCGCCCTTTGGCCCACCTTTCACCATTCTTTGTGCGCTAAGCTTGGCAAGTCTGGTGCTCGGCCCGATTGCCGCCGCCGCCACTTTGCGCCATGGATTGGAATGAGACGAAAGATAAACGATGCCGGTAATCGACTTCGCCAATCCGACGCGCTTCCTGACTGTCGTCAATCGCCTGCTGCCGTGGTTGATCGCGGCGACCGTGATCCTTTTTGCGGCGGGTCTGTTCCGCGCGATGAACGCACCTGACGACTATCAGCAAGGTGCTACCGTGAAAATCATGTTTCTGCATGTACCCGCTGCCTGGCTTGGCATGTTCGGCTGGGGCCTGATGAGTGTCGCAGCGCTTGGCACGCTGGTCTGGCGGCATCCACTGGCGGACGTCGCCGGCAAGGCAGCGGCGCCGCTGGGCGCGGCGTTCACGTTCATCTGTCTCGTGACCGGGTCGCTTTGGGGCCGCCCAACCTGGGGCACCTATTGGGTGTGGGATGCGCGCCTGACATCGATGCTGGTGCTGCTGCTGCTCTACTTCGGGGTGCTTGCGCTCTATTGGACCGCCGATGAGCCTGGCCGCGGCGCGCGCGCGGCGGCAATCCTGTCATTGGTCGGCGCGGTCAACATTCCAATCATCAAGTTTTCAGTCGACTGGTGGAATACGCTGCATCAGCCCGCCTCGATATTCCGAATGGGCGGATCAACGATTGATCCGGCAATCCTGACACCCCTCTTGATCATGGCGCTGGCGTTCACTCTCCTGTTCGTGACTTTGCACCTGGCTGTTATGCGCAATGAAATCCTTCGCCGCCGCGTGCGCAGCATGCGACTGATCCAGGCGCAGGAATTGCACGCATGAGTCTCGGGCCGCACGCCGATTTCATTGTCGCCGCTTATGCGGTGACCCTGTTCGTTGTGGCGTTGCTGGTCGGTTGGGTCGTGCTCGACTACTTCGCGCAGCGCCGCATTCTCGGAGGTCTGGAAGAGCGGGGCATAACGAGACGATCGCAGCGCAAAGGTTAGACGATGAGCACCGCGTCGAGCGAAGACTCAGGCAAAAAACGCACTAACGTTCTCGTGCTCTTGCCGCTCATTGTGTTCATCGCTCTGGCGGCGCTGTTCTTTTACCGTCTTGGCATCGGTGATCCGTCACGGATTCCGTCGGCACTCATCGGACGCCCGGTGCCGGTGACCGACCTGCCGCCGCTTCCGGGGCTTGAACGCGATGGCAAGGCAGTGCCCGGTGTAACCAACGCCGCGTTCCAGGGAGCGGTCACGCTCGTCAACGTGTGGGCATCGTGGTGTGTGCCCTGCCATGACGAGGTTCCATTTCTGGAGCACTTGTCGAAAGACAAACGAATCCAGCTGGTCGGCATCAATTACAAGGACGCAGCCGACAATGCCCGGCGATTCCTCAGCCGATATGGCAATCCCTTTGCCGCTGTCGGCCGAGATGAGGCCGGCCGCGCCTCGATCGATTGGGGTGTATACGGCGTGCCGGAAACGTTCCTGATCGGTCGCGACGGCCGCATCGCCTACAAGCTGGTGGGTCCGATCACGGCCGATAACCTTGCCCGCACGCTCGGGCCGGAAATCGAAAAGGCGCTGCGCTAGCCCTTTTTATCTTTCTCGAGGCTGTATTTGGTCAGCAACGGCACCTGCAGCGCCGCGAATAAAAATGTCAGCGGCACCACACCGAACAGCTTAAAGCTGACCCAAAAATCCGTTGTCTGCGTACGCCAGACGATCTCATTCAGAATTGCCAGCGCAAAGAAGAACAGCGCCCACCGCCACGTGAGCTTGCGCCAGCCTTCTTCCCGCAAATGAAAAACGGAGTCGAAAACCATGCCAAGTAGGGGTTTATCGAATGCCAATCCGCCAACCAGGGTTCCACCAAACAGAACGTAGATCAGGGTCGGTTTGAGTTTAATAAACAACTCGTCGTGCAGGGCCAGCGTCAACCCGCCGAACACCAGCACGATCACCGCGGTAACCAACGGCATGACAGCCAGGTGTCGTGTCAATGCGTAGGAGACGGCAAGTGCAACCAGAATCGCCGCCATGAATGCACCGGTCGCAACGTAGATTCCAAATCTTGAATTGGCCGCGAAGAACAGCACCAACGGTCCAATATCGAGCACCAGCTTGAGGACGGGATTGAGCTGTTTGTTTTCCGTCATGCGTTTCCTCTGGCTTATGATTCCAGACCGACAACCGCGCGCGCAAAATCATGCGCGGTAAATGGCACCAGATCTTCCACGGCCTCGCCAACGCCGATGAAATGCACCGGTAATCCGAATTTGTCAGCGATCGCAACCAGAATGCCACCCTTGGCCGTTCCATCGAGTTTGGTCATCACCAGGCCGGTTACTCCTGCGATTTTGCCAAAGATTTCCACCTGGCTCAGCGCGTTTTGACCGACCGTTGCATCGAGGACAAGCAATACAGCGTGCGGCGCGGTTACCTCGACCTTACGAATGACGCGCACCATCTTTTCCAGCTCGTTCATCAGCTCGGCGCGATTTTGCAGACGGCCCGCCGTATCGATGAGAACCACGTCAACTCCTCGTGTCCTGGCATCCGTGACCGCATCAAATGCAAGGCTGGCGGCGTCGGATCCCGGCTCGCCCGCCATGACACTTGCATTGGTGCGTGCACCCCAGATCTTCAACTGATCGATCGCCGCGGCGCGAAAAGTGTCGCCGGCCACCAACATCACATTCTTGTCTTCCGCTCGAAAGCGCGCCGCGAGCTTGCCGATTGTCGTGGTTTTGCCGGAGCCGTTGACCCCCGCCACGAGAATGACAAACGGCCGCGCCGTTACCTCCAGCGGCCTGGCAACGGGCAAAAGCACCTTTTCGATCTCTCCCGCGAGCACGGCCTTCACGTCGTCAGCAGTGATTGCCTTCTCGAAGCGTCCCTCGCCAAGCGCTTCCGCGATGCGTGCGGCAAAATCCAGTCCAAGATCGGCGCGGATTAATTCGTTTTCCAGTTCCTCCAGTGTCTCAGCGTCCAGCTTGCGCTTCGCCACGAGGCCCGTAACGGCGCCGCCGAGCGATGATGACGTGCGCTTGAGCCCGCCGCTCAGGCGTTTCCACCAGTTTTCGCGTTGTGTGCTGTCGTCCATGCGGCGCCCGTGATAGCCGTTTCGGCATGACACCGGAAGAGATGCTGGCCCGCCTCCTCTATCGTGACGGCCTGATGCTGGTCGTCGACAAGCCGGCGGGACTGCCGGTGCATCGGGGCCCAAAGGGCGGCGATGCTTTCGAGGACTATTTCGATGCACTGCGGTTCGGCTTGCCGCGTCCGCCGGCGCTGGCACACCGGCTCGATCGCGACACCACAGGGTGCCTGGTTCTCGGCCGACACCGCAAGGCGCTGGCTCTGCTCGGCAAACTGTTCAAGCAGGGCAACGTCGGCAAATGCTACTGGGCCGTGGTCGAAGGGGGACCTGAAGCGGATGAGGGCCGCATCGATATCGCGCTCGCCAAGCGAGACGACACGCGCGGTTGGTGGATGAAGGCAGACAGCCACGGTCTGCCATCGGCAAGCACCTGGAGGGTCATGGGCCGGGGACCTGGCGTCACCTGGCTTGCGCTCGAGCCATTGACCGGGCGCACTCATCAATTGCGTGTACACTGCGCCGAGATGGGATGGCCGGTCATCGGGGACAGCATCTACGGCAAGGCACCGCGTGCCGGCGGACCGCCGCTTCATCTACATTCGCGCGAAGTGACTGTACCGATTTCCAAGAACAAGCCGCCCGTCAAAGTCACCGCACCGGTGCCTGTCGCTATGCGAGAGAAACTCAGCGCCTGCGGCTGGAAAGAACCGGGCGAGTAACCGGCCGACGTTGAGGCGGGAACCTACGTCCCAAGATTGCGTTCCAAGACTACGTTCTCAGACTGCATTCACAATCTAACTCCCGGCACGCAGGCAGATCTGATGTTCATCGGTCATTATGGACCCAGCTTCGCATGCAAGGCCTGGAAGCCAGTCGTTCCCTTGTGGGTCTTGTTCGTCGCCGTACAACTCGTCGACATCGTCTGGGCAGTCCTGGTTCTGCTGGGCATTGAGAAGGTCCGGATCGTTCCCGGGATCACCGCGACGAATCCGTTCGATCTCTATTACATGCCGTTCACGCACAGCTTGCCCGGTGCGATCTTTTGGTCGGTTGGCGCGGCCGTTGTCTATCGGGCTGTTGCGCCCGCGCAAAAATGGACCGCTGCGGCAATTGTCGGCGGCGCCGTATTCTCCCATTGGGTTCTCGACCTTGTTGTGCATCGTCCGGACCTGCCGCTGTATGACGACGCATACAAAGTCGGATTTGGTCTCTGGAATTATCCGGCGATTGCCTTCCTTCTCGAGATTGCACTTTTGTTCGGCGGGATCGCTCTCTATCTCCGGGTAACCGAGCCGATTGACGTCATCGGCCGCTATGGCATGACGGTCCTGGGACTCTTTGCGGTTGCCTTGCAAGCCTATGTTTTTTTCGGCCCGCCGCCTGTTTCGGACACCGCATTCGCGCTCACGGCGCTCGTGCTCTATTTTGCCTTTGCAGTGCTCGTATATTGGTTGGAGGGAAAACGAAGCTCAATTTAATAGAGCTGCGCTTTGATCCGCTCAGGCGCCTCGCGGTCGTAGATCTCGCCACCCAATTTTCCCTGGCTCAGCTCCGCAATGATGGTACCGGTCGAAGGCAGGCTCTTGCGATCGATCTTGGTCGTTTCATCCCAGAGTTTCGAGCGCACGATCGCCTTCGAGCAATGGAAGTAAATGCTCTCGACATGCACGATCAATACACAACGCGGTAACTTGCCATTGACCGCGAAGCTTTGCATCAGTTCGGGATCAGTCGATATCGCCGCGCGGCCATTGACGCGCAGGGTCTCGCCAACGCCGGGAATAAGAAACAGAAGAGCGATGCGCGGATCGCGCACGATGTTCCGGAAGCCATCTATGCGATTGTTGCCGGGGCGATCCGGTATGGCGAGTGTCTTGTTGTCGAGAATGCTCACAAAACCTGCTGCATCGCCTTTGGGTGAGCAGTCGAGCCCTTCCGGCCCGGAGGTTGCCACCGCTACGAACGGCGCCGCTTCAATCAGCGTGCGATAGGCATCATTGATATGGTCGATTTCCTTGATGACCGAAGCGCCCATCTTCTCGCCGTAGAGAGACTGCAGCTGTTCCAGCGTCGTAATCAGGTGGTCGTGGTAGGCCATTGTCCATCCCCCTAAGCGGCCATTAACTGCCGGCCGTCATGTCCCGTCATCGTGAGATTAAAAATAACACCAGGTTCGGTCGGCGTCGCGAGCCGCACTGGCACGAACTGTTCGGTTCGACCGAGCGCGCGTGACTCGGCCAGAACGCGGCGGCGGCAGCCAATTTCCTGATCGAGGTGACGACGCAGGGCCATCTCGCCCTTCTCACGCAAGCGTCGCGCGCGCTCTTTGGCAATCGCGCGGTGCACCTGCGGCATCCGCGCGGCCGGCGTCCCGGGCCGTGGCGAAAACGGAAAGACATGCAGTTGCGTCAATCCACATTCGTCGACCAGCTCAAGCGACCGCGCAAACATGTCTTCGCTCTCGGTCGGAAAGCCAGTGATGATGTCGGCGCCGAAGACAACGTCGGATCTCAGACGCCGCACGTGCTCGCAGAAAGCAATCGCATCGTGACGCGAATGCCGCCGCTTCATACGCTTGAGAATGAGGTCGTCGCCTGCCTGCAACGAGAGATGCAAGTGCGGCATCAGGCGAGGCTCGTTGGCCAGCGCGTCAAGCAGATCGACATCGGCCTCCACCGAATCGATCGACGACAATCTCAGCCGGGCCAACTCGGGTACTTCGCGCAGGATGCGTTTGACTAACGTGCCAAGCCGCGGCCGGTCAGGCAAGTTCGTGCCATAGCCGGTGATGTCGACGCCGGTGAGAACGATCTCACGGCAGCCATTGGCTACGACGCGCTGCGCCTGGGTCACGACCTCGTCCATTGGCAGCGAGCGCGAATTTCCGCGGCCGTAGGGGATGATGCAAAAGGTGCAACGATGATCGCAACCATTCTGCACCTGCACAAAGGCGCGGGCACGTCCCTCGATGCTGTCGATTGCGTGCGGCCGCATTGTCTTCACGGTCATGATGTCGGAAACGGCCACTTTCGCGCTCCCGCCCCAGGCCCCGGCATCAAATTTTTCCTCATTGCCGATCACACGATCGACCTCGGGCATCGCCGCAAATGCCGCCGCTTCGGTCTGCGCCGCGCAGCCTGTCACGACAACGCGGACATCTGGTCCCTCGCGTTTGACGCGGCGAATGGCCTGCTTTGCCTGACGCACGGCCTCCGCGGTCACAGCGCACGTGTTCACGACAACCGCATTGTCGATGCCAGCGTCAGTCGCCTCGCGCCGGATCACCTCCGACTCGTATGCGTTCAAGCGGCAGCCAAATGTGAGAACAGCGACACTCACGACACGCCTACCCTGGCGAAGAGCGCCGGATCGAAACGGCCCTTGAACTCGAATTCGACCGGACCCGTCATCAGGACGTGATCATCCTTTTGACGCCATTCAATCAAGAGCTCACCACCCGGAAGCGTCACCTTCACCTTACGGTCGGTGCGCCTGAGCCGCGCGGCAGCGGCGGCGGCGGCGCAGGCGGCGGACCCGCAAGCCTTGGTCAAGCCAGCGCCGCGTTCCCACGTGCGGATAATGATGTGATCACGTGCGACGATCTGCGCCAGCGTGATGTTTGCGCGTTCGGGAAAAATCGGATGGTTCTCGAGCAACGGCCCGAGTCGCGCCAGATCATGCTCGTTCACGTCATCGACCCAGAAGATTGCATGAGGATTCCCCATGCTTACGACCGAAGGCGAATGGAGAACCGGTTTGTCGATAGGTCCGATCTGCAACTCGATGGCGCGCGTGTCGCGGAATTCTTCTGCGAGCGGAATTTCATTCCACTTGAAGCGCGGCGGTCCCATGTCCACCGTGAACAGCCCGTCAGCGCCTTTCCGGCAATTGAGGATGCCTGCCGTCGTCTCGAAAGTGAGGTCGGCCTTGCCGTTCTCCCTGGAAACGAGATCGGCGACGCAACGCATGCCGTTTCCACATGCTCCCGCCTCCGAGCCGTCGTTGTTGTATATCCGAATGAAGGCGTCGGTGCCCGGCGTGCGCGGCGGATAAAGCGCCATCAGTTGATCGTACGGGGCAGCGTCAGGCCTTCCGGCCGCACGCGCTTCTTCAGGTTGAATTGTGCCGCCGCCCGTGCGCAGGTCGACAACGACGATTTCGTTGCCGATTCCGTTCATCTTCACGAAGGACTGATTGGCGAGAGCGCCCATAATCTGCTTTGCCCGGGTTTCGCCAGTTTTATATGGCGATAGACGCGGATTGGCCAGAGGCCATGGTAGGATGCATGACAATGCTGGCGAATCGCCGGACCGCCGCACATCGACGGAGAACCGTGATGTCGCCTTTTAAACTCGCCTTGCCCGTAGTCGTCCTGGCATTCGCCGTGGCCACCGGGCCCGCCGTGGCACAAAATTCGCCCGCGCCATCCAGGCCGGGGGCAAGCGAACCAATGCCGCCCCCGGCGGCAGGCCCGGCCTCGCCATCGCCGTTGCAGCCGGGGGATGCCTTTGGCGAGCAGGTCGCGCTGCCGGAGCGGACCATTGTCTACATAAAGGGCTACAGCAAATGGGATAGCGCCTTCGACACACTCGTCGACGCTTTCAAATCGCTGCACGAATATCTCGACAAACAGGACGTCAAGCCGGCGGGTCCTGCCATTACGATCTACACGCAGACCGACGACTCCGGCTTTTCGTTCCAGGCCGCGCTGCCCGTTGCGCAAGCGCCGAAAGATCCGCCGAAGGGCGACATTTCCGTCGGTCAGGCACCGTCGGGCCGCGCACTCAAGTTTGTCCACCGCGGTTCATACGACGCCATGGATTCGACCTATGAGGCGATAACGAACTATCTCGACGACAAGCAACTCGAAGCGAAAGACCTTTTCATCGAGGAGTACGCCACCGATCCGGTGAATACCGCGCCCGATAAACTGGTGGTCAATGTATTTGTTCCGGTGAAGTGATGCTCGTATCGCGTGCTCTGTTAGCCTTTTTCGTGGCTGCGACCGTGCTTGCGCCCGCACGAGCGGTGGAGAGGTCGGTGACTGTGACGGGCGAGGCCACCGTCGCTGTTGCGCCGGACGCCGCGGTCATCCGTATTGGCGTCTCAAGCCAGGACAAGACCGCGCGCGAGGCAAGCGATGCAAACGCCAAGCAGATGAGCGCCGTGCTCGCTGCCATCAAGGACACCGGTATTGCCGAACGGGACATCCAAACATCGCGGCTGTCGTTGCAGCCGCAGTACGACACGAACAAGAGCGGCACTGCCCGCCTCACCGGATTCCAGGCCACCAATCAGGTGACCGTCAGAATCCGGGACATCGACAAGCTGGCGACCGTGCTCGACCGCGCCATCGCGGCTGGCGCGAATGAAATGTCGGGTATCGAATTCGTGGTAACGGAACAGTCGAGGATGCTCGACCAGGCGCGCGATGACGCCATCGCCGATGCCCGCCGCAAGGCCGAACTCTATGCCAAGGCTGCGGAAGCGAAACTCGGCAACGTGATTTCGATCAGCGAAGAGGGTCCCGCCGCGCAGCCGCGGCCAATGCAGGCCATGCGCGCTGGCTCGGTACCGATCGCCCCCGGCGAGCAGACGTTAAGGGCAATAGTGACTGTTAGCTATGAATTGACGCCTTAAATCGGCCTAACCTTGACTTGAGTGTGGCCCGATCCTAGGTTCCGCCCGCTCTCGATAGAGATGTGGAAATTCAACGCGCCGCCCGGTCCATAGAAGAGGCCGGAGGCAACCGCCCGACAGCGCGATGCGCCCTCGGGTGCAAAATGTGTTTGTCATAGGTCCATCGCGAGATGGACCGTTCCTGGACCGTAAGAAGCGATGTTCGACAATCTGTCGGAAAAACTTGGCGGCATTCTCGACCGCCTTACCCGCCGCGGCGCACTGAGCGAAGTCGAGGTCGACGGCGCATTGCGCGAAGTCCGCCGCACATTGCTTGAAGCCGACGTCGCGCTCGACGTGGCGCGTGCCTTCACCGACGGTGTGAAGAAGCAGGCGGTCGGCGTCGAGGTGATGAAGTCGGTCTCCCCCGGCCAGATGGTCGTAAAGATCGTGCACGACCAGCTGATCGCAACGCTCGGCGCCGACAGTCAGGGTATTGATCTCAATGCCACCCCGCCGGTCGCCATCATGATGGTCGGCCTGCAGGGATCCGGCAAAACCACAACCACCGCCAAAATTGCAAGACGTCTCGCCGACCGGCAACGCCGCAAGGTGCTGATGGCCTCGCTCGACGTGCGCCGGCCGGCCGCAATGGAGCAGCTCGCAGTGCTCGGGCGCGAGACCCAGGTCGACACTCTCCCGGTGGTGGAGGGGCAATCACCGCCACAGATCGCCCGACGCGCCATCGAAGCCGCCAAGCTCGGCGGCTATGACGTGGTCATGCTCGACACCGCCGGACGCACCACGCTTGACGATGTGATGATGAGCGAGGCGACCGAGGTCAAACGCGCGGTCAATCCGCACGAGGTGCTGCTTGTCGCCGATGCGCTTACGGGACAGGACGCAATCAATCTCGCCCGTTCGTTCGACGAGCGCGTGGGCTTGACTGGAATCGTCCTGACCCGCGTCGATGGTGATGGACGGGGCGGCGCTGCGCTGTCGATGCGCGCGGTTACCGGCAAGCCGATCAAGCTCATCGGCACCGGCGAAAAACTGGACGCGCTTGAGGACTTCGACCCCGCACGCATTGCCGGCCGCATCCTTGGCATGGGCGACATCGTTTCGCTCGTGGAAAAGGCGGCCGCCAATATCGACGCTGAAAAAGCGATGCGCGCTGCCGAGAAGATGCGCAGGGGCGCCTTCGATCTCGCCGACTTGCGTGAGCAGCTTACGCAGATGCAGGGCATGGGCGGATTAAGCGGGCTGATGAGCATGCTGCCGGGCGTCGCCAAGATGAAAAACCAGCTGGCAGCCGCCAATCTCGATGAAAATGTCATCAAGCGTCAGATCGCCATTATCGACTCGATGACGCCACAGGAGCGCCGGCGCCCGGATGTCCTCAAGGCCAGCCGCAAGAAACGCATCGCGGCAGGTTCCGGCACGTCGCCGGAAGCGATCAATAAACTTCTCAAGATGCATCGCGGCATGGCCGACATGATGAAGATGATGGGCGGCGCCAAGCGCGGTCCGCTTGCGGGACTCGCGCAGGCCATGGGCATGGGGTCGGGTATGCCCTCGCCGGAACAACTGGCAGAGATGGCAAAGAACATGCCGGATGGTTTGCCTGGCGCCGGCGGACTGCCACCAACCATGCCGAAGTTGCCGCCAAACATGCCCGGAATCCCCGGCTTGCCGGGCTTAGGCGGAAAGTTTCCTGGATTGCCGGGCGGTCTACCGCCCGGACTCGGAAAGAAGAAGTGATCAACGATCCTATAGAGTGAGAAAGGACTAAAGAATGTCTCTCGTAATTCGTCTTGCACGCGCCGGCACCAAGAAACGGCCGGTTTATCACGTTGTCGTCGCCGACAGCCGCGCGCCGCGCGACGGCCGCTTTATCGAGCGGCTCGGCTATTTCAATCCGCTGCTGCCGAAGGAAAAGACCGAGCGGCTCAAACTCGATCTCGACAAGGTCCAGGCCTGGATGAAGAAGGGCGCGCAACCATCCGATCGCGTGATGCGATTCCTCGATGCCGCCGGCATCATGAAACGGCCGAAGCGCAACAATCCGGAAAAGGCAATTCCGCGGAAAGAACGCAAGGCCAAGGACGAAGAAGCGACCAAAGCCAAGGAAGCGGGAGATGCGGCTGCCAAGACGGCTGCCACCGCCAAAGCTGCGGCAGACAAGGCCGCCGCGGAAAAGCCGGCCGAAGCACCGGCGGCGAGCTAAGGCTCGCCGCGTCGCGCCGTGGCCAACCGCATCTGCGTTGCCCGTATCGGCGCCGCCCACGGTGTGCGCGGAGAAGTAAAACTGTGGTCATTCACCGAAGATCCCGCAGCGGTCGCACAGTACGGTCCGCTGGAAACGCAGGACGGCACGCGGTGCTTTGAGATCGAGGCGCTGCGTGCGGCGAAGGATCACTTCGTCGCGCGCATTGCCGGCGTCAACGATCGCGACGCGGCAGAGAGCCTGCGCAATATCGAATTGTATATTCCGCGCGCGCGGCTTCCGAAGATTGAGGAAGCCGATACTTTTTATCATGCCGACCTGGTCGGCCTCGATGCGGTAACGCCGGACGGAGCGCGGGTCGGTACCGTGCACGCACTGCATAATTTTGGCGCAGGCGACATCATCGAAATCGCACCGGACGGAGGCGGTGAGCCCCTGATGCTGCCGTTCAACGAGACGACCGTGCCGAAAATTGATGTTGCGGCCAGACAGGTCGTGGTCGTGCCACCAGCGGAGACTGAGTAGTCATGTGGCGTGCCAGCGTATTGACGATCTTTCCGGACATGTTCCCTGGTCCGCTGGCGCATAGCCTCGCCGGCAAGGCGCTTACGTCGGGTATCTGGTCGCTCGACATGGTCGACATCCGTGCGCACGCACCCGACAAGCATCGCACCGTCGACGACACACCGGCGGGCGGTGGCCCCGGCATGGTCATGAAGGCTGATATCCTTGCGCGCGCACTTGACGCTGTTCCGCACGATACGCGCCCGCGCCTGTTGATGAGCCCCCGCGGCGTCCGGCTCACGCAAGGCCGCGTGGCGGAACTGGCGCACGGCCTCGGCGCGGTTGTTGTCTGCGCCCGTTTCGAAGGCGTTGATGAGCGGCTGATCAAGACCCGCAGGCTGGAAGAGGTGTCGCTCGGCGATTTCGTGCTCTCGGGCGGCGAGATTGCCGCGCTAGCGCTGCTCGATGCCTGCGTGCGGCTCTTGCCCGGCGTGATGGGCAAGGAAGCTTCCGCCGCCGAGGAAAGTTTTGCTGACGGTCTGCTCGAATATCCGCAATACACCCGGCCGCCGGTATTCGAGGGCGAACCAATTCCCGACGTTCTCACGTCCGGAGACCATGCCAAGGTCAAGGCCTGGCGCCGGCTTGAGGCCGAAAGGCTTACGGCGGAGCGCCGGCCCGACCTGTGGGCTGTCTACCAGGGCCGAAAAGGGCCTAAAAACAGGTAAAATCCAAAGGTGACAACCGGAAATCTTTGTAATACAAGCTCGCCAACCCATTCAGACCAGATCAAGACCGCGCGCCGGTTGCTGGCGCTGCCGACGGAGAATTCGCGATGGACATCATTCAGCAGCTCGACAAAGAGCAGGTCGAAAAGCTTTCGGCCGGCAAGGACATTCCCGACTTCCAGCCGGGCGACACCGTGCTCGTCAACGTCAAGGTCGTCGAAGGCGACAAAAGCCGCGTGCAGGCCTACGAGGGCGTATGCATCGGCCGCTCGGGCCACGGGATCAACGAGAACTTCACCGTCCGCAAGATTTCCTACGGCGAAGGCGTTGAACGCGTGTTCCCCCTCTACGCGCCGATGATCGATTCCATCAAGGTGGTGCGCCGCGGCAAGGTGCGCCGCGCCAAGCTCTACTACCTGCGTGGATTGCGCGGCAAGAAGGCCCGCATCTCCGAGGCGCAGGGCGCTGCCGGACCGGAAGCGGCCGGAGCGGGCGCGAGCGAGTAAGACGGCAGATATTCGGGGAAGAACAAAGGGGCCGCATGCCGGCCCCTTTTTTCATATGCGCTGCCTTCGTTGTCGAAACCGGACCGATTGGCTATATAGCCCTCATGGTTTCGAAAGCTCAGCGAATTGTCCTGGTCGACCACACGCGGCTGCCGTGGCGGTTTTTCGGTCGGCTGACAGCGGTACAGGCGGGACTTTGATCCGCCCGGCTTATGCCGGACGCTTGCAAGCCGTTTTCCTTTTACTCTGAGCAAAGCCATCAAGTCATGAAACCGCGCACACTCTACGACAAGATCTGGGACGACCATCTGGTGGACGAGCAGCCGGACGGGACATGCCTGATCTATGTCGACCGTCATCTGGTGCATGAGGTCACTTCACCGCAGGCTTTCGAGGGTCTGCGGGCCGCCGGCCGCAAGGTGCATGCGCCGGGCAGGACACTGGCCGTGGTCGATCACAACGTGCCAACGACCGACCGCAGCAAGCCAAATCCCGACCCCGAAAGTGCCGAGCAGATCGCGGCGCTGGCGAAGAATGCGAAAGACTTCGGCATCGAATATTTCAACGAATTCGATAAGCGCCAGGGCATCGTCCACATCATCGGGCCCGAGCAGGGCTTTACATTGCCCGGCACTACGATCGTGTGCGGCGACAGCCATACCGCGACGCACGGCGCATTCGGCGCCCTCGCCTACGGCATTGGCACCTCCGAAGTCGAGCACGTGCTGGCAACCCAAACACTGATCCAGAAGAAATCGAAGAACATGCGCGCGGTGGTCGACGGCAAATTGCCACCGGGCGTGACGGCGAAGGACATCATTCTCGCCATCATCGGCGAGATCGGCACTGCCGGCGGCACCGGCTATGCGCTGGAATATGCAGGCGAAGCCATCAGTTCGATCTCGATGGAAGGGCGCATGACGATCTGCAACATGTCGGTTGAGGGCGGCGCCAAAGCCGGTTTCATCGCGCCCGATGAGAAGGCCTACGTCTATCTCAAAGACAAGCCGAAAGCTCCCAAGGGCAAAGCATGGGATGAAGCGATGCGCTATTGGGAGACACTGCGCTCCGACGACGGCGCGCAATTCGACCGCGAGATCAGGCTTGACGCCGCCAAGCTGCCGCCGCTGGTAACGTGGGGCACTAGCCCCGAGCAGGTCATTACCGTTACCGGGCGCGTACCGGTGTTGTCCGAAATTTCCGACGAGAAGAAGCGCATCGCTGCCGAGCGCTCGCTCGGCTATATGGGCTTGAAGGGTGGCGAGAAGATCACCGACATCAAGCTCGACCGCGTGTTCATCGGTTCATGCACCAATGCGCGCATCGAAGACCTGCGCGAGGTTGCTCGCGTGGTCGAAGGCAAGAAGGTCAATTCGAGCGTCAACGCCATGATCGTGCCGGGCTCCGGCCTGGTAAAAGAACAGGCTGAATCTGAAGGTCTCGACAAGATTTTCCTGGCCGCAGGCTTCGACTGGCGGGAACCGGGCTGCTCGATGTGTCTCGCCATGAACCCTGACAAGCTCGCGCCGGGAGAGCGCTGCGCTTCGACATCCAATCGGAACTTTGAAGGGCGCCAGGGCTACAAGGGGCGGACGCATCTTGTTTCGCCGGCGATGGCTGCTGCCGCCGCAATCGCGGGACATTTCGTCGACGTGCGGGATTGGAAATAGCAGCGCAACCCTCGCGGTTCGCTGTTACTCCCACCAGCATCGCATCTGCGGTGTGATCACCGGGCCGCTGACGCGATACTCGCGCGCCAGCCAGGAATAGCATTGCCGTACAGCGTTCGGCCGGGGATAAACGTATCGGCGATAGATGGTAACGCGTGGCCGTTTCGTCTGCGCCGCAAATTCCAGGGCACCGCATGTCGAAGAGAGGCCCTGGTTCGGTTGTTTGTTGCAGCCAGCGACAGCGGCCGAGCCCGGGGCCGCGGTGCCGAGCGTCAAAGCGAGCAACACACCGGCTAAGGCCAGGCTGGTCGTGGTCATTCGCATGCATGCCTCGCGCAAGGACAACCAAACGTTGCCCATCAGAGGCCATTCCGTCAACCGCTTGGTTGGCGTCAAAACCTCCCCTACAACATTGTCATGACAGGCCATTTCAACGATTGGCGGCGATTGGCAGCGCCGTCCTTGACCGACATCGAAACGTTGGCGGCCGAGGCCTATGCCTGCCTCCCCGAACATTTCCGCAAATTATGCGAAGGCCTCATCATCCGGGTCGAGGATTTCCCTTCGACGGAGGTGCTGGATTCCATGAAGGCTGAAAGCGAATTCGACTTGCTCGGCCTGTTCCAGGGTGTTGGCCTGCCATTCCAGTCGGAGATAGCGCCCGAGCAGATGCCCAATATGATCTGGCTCTATCGACGGCCAATCCTCGATTATTGGGCGGAGCATGAGGATACATTGGGCGAAATTGTCACCCACGTGCTGGTTCACGAAATCGGCCATCATTTCGGCCTGTCGGACGAAGACATGGAAGCGATCGAAGCCGGTGCCGAGTAACGCGCAATAATCGCGCAAAATGATGATGTCCATTCGAAATCGGAATTGGAGCAGCGCGATCGGCTGCGCGAACATAGCGCTTCAAGGAGATTCGCCATGATCATCACCGTTTTCCGCTCCCGCCTGATGCCTGGCGTGCGCGAGGAATACGTCGCCCTGGTCGACCGCATGGTCGAACTGGCTGAGACCATGCCAGGCTACATTTCTCACAAAGGCTTTTTCGCCGAAGACGGCGAACGAGTGACGGTGGTTGAGTTCGAACATGAGGAGGGCATGCGGGCATGGCGCATGCACCCCGAGCACCGTACGGCACAGAAAAAGGCGCGAGAAATCTACTATTCCGAATACAGCATCCAAGTGTGCAACTTGGTACGAGAATCCAGATTCAAACGCACGGAGGAGCCCGCGTCCGCCTGACGTAAGTCAAACCGCCCTGTGCCTGTCCTTCTTGGGCGCCGCCGGCGGCGGGTTGTTGCGCTCGCACACGCCACCGAAAGTCCCGGCCACGATCAGGCACTGCCGGGCCGAATAGAACGAGCAATTGGTGGGTTTTGCTGCGCCGAAGTCGCGATAGCACCACGGCCCATCATTGGCTGCCTTTGCCGTAGTTAAAGATCCAGGAACCAGAAGCATCGCGCCCATCAAAATATGCATATCTGACCTCTAACGTGGGACCCGCTATTGACCAGAACACCGGACGTTTTATTAAACAGAAACATTCTAAAGTGGGTTGGCCGGAGGCACAGGAACATGGATAAATTCACCACACTCGAAGGCGTCGCCGCGCCAATGCACATCATCAATGTCGACACCGACATGGTTATTCCCAAACAATATCTAAAGACCATCAAGCGCACCGGCCTCGGCAAAGGTCTGTTCTCGGAGATGCGCTACAAGGATGACGGTAGTGAAAATCCGGATTTCGTGCTCAACAAACCGGCCTATCGAAGAGCCAAAATCCTGGTTGCCGGTGACAATTTCGGCTGCGGTTCCTCGCGCGAGCACGCGCCCTGGGCGCTGATGGATTTTGGCATCCGCTGCGTGATCTCAACGTCGTTCGGCGACATTTTTTACAACAACTGCTTCAAGAATGGCGTGCTGCCGATCCGCGTGTCGCCGGAAGATCTCGAGAAACTGTTCGACGATGCCGAGCGTGGGGCCAACGCGACGCTCACTGTCGATCTTGAGAAGCAGGAAATCCGCGGTCCCGATGGTGGCGTAGTTCATTTCGAGATCGACGCGCATCGCAAGCATTGCCTGCTTAACGGCCTCGACGACATCGGTCTCACCAAGCAGAAGCAGACGAAGATCGCGAGCTACGAGGACAAGGCCAGAGCTGCAAGGCCCTGGGCGTGATTGCCGGCAAATTAATCTTCGCCGTCCTCTCCCATTTCCCCGATGTGGTGTTGTGCATATAGCTCAACGCCGAGCTTCGCGACGAGATCGAGCTGAGTTTCGAGGAAGTCGATGTGATGTTCCTCGTCCGACATCAGCTTTTCAAACAGATCGCGCGTCACGTAGTCGCCCACAGAGTGGCAATGCGTCGCCGCCTCCTGATAGAGTGCACGTGCAGAAATTTCCGCCGCCAGGTCGCAGTCCAGCACCTCTTTGACGTTCTGGCCGATACGGAGTGGGTCGAGCACCTGCATATTCGGAAAACCATCGAGAAAGATGATGCGCTCGACGAGCTTGTCGGCGTGCTCCATCTCCTCGATCGATTCCTTGCGCCATTGCTTTGCCAGATCCTTGTAGCCCCAGTTGTCGAGCAGCCGATAATGCAGCCAATACTGGTTGACCGCCGTCAGCTCATGCCGAAGTGCCTTATTGAGGAACTCAACGACCTTTGCGTCGCCCTTCATAACTCTGCTCCTGTGACGGCCGCTCAATTGGAAAGCGTCTCACCGCGACGCTAGCAAAAAATTGCAGGCAGTGCTGCCAGAACCGGCAGTACATTTCCACATCGCAGGGTTATTGGGTCCGCGTTTAAAGCGCGTCTGCGGCGTGCAGAGCGCAGGCGCAGCCGACGGGACAGCCGACTTTGGCGCCGCGGAGCGTTTCATCAATGATCTTGCGGATGGTACCGGCGCAGCGGCCGCATTGGGCACTGCAGCCGAGGCAACCATAGACGTGGCTCGTGGAGCGGCGCGCCGCAGCGCTGGCAGCGCTTCGCACTTCGTGGTCACTCAAGACGTTGCAGGAACAAACAATCATCCGACACCTTGTTAGGGTATTCGCTAACCGTTGCGCGGTGCTGAGTCAAAATAAAATTGCTCTTTAAAAGTGTTCTAAACTGTTGCGCCTGCAGTCATTTTTGCGTTTCGCGACGCCACATAGATATAGGCGCAAAATTGCTAAATGGCCAGTCACCGCGTCACCAGGAGCCCTAACAGCTTCAGGATAATCGTTGAATCGCCTCCGCGATCGCGACAGTCCGCCGCGCCATGTCGGCGTGCAGCCGTTCGACCATCCGGCCGTCAATCGACACCACCCCTTTGCCCCTATTTTCAGGCAGGTCGAATGCCTCGATCATTTTGCGTGCCCATTCCACCTCGGCCGGCGAAGGTGAGAATGCGACGTTACACGGCTCAATCTGGCTGGGATGAATCAGCGTCTTGCCGTCAAAGCCGAGATCAACACCTTGCCTGCACTCGTTGATGAACCCGTCGGCATTGCCGATGTCGTTGTAAACGCCGTCGAGGATATCAATACCGTGAACGCGCGCGGCCGCGACGCACATTGAAAGCCAGGGCAACATGGGTGCCCTCCCCGGCACCAGGCGGGCGCGTGTGTCCTTTGCAAGGTCGTTGGTACCCATCACAAATCCAGAAAGGCGCGTTTCGGAGTCGCGCGCTTCAGCGGCGATCGAGAGGATATTGAATATCGCGAGCGGCGTTTCGATCATCGCCCAGACCCGCGTTTTGCGATCGGTACCCATATCGAGCAGACGACGGCCGATCAGCTCCAGCGTATCCGGGGTCGACACCTTCGGCACCAGGATGACGTCAGGTGCTGCACGTGCGGCTGCTGACAGATCATCCGCATGCCAGGGGCTATCGACGCCGTTGATGCGAATGAATACCTCGCGCCCGCCAAAGCCGCCCGCCTTCACTGCGTCGGCCGCCTGCTTTCGAGCCGTCTCCTTGGCCTCGGGTGCAACCGAATCCTCGAGATCAATAATCACGCCGTCGACGGCCAACGTCTTCGCCTTTTCCAGCGCGCGCACATTCGAGCCCGGCATATAAAGCACGCTGCGACGCGGGCGGATGGCCATCGGAAATTGTCTCCTGTCCCGAATTGGAGCCTAGCCCCCGCGCCATCGGTACGCCACTCCCGCGTCCAGTGTGGGTTGCCAACGGTGATCCGGTCGTGATTGTGTGCGCCGGTGACGATCTATTCATGAACGGTAGGCATGCCGCTTCCTCAACAATTGATCGACGGTTATCGCGCCTTTCTCATTGGACGGCTGCGCCATGAGCAGGATCGCTATCGTGACCTTGCCAAAAGTGGCCAGTCGCCGCAGGTCATGGTGATCGGCTGCTGCGATTCCCGTGTATCTCCAGAGGTCATCTTCGATGCTCGGCCGGGTGAGCTGTTCGTTGTGCGCAACGTGGCGAATATCGTTCCGCCCTACGCGCCGGATCAACGGGCCCACGGCGTTTCTGCCGCGCTGGAATTCGGAATCGCCGCACTCAAGATCAGACACATTGTCGTCCTCGGCCATGCTCAATGCGGAGGTGTCAAAGCCTACGCGGAAGATGCGGAGCCATTGTCGCCGGGCGATTTCATCGGCAACTGGATGAAATTGATGGCACCGGCGGCGGACAAAGTGGGTCCGCGCGACGCGTTATCGCCCGCCGACTATCTGACGCGACTGGAGCAGGCAAACGTCGTCAACAGCCTCGATAACCTGATGACGTTTCCACGGCTACGAAAACTGATCGAACGCAGCGAAGTGGCCGTTCACGGCGCTTACTTCGGCGTCTCCAATGGTCAGCTATCGGTGCGCGATCAGACAACGGGGAAATTCATTCAGGTTGCAGCGGACGACTATGCCCGGCTGTTCGTGGAGCCCCGCTTTTGAACGACCGCCCCTTGCTGTCCCTTGTCACCGCTTACGGCGTCTTAACCGTGATTTGACGGATTCTCCTGCGAAATCCTCGGCGCCGAGGACGAATACGGTTACCGCGAATGCGCGGTTTTGGCCTAACGCGATGGTAATTACCGGCGGCTACAGATAGCCGCTATCACATTGCCGGGATGGTCTGACACCGTGACGCAAGAGCGATCGATAATCGCCGAGATTGAAGGCACTTTCGCAAATGGATCAGCGGGGAAGCAGGCGGAAATCCTCCGCCGCGTCACCGATCTATTCCTTGCCGGCGCGGATAAATATTCCGACGAGCATGTCGATCTGTTCGACGGCGTGATTTCCCGCATCGCTGAGAAAATCGAAACCAAGGCACGCGCCGAGCTCGCCCATCGCCTGGCCCCGGCAGAGAATGCGCCGCCGAACACGGTGCGCATGCTCGCTCGCGACGAGTCGATCGAGGTCGCCGGGCCGATTCTGAGTTTGTCCAACAGGTTATCCGATGATGACCTGTTGGCAATCGCCAGCGACAACAGTCAGGATCGCCTGCTTGCAATCTCAAAGCGTTCCACTGTGAGCGAAAAGATCAGCGATGTGCTGGTGACGCACGGCAACCGTGATGTCGTTCTCTCGGTGACGCAAAACGAAGGCGCGCGTTTTTCCGACGCCGCCTATGGCAAACTGGTCGACAGGTCCATCAACGACGAAGTCCTCGCGATCTGCGTGTCCATGCGCAAGGATATTCCGCAGGAGCATTTCAACGCGCTTATCGCGAAAGCCTCCGAGGTCGTGTTTGAGAAACTTACGGCCAGCAATCCCGACGCTGTATATGAAGTGCATAAGGTGCTGACCGACATCACCGGGCAGGACGCATCGGCACAGCCCAGGCAAAAGCGAGACTACCGTGAAGCAGCTGCGCAATTCGACATGGTCCGGCGTTCGGGGGCTCCGGTTGATCCCGTCGTGTGCGAGTACGCTGCCAAGGGACAATTCGAGGAGACGGTCGCTGCGCTCTCGGCTCTCTGTCAGGCGCCGAGCAAGCTCATCGAAAGCGTCATGAACGATTCGCGGGCCGAAAGTGATTTCGCCCTTATCCTCGCAAAGGCTGCCGGCCTGTCGTGGCCCACGGCAAAGCAAATCTGCATCCTGCGCCGCAGGGCATTTCGTTATTCCCCCCAGTCCATCGAAGCCGCACGCCACAGTTTCGATCGACTGCAGACGGCAACCGCAAAGCGTCTCGTCCGCTTTTACAATGAGCGCCATTCCGCGCTGGCGAATTTCCAGGAGCTGGCGCAGCACATCCGTGCACAAGAATGCCCTGCGCGGGCATCATAAGGATCCGGAAATGACTGAGTCCGTCGTTCGAGGGGGCAGCTACGCCGCCCGACGCTTCGCCTGAATCAGCTTGCGATTGATCAGGCATTCGGCGATCTGCACCGCATTGAGTGCGGCACCTTTACGCAGATTGTCTGACACAACCCACAACTGCAATCCGTTCTCGATCGTCGCGTCCTCGCGGATACGGCTGATATAGGTCGCGTCCTCGCCGACGCATTCGTAAGGCGTGACGTAGCCGCCCGGCTCATGCTTGTCGATCACGAGACACCCCGGTGCACTGCGCAGAATCTCGCGCGCCTCATCCGCGGTGATCGGCTGCTCGAATTCGATATTGACTGCCTCCGAATGGCCGACGAACACCGGCACGCGCACGCAGGTGGCGGTAAGTTTGATGTGAGGATCAAGAATCTTCTTGGTCTCCATCATCATCTTCCATTCTTCCTTGGTGTAACCGTCTTCCATGAAAACATCGATGTGTGGGATCACGTTGAATGCAATCCGCTTGGAAAACTTCTTCGCCTCGACTTCATCGAGGGTAAACACCGCCTTGCTCTGCGAGAACAGTTCGTCCATCGCATCCTTGCCCGCGCCCGATACCGATTGATACGTCGCAACCACGACACGCTTGATCTTCGCCTTGTCGTGCAGCGGCTTGAGCGCGACCACGAGCTGCGCGGTCGAACAGTTCGGATTGGCGATGATGTTTTTCTTGGTGAAGCCGGAAACGGCATCGGCATTCACCTCCGGAACGATCAGCGGCACGTCCGGGTCCATGCGCCAGGCGGAGGAATTGTCGATAACCACCGCGCCCTGCGCAGCGATCTTTGGTGACCACTCCTTTGACACCGCGCCACCCGCGGACATCAGGCAGATATCGACGTCAGAGAAGTCAAAATGGTCGAGCGCCTTCACCTTGAGCGTCTTGTCGCCAAACGAGCACTCCACGCCCTGGCTCCGACGCGATGCAACGGCGACTACTTCGTCGGCAGGGAAATTGCGCTCGGCCAGAATGTTGAGCATCTCGTGCCCGACATTGCCTGTGGCACCTACGACTGCGACCTTGTAACCCATTGTTAACGCTCCGGAATAAATTACCACCCGACTGCTGGCACGGGGCAACCGGATGGCAGCGCTTCTAGGCGAGAACAGCCTTCAACACAACGGCACACCGCTGCCGACAATCGCATGCATCCGGCCCTGCGTTCATGGCGTGACGAACTGCCACCCAGATTTGTGCGGTTGCTCGCATATCTGGGTGCTGTCGCGTTGCTTTCCATAGGCGCGGCACATGTTTTCCAATCACCAAAAGTGATGAGAGTCATCACGCCGGTGCATCTGCCGGACTGGGTTGATGTGGAGCGGCCGTTCCGGGCGTTTGCCCTGTCGATCCCGGAAGCTGCCGACGTGCCGTCAGGCTACACCATCCGGCGACACACGGAAGGCGGCGGCCGCAAGGACATTCTAACGCTCGGCGAACCGGATCGTGTGTCGCCTTTTCTACAGGTCGAGATTTACCGACCCGGAAGCGAAATCAGGCGCTTTGCTGATCCGAATGACGAAATCCTGGCCGGCGCCGAGGCACTTGCACCGGTCGAGATGGAGCGCGCCGACAGACCTCTCGCGAGCAAATTCGGACCGCTGACGATCATGTCCTTCGTCACGTCGAAGGGAATGCCGCGCCGTTGTCTTGGCTTCGTGCGTACATACAGTGATCCACGATTGCAGTTGTCAGGCTGGTTCTGTCAGGGCGGCGCTGAATTCATCGAGCAGAGCACCCTGGCTTGTGCACTCGACCGATTGACGTTGCTGGCCGCCGGCAGCGAGCCGAAGGTCGGTGCGCTGTTCGCGCAGGTTGAACTCAATCGAAGCTATTGCGGCCAGCGTGATACAATCCTTGCGGCAACGCCGAAGTATCATCTGCTCTGGAAGGCTCTCGCGACTCGGCCACAGCCACGACGCATTGGGCGCTAAGCACGTCATCCATTTGCGTCGCCACTAAAATCTCATTCGATGAGATTACGTTCGCGGCGGCACCGAATTTCGTGCGCTTGCGTCGTGATCACAATTGACCCTCCGGCAAATCCATCGGATCATATTCAAATAAAAATATCTGAGGCTGCGGTGATGACCGTTGGCTTCGGCGAACCTCTGGGGAGAGGAACGATGATCACACGACGTCACCTGCTTGGAACGGCGGGCGCAGGCGCAGCGCTTGCCGTGTCCGGACTAAGCCCAAAATTTTCCGAAGCGGAAACAGCCGGCGCCAGCCTGACCCCTGGTGTACCTGAAGGCGTCAGCACTGTCGCCACCATGGAGGCGCTGCCGGGCAAGAAGCCGCTGATCAAGCTCGCTTACCGGCCGCCAAACTATGAAGCGCCGATCGAATATCTACGCACCCCGATCACGCCGAACGATCAGTTCTTTGTGCGCTATCATCTGGCGGACATTCCCGAGGTCGACGCTAAAACATACAAGATTCGAGTTGGTGGCGACGGCGCCAACGGCCAAGCCGAACTCACGCTTGACGACCTGAAGAAGATGCCCGCCGTCGAGGTGGTCGCGGTCAACCAATGTTCGGGCAACCGGCGTGGCCTCTCTACACCGCATGTTTTCGGAGTCGAGTGGGGCTACGGCGCCATGGGCTGCGCGCGCTGGAAAGGGGCGCGCCTCAAGGACGTGCTCGACAAGGTCGGCCTGAAGAAGGAAGCGATCGAGATCTCATTCGAGGGCGCCGACGGTCCGGCAGTTGATAAGACTCCGGACTTCATAAAGAGCATTCCGGCATGGAAAGCCGTCGATGAGTCCACACTCATTGCCTATGAAATGAACGGACAGCCGCTGCCCCATTGGAATGGTTTCCCGGCCCGCATTGTCGTGCCGGGATGGACCGGTACCTATTGGATGAAGCATGTCACGACGATCAACGCACTAACCAAGCCGCTTGTCGATTTCTGGATGAACCCGGCATACCGAATTCCGGTCGGCCTGTTCCCGGTGGTGGCGCGATTCATCAGTCAAGAAAACGCGACCACGACTCCGATCACCGAGATGGTGGTCAATTCGCTGATCACCAGCCATCGCGACGGCGCCAAGGTGAGAACCGGCAAGGTCGAGGTCAGCGGCATGGCCTGGGATGGCGGCTACGGCATCACTTCGGTGCAGGTCTCAACCGATGGCGGCAAGACTTGGGCCGCCGCAAGATTGGGTCAGGATCTCGGCCGTTTTGCGCTGCGGCCTTGGAGTTTTGACCTATCAGCCAAGCGGGGCAAAAACTCGGTGATGGTCAATGCCACGAACAAGATCGGTCAAAGTCAGGCATCGCAGTTGATCTTCAACGGAGCCGGCTATCACAACAACGTCATGCAAAATATAGCGCTGGTGGGCGCGTAAGGGAGGGAACCATGCGGACATTCGGTATCGCTTTTGTCGCCGCACTGATCGTGCTTCCCGCGGCCGCCGATGAGAAACCGGTGCAACTGAAAAAAGCGCCCGGCCTCGATAAGGTCGAAGCCAACTGCCAAGCGTGTCATAGCCTCGACTACATCCCAATGAACTCTCCATTTCCTAATGGTGGCATGTGGGCTGCCGAGGTCACGAAAATGATCAAGGCGTATGGCGCGCCGATCGACGAGTCCGACGCCAAGGCCATCGCGGATTATCTCAAAAGCAACTATGGAAGCTGACCTGGTTCGCCGAGCAGCGTTCAAAAAAGCCCCGCCCGTCGGGGCTTTTATTTCTAATTTACCGGCATTTACCGGGATCGGCCCTGTTGCCTGAAACAGAATCCGGTTAAACTGCGTTGTTATGAATATAGGGCAAAAGTCGAGGACCCCATGAAATTGAAAGTCATTCTCGCGGCATTCGCTTTGATCGGAGCCGGCGCCATGGTGGCCACCTCGGCCGATGCGCAGACCGCCCAAACGAAAAAGAAGACCGTGGTTTATAACCGCGATCGGACAGTTATCGTCAGCCGCGACGAGGATGGCCGGACGCGCACCCGCATCATCATTCAAAAGCGGTCCTACCTTGATCCCGGCACGGAGAGCTTCCCGGGCGAGCGAAGTGACCACTTCTACGCGCAACTGCCAAACCAGCGCGCCGGGGGCGTGATCGACAATACGTCCGCTGGCCTTCTCAATACCCAGTCGGCGCTGCCGGGACCGTGGACCTTGCCGAGCAAGAATAATCCCTGGCTGTTCTATTAGACACCGCGAGGTTTGCAATAAAAACGCGGCCAGAGAGGCCGCGTTTTGTTTTGACGTTCAACGCGTCGCGGCATCGTCAAATTTTGCCCAAACCCCCTCATCTCCATTCCACGCACCCCGGCTGGCACCTTTCGAATATTCCGTTGCTCGCTGTTCGAAGAAGTTTGCGTGCTCGACCCCATTGAGGATCTCGACCAACCAAGGGAGCGGATGCGGCCTGACCTGGTTGTAGCCGCCCTCCGTTGTTTCGAAATAGCCGAAAGCCGTCGGCAGATGCAGTTGCGTGAGGCGCCAATCGGCGACGTAACGGACGTAAGCGTGAATATCGGCCGGACTCATGCCTTCAATAGAACCGAGGCTGAAAGCAAGGTCGACAAAACGCTCTTCTAGTCCAACCATCGTCTTGGCAACGTCGACAATATCGTCACGCACGGTGCGTGTAACTGCGCCGGTCTCGCGATTCCATTGATGAAAGAGCTTGATCACACCTTCGCAATGCAGACTTTCGTCCCGCACGGACCAGCTCACGATCTGGCCCATTCCGTTCATTTTATTGTGGCGCGGAAAGTTGAGAAGCATTGCGAAGCTCGCAAATAAAGACATTCCCTCTGTGAACGCGCCGAACATGGCCAGCGTGCGGGCCACATCGGCCACTGTATCGACGCCGAATTCATGCATGTAGTCGGCCTTCGCCCGCATTTCCGCGTAGTCGCGGAACGCTTCGAATTCCGTCTTTGGCATGCCGAGCGTTTTCAGAAGTAGCGCGTAGGCATCAACATGTACCGTCTCCATGTTGGTGAAAGCGGCCATCATCATCTGCACCGCAAGCGGCTGAAAGATCGGAATGTAGCGCTTGAGATAATTGTCGCCGACCTCAATGTCCGATTGCGTGAAGAAGCGGAAGATCTGCGTCAGCAGAGCGCGTTCGTTCGGCGTGACGCGATCAGACGCCCAGTCCTTCAGGTCGGCGCCGAGCGGTACCTCCTCGCCCATCCAATGCGTTTGCTGCTGCCGTTTCCAGAATTCGTAGGCCCAGGCGTAACGGTCCACATCGTAGGTGCCGGTCGAATCGAGCAGGCCGACACGACCTTTACCGATGAGTGAACGCGGATCGACGTCGGCCAGACTGGAAATCACTGACATGCCAGACACTCCTCATAGTCGGTACGCGTCAGAGCAGTGGAGGCCTGCGCGTGGTTGCTGTCCGTCGCCAGCTTTCCGGCGAAGGCCGCACGAGAGAGTGATTTAGATCGGCAGTAGTAGAGGCTCTTGATGCCGCGCCTCCACGCTGTCCAATGCAGCATGTGCAGGTCCCATTTATCGATGTCGGCGGGGAGATAGATGTTGATGGACTGGCTTTGGCAAATAAATGGGGCGCGATCCGCAGCCAGCTCGATGATCCACCGCTGGTCAATCTCGAATGCCGTCCGGAAAGTCGCTTTCTCGTGCGGCGTAAGTACGTCGAGATGCGCGACCGAGCCCTCGTGCTCGACGATCGACTGCCACACCTCAAGCGTGTCAGCGCCCTTTGCCATCAGCAGCTTGGCAAGGTGCGGATTGCGAACCGAAACCGCACCGGAAAGGGTCTTGTGGGTATAAACATTGGCGGGAATGGGTTCGACGCATGCACTTGTGCCGCCACAAATGATGCTGATCGAAGCGGTGGGTGCAATCGCAAGCTTGTGGCTGAATCGCGCCATCACTCCGCGCTCAAGGGCATCGGGGCACGGCCCACGCTCCTTCGCAAGTGAAACGGATGCGGCGTCGGCATCCCGGCGAATTTTACGGAACATCTTCAAATTCAAGGATTTCGCCAGTGCGCTTTCGAACGGAATACCTTTTGCCTGTAGAAACGAGTGAAAGCCCATGATCCCCAGACCTACCGAACGCTCGCGCAGCGCGGCGTAGCGGGCCCGCTTCATTCCTTCCGGAGCCACCTCGATGAAATGAGTCAGTACATTGTCGAGGAAACGCAATATATCCTCAATGAAACGCGGCTCATCGCACCATTGCTCCCAAGTCTCGACGTTGAGAGACGACAAACAACACACTGCCGTGCGATCTTGGCCGCGATGATCGGTGCCGGTGGGCAAGGTGATTTCGCTGCACAGATTGGATGTGGAGACCTTCAGCCCGAGTTCGCGCTGGTGTTTGGGCAGAGCACTATTGACCGTATCGATGAACAGCAGATAGGGCTCCCCCGTTTGCAACCTCGTCTCCAGAATTCGCTGCCAGAGCTGACGGGCATTGACCTCGCGGAGAACCTCGTTCGTCTTCGGACTCCGCAGTGGAAACATCGCGTCATCTTTGACGGCCTGCATGAATGCATCGGTGATGTTGATGCCGTGATGCAGGTTAAGACCCTTGCGGTTGAAATCGCCAGAGGCCTTGCGGATTTCGAGGAATTCCTCGATTTCCGGGTGGTGGACGTCGAGATAAACCGCTGCCGAGCCGCGACGCAGCGAGCCCTGACTGATGGCCAGTGTCAGCCCGTCCATGACGTGAATGAACGGGATTATACCTGAGGTCTCGCCGCCCTTTACCGATTCCCCGATCGATCGCACTTGGCCCCAATAGGTGCCTATCCCACCCCCGTTTGAGGCGAGCCAAACATTTTCGTTCCAGGTTGCGACAATGCCGTCGAGCGAATCCGGTACCGCGTTCAGGAAGCAGGAGATCGGCAGACCGCGCAGCGTACCACCGTTAGAGAGCACCGGTGTGGCCGGCATGAACCAAAGGCGCGACATTGCATCGTAAAGCCGTTGCGCATGCGCAATGTCGTCGGCAAATGCGCAGGCCACTCGCGCAAACATGTCCTGAAAGCGCTCATCGGGCATAAGGTATCGGTCGGTGAGGGTCGCTTTGCCGAAGCTGGTGAGGAGATCATCGCGTCGCCGATCGAGCTTGAGGTCGGCCGGCCGTGGTCTCGGCCCAAGCGGCGCGGGCAGCGGCGCTGAACTGGAAGATTCAGCCGGCGGCAACAATGAACGGAAATCCCGCGGCGCCTGTCGTATCAAGCTATGTCTTGTTATGTCGGCTCTTGACTGAATCAGTTGGCCGCTTTGATCGAAATCGAAGGCCAAAGCCATCTGCAACCCCGTGATGTTGGGGCTGAGGCCGAGCGGATGCTTGTCAAGATACCGACTGCGTCTGCAGCCAGCTGCAAGCGACCCACCGGGGCACCCCGCCCGAGGACGTCTCGTCGATCACGGCAGGTCTCCTGGCTAGCGGGTCGCAGCAGCTGTCGGTCTTCCCGGTGCGTCCAGCACCAGTGACTTGAACGTGACAGCCGCTCACCGCTTACAGTTGCGGGGGCAGCCCCGGCTTTGTCGTTTCCGACGCACCGGGTTCCCTCTTAGCTTTGCTCCTACAACATGTAGAAGCGAAAGACCGTGATGGCCATATATGGACGGCCATGACGACGATTCGTCAAGGGCTTTCGTGCTGGACCTCAGCAGATAAATTCAGGCGGCGAGTTTTTCCAGTTCGGTCAAAATCGCCGAGCCCATTGCCGACGTTGAAACGACTTCGGTGCCCTCCGATTTGATATCGGCGGTGCGCAGACCCTTGGCGAGCGTCGCGGAAATTGCCTGATCGATCCAGTCAGCCTGCTTTCCAAGATTGAACGAATACCGCAACGCCATTCCGAACGACGCGATCATCGCGATCGGATTGGCGACACCTTTTCCGGCGATGTCCGGCGCCGAGCCGTGCACCGGCTCATAAAGCGCCTTGCGCCTGCGCGTCTTGGGGTCGACTTCGCCAAGTGAGGCGGACGGCAGCATGCCGAGTGAACCCGTCAGAGTCGCCGCGATATCCGAAAGGACATCGCCGAACAGGTTGTCGGTGACAATGACGTCGAATTGCTTGGGCCACCGCACAAGCTGCATGCCGCCCGCATCCGCCAGCATGTGTTCGAGCTGGACGTCCTTGAACTCACGCGCATGCATCTGGGTCATCACCTCATTCCACAACACGCCCGTTTTCATGACGTTTCGCTTTTCCATGGATGTGACCTTGTTGCGCCGCTTACGCGCAAGTTCGCAAGCGACACGACCGATGCGTTCGATCTCATAGGTGTCGTAAATCTGTGTGTCGATCGCGCGCTTCTGGCCATTGCCGAGATCGGTGATCGTCTTTGGCTCGCCAAAATAAACTCCACCCGTCAGCTCGCGCAAAATAATAATATCGAGACCTTCGACCACGTCGCGCTTGAGCGAGGAGGAATCGGCAAGCGCGGGATAGACAATGGCCGGGCGAATGTTGGCGAACAACGCCAGATCTTTGCGCAATCGCAGCAGGCCTGCTTCGGGCCGTACGTCGTACGGCACCTTATCCCATTTTGGCCCGCCCACCGCCCCGAAGATAATGGCGTCCGCGGCCTTCGCCTTGTCCATGGTGGCATCGGTGATCGCGACTGTGTGCGCGTCATAGCAGCAGCCGCCCACCAGCGCCTCTTCCGTGCTGAACTTATCAGGACCCTTTTTGTTTAAGAAGTCGATGACGCGCTTCACCTCGGCCATCACTTCGGGGCCGATGCCATCACCAGGAAGAAGGAGCAGATTGTGGGTCGCCATACGCTTTACCTCGCGGAGAATTTGCTGCGCGGATTGCTAAAGCCTTGCAGCGGGCTTGGCAACCTGCCCTCTGTCAGCTGAAACTGAGCCATGCGCCAATTGAGGTGAACCGTGCCATCGGACCATCCCAGGGTCGTCATCATCGGTGCCGGTTTTGGTGGCCTCGAGGCCGCCAAGGCGCTGAAGCGCGCAACGGCTGAGGTGACGGTAATCGACAGGCAGAATCATCATTGCTTTCAGCCACTGCTCTATCAGGTGGCTACCGCAGCGCTGTCGCCGGCGGACATCGCCTGGCCGATCCGTCATATCTTGCGCCCACAGCGCAATGCGACCGTGCTGATGGAAGACGTGCGCGCTATCGATACAGATAAGAAGCGTCTTCGTACGCAATTCGGTGTTGTGCCCTATGACTATTTGGTGATCGCGACCGGTGCGATGCATTCCTATTTCGGCCACGACGATTGGTCCACCTATGCGCCTGGGTTGAAGCGAATTGAGGATGCGACCCGAATTCGCCGCAGCATTCTAATTGCTTTCGAACAAGCAGAAGTCATACAGGATCAGGACGAGCAGCGGCGCCTGCTGACATTCGTGATTGTTGGCGGCGGTGCGACCGGTGTCGAGATGGCAGGCGCGATCGCGGATGTCGCGCGAGAGACGCTCGCCGCCGACTTCCGCCGCATCGACCCCCGCTCCGCGCGCATCGTACTGATTGAAGCCGGACCGCGGCTGCTGCCGGCTTTTCCGCAGAGCCTTTCAGATTATGCGCGCGACACTCTCACGCGCGCAGCCGTCGAGGTGAGAACAGACACTCTCGTAACGAAATGCGATGCGCGTGGTGTCGATCTCAAAGATGGCCGCATTGATGCCAGCACCGTGATTTGGGCTGCCGGCGTGATGGCGTCGCCGGCCGCACGCTGGCTCAATGTCGACGCCGATCGTGCCGGCCGCGTCAAAGTGAGGCCGGACTTGTCGGTACCGGACCATCCTGAGATTTTCGTCATCGGCGATGCTGCGGCAGTTTTCGATGCCAAAGGCCATCCGGTGCCGGGGATCGCGCCCGCCGCAAAGCAAATGGGAAAGTATGTGGGAAAGCTGATTTCAGCGCGCATTGCAGGGCGCGGAACGCCCAAGCCATTTCACTACGTTCATCTCGGAGACCTGGCGACGATCGGCCGGCGCGCCGCGGTCGTGAAATTCGGTCGGCTGGAACTCAGAGGCTTTGTCGGCTGGGTTTTCTGGAGCCTCGCACACATTTATTTTCTGATCGGACTACGCAACCGATTTGTCGTGGCTTTCAACTGGTTCTGGGACTACATCACATTTCAGCGCGGCGCACGCCTGATCACCGGCGTGCGGAATGGCGAAGGCTCTGGACACGAAAGCTAGATGCCGATCGGGACGCCGCTTACAACCCGCTGAACCAGTTGTAGCCCTTGTCTTCCCAGTAACCGCCCTTGTCCGTGTTGGTGACCTCCATGGCCACCACATATTTCGGATTCTTGAAACCCAATTTCGTGGGAATCCGGATCTTCATTGGAAAGCCGTAGGACCGGGGCAGCACCTGGTTGGCAAATTTGAATGTCATCTGCGTCTGCGGATGAAGCGCGGTCGGCATATCGATCGTGTTGGTGTAGCCTTCGGCGCACTTGAACCAGACATACTTCGCGCGGGTATCTGCACCGACGCGCCGGAGGAATTCCGACAGCGGCGTACCCTGCCAGGAGCCGATCGCGCTCCAGCCTTCAACACAGATGTGACGTGTGATTTGCGAGACTTCCGGGAGCGCATAAAGCTCTTTGAGCGTCCATGGTTTCTTGTTGTCGACCAGACCGGCGACTTCCAGCTTATAGGTTTCACCGTTCACCTCCGGCGCATCGTCTTCGTCGTAGAAGCCATTAAAGGGGAACGGCCTGGTGATGGCGCTTTCGGGATAAGTCGGAGCGAGCTTGGTGCGGCTGAAAATCGCCGCCTGCGCTCCATCATTGAATTCGGAGACCTTGCGCAGCACGCCTTCTGCGGTATCGCCATCAATGATGTCGCATCCGGTCAAAAACGTGAGCGCGCCGAGACTCGCGGCGCCGCGCAGGAAGCCGCGCCGGCTGGCATCCGGCACCAGTCTGGCCGCGTCCTTGATCAGAAGCTTCGGGTCGACACCG
>DASXLC010000131.1:0-14982 GCA_036496445.1 Pseudolabrys sp. | reverse complement strand
GTCGCTCAGGGGGGCGATTGGGGCGCGCCGATTTCCAGCGCGATGGCGCGGCAAGGGGCGGCAGGATTGCTCGGCATTCACATTAACTTGCCGGCGACGGTACCGCCCGAGGTGGCGGCGGTGCTCGGCGGCGGGTCCGTGCCGCCGGGACTCTCCGAGAAGGAACGCGCGGTGCTCGAAGGGCTCATGGCGAACGCGAAAAAAGGGAATTCAGCCTATTTCACGATGTTGACCGCGCGGCCGCAAACGGCCGGCTATGGGGCGACGGACTCGCCCGCCGGCCTCGCGGCGTGGATACTCGTGCATCCAGGCTTCGCGGAGTGGGCTTACGGCAACGTTGCCGGACAATCGCCGACGAAAGACGACGTGTTGGACAACATCACACTGTACTGGCTGACGAACACCGCGGCTTCGGCAGCGCGGTTGTACTGGGAGAACGGCGCACGCGGCAGCGTCATTGTTGCGGCCGCGCAGAAGACCGGCGAGATCTCGCTGCCTGTCGCAATTTCCGTGTTTCCAGATGACGTCTATCGAGCTCCGGAGTCATGGGCCCGGCGCGCTTATCGCAACTTGATTTACTTCCACGAGGTCGACAAAGGCGGTCACTTCGCTGCGTGGGAGCAGCCGGAGCTTTTCAGCGCAGAGTTGCGGGCCGCGTTCAGGCCGCTTCGATCGGCACAATAAGCGGGGATTCGTTTCGATGGAAAAATGGAGGCCCACATGAATGCGGTGCAAACGATGGCGGCAATGGCACTGGTGCAAACCGTTTCTTGAGCTCGCCAGTTGTTCCCTGCGAGATACGAAAACGAATCCGAGAAGCTGTGCAATGAAAGTGAGCAAACTTCTACTCGCCGCGGTCCTTGTCATTGCGATCGGCGCGCCGATCGCAGGCTTTGTGGGAGACATTAAATTGCCGCGCTCGTCGATACCCACGGGTGAACCGATCGCATTTTTTCACGGGCTTGGCAGCGGCCCAACAGCCAATCAATCCGGGCTCGCATCTCTTGACCGTGCAGACGCGTGGCTCAATTCGCCGCGCCTGTCGGCATCGGCCTTGCGCGGAAAGGTCATCCTTGTCCATTTCTGGACATACACCTGCATCAACTGGTTGCGCACGCAGTCCTACCTCCGCGCCTGGGCGGAGAAGTACAAGGACAAGGGGTTGGTCGTCATCGGCGTCCATACCCCGGAATTCAGATTTGAAAAGAACATCGACAACGTCCGCCGGGAGGCCAAAGCGCTGCGGGTCGACTATCCAGTCGCCGTCGACAGCGAATACGTTATCTGGCGCGCCTTCAATAATAACTACTGGCCGGCGCAGTATTTTATCGATGCGCAGGGGCGCGTCCGGCACACGCATTTCGGCGAGGGCTCCTACGACCAATCGGAAATGGTCATTCAGCGCTTGCTGATGGAGGCCGGCGCCGATGGAATCGGCGACGGCCTGGTGACGGTCGAGCAGCGTGGCTTCGAAGTGGCTGCCGATTGGGCCACTCTCAAGTCTCCGGAAAATTATGTCGGCTATGAACGCACCGAGGGCTTTGCGTCGCCGGGCGGCGCGGTCCGCGACAAGTCCCACATGTATGAAGTGCCCGGACAGTTACGGCCGAACAATTGGGCACTGTTCGGCGATTGGACGATAAAGCGCGACGCCGCCGAATTGAATAAGCCCAACGGCCGCATCGTGTACCGCTTTCACGCGCGCGATCTTCATCTCGTCATGGGTCCGGCGGCGCCGGGAACCTCGGTGCAATTTCGCGTTTTGATCGACGGACAGCCGCCAGGCGCGGCGCACGGACTCGACGTCGACGAACAAGGCGTGGGCACGGTGACCGAGCAGCGTCTGCACCAGTTGATCAGACAAACCGGCCCCATTGCCGATCGCCAGCTTGAAATCGAGTTTCTTGGTCCGGGCGTGGAAGCCTTTTGCTTCACGTTCGGCTGACGCCAGCAGGTGCTGTCACGGGCCGCATTCTTCAGCGCGGCTATTTTCGAACCCGGCGTTTCTGGCGCGGCCGTGATGACGTTGCCCCTGAAGTGCGGACTTTCAAATATTTCCACCATGCGGCCGCGCGCATGAAGACCAAATACAGCGCGTCCGCGATTGCTGCTGCTACGGCCGCGAGCGGTAGTCCGCCGGGAGCTCGGCGAGGCACTCCAGACTTTCTGTGATCGCATTGCCGAATTTCGCCGTCTCCATCGGGAGCAAAGAGAACTCATCGCGATGACTGATTGCGAACTTGCGGATATCGGAATAGTTCGCACCGACATCCCCGAAGTGATCGCTCGCAGGGGCCTGTCGCAGACGGCGGTCCACGGCTCGCCCACGACCGATTAAATCGGATAAAATATCGAAGGCGTATAGCTTACGACGGCGCGTATAGCCTTCCCGCCGTCTTCGGGCGCGCCACTCGAATCTGCGAAACTTTGGGTGCTGCGGCAAGGCGGATATTGACCAGTATCCGTTCGCCAATTTCATTTTCGGATGCACGGCATCTCGAACTGGGTTCCAACCAGCCCGGAAAACGCTTATCGTTCGTGTCATTCAGGGTTCCTTCCTGAGAACCCCAATAAAAATCGGCCGCCTCTACGGCCAAGCCCAAGCGCCTTTGGGAGGACGCCAAATGACTACATTCACACGTCGCAACGTGTTGTCCGCCGTTGCCTGCGCGACTGGCATGGCGGCCCTGCCGTTTGGGGCGCCTGCACGCGCGGCCACACCGCCCGCCGGCAAGCAGGTCGCCGGTTGGTATCGATACAAGATCGGCAGTTTTGAAGTAACCGTGGCGACCGACGGTGTTGCGCGGTTCAAGATGGCCGAAAATCACGTAACCAACATCAAACTGGACACCGTCAACGCGGCACTCGCCGAAGTCTTCATGCAAAAAGACATGATGACGACGCCCTATAACCCGATTGCAGTGAACACCGGTTCCAAGCTCCTGATTATCGACACCGGCACCGGTGAAGCCAACTACAAGAAGACCAATGGCGTCGGCGGCCAGTTTGTCGCCAACCTTGCGGCCGCCGGCATCGAACGCACCGCCGTCGATGCTGTGATTATCTCGCACTATCATGGCGACCACATTAACGGCCTGCTGATGGCCGACAATTCGCTCACCTATCCGAACGCCGAAATCCTCGTGCCGGCGTCCGAGCACAAATACTGGATGGACGATGGCGAGATGAGCCGCGCCGGTACCGTCCGTGTTGAGACCAACTTCAAGAACGTGCGGCGGGTTTTCAACGCCGAGGTGATGAAGCATGTGCGTACCTACGAGTGGGGCAAGGACGTTGTCCCCGGTATCGCCGTGCAGGGCACTCCCGGCCACACGCCTGGCCATACGTCGTACGTGATTGCCTCCGGATCAGAGCAAGTGTACGTCCAGTCTGACGTTACCCACGTGCCATTCCTGTTCGTGCGCCATCCCGACTGGCACGCCTATTACGACCAGGACGGCGCCATGGCAGAAGCCACGCGTCGTAAGGTTTACGATATGCTGGCGACGGAGAAGATGCGGGTGCAGGGCTTTCACTACCCGTTCCCGTCGCTCGCCCATGTGGAGAAGGACGGGAACGGCTATCGCTACTTTCCGGTGCCGTGGAGCCCGACGATCTGACCGCAAAGCGTTTTCATGTTCGCATATTGGGTCTTTGCCGATGAGTTGATCGGATGAGCCGTTATTCGCTTTTGGCCCTCGGCTTATCGTTTCTTGATGCCGGCCTTTTCGATGACTTGCGACCATTTGGCGACATCGCTTTTGATGCGATTGTGCAAATCGCCGGACGACATGCCACGCGCGTCCATGCCCGCTCCATTTGAGAATTTCTGAACTTCGGGAGACTTCAGTGCTTCGCCCACGGCACGGTTAAGCTGGGCGACGATGTCGGCGGGGGTTCCTGCAGGAACGGCGAGCCCATTCCAGCTTGTCACCTCGTAGCCGGGCACACCGCTTTCGATGACGGTCGGAACATCTGACAGGTTGCTTGCGCGCTCGCGCGCCGTCGTGGCGATGACGTTCATCTGGCCGCCGGTGATTGGCGACTGGAATCCGGCGAAATACTCGAATGCGACGTCGACATCGCCGCGTAAAACGGCATTCGCCAGATCCGGCGTCGTCTTGTACGGAACGATCGTGACGTCGAGGTCTGCCATCGTCCGAAACAGCTCTGCTGAAAGGTTCTGCGCACTTCCGGCATTGATGGTGCCGAAGTTCAGCGTGCCGGGATGAGCCTTGGCGGCTGTGATCACGTCCCCGATCGTTTTGTAGGGCGAGCCGGTTTTGGTGGTGATAACGAGGCCGTAGGACGCCGTGGTCGAGATCGGCGTGAAATCGGCCTCAATATTATAGGGTAAGGTCTTGAATAGCGCTTTTGCTATCGTGAGGCCGCCGCCCACCATGACAAGAGTGTATCCGTCGGCCGGGGCCTCTCGCGCCGCCTGCATGCCGACAACGCCGCCGGCGCCGGGCCGGTTTTCAATAAAGAACTGTTGGCCGAAGCGCTTGCTGAGGTCCTGTGCCACGAGCCGCATGGTTACATCGGCGATGCCGCCGGGACCGTAGGGCACGATGATGCGCACCGCCCTTGAAGGGTAGGTTTCGGCCCGTGCCGGCGTGAACGTCATCGCAGTGAAGACGAGTGACATTCCGCAGATAACCGACGCTGTGCATCTCATGAAATACCTGGGCGGCGAAGGCGACAAGGGGCAACATTTTATGTTCGTGGCCGGAAGCGACTGGCGCCGAGAATAGGAAGGCATGAGATACGGGACAATATCTTTCGAGCGTATTTGTCAAAACCGCAGCCGGATGCGTAATGCCCGCTGGTCGCCGCGATGCCGCTTTACGGTGACGGCCCATTGCCCTACGGAGGACGTGCCTGAATCGCGCGTAGTACCACCATGACTCGGACCATGCCAGCGACCACCATTGATATTCATCCGCACATCATCTCCGGCGATGCCATCCGCTATCCTTTGGCGCCGCTGGGCGGCCACCAATCCGACTGGTCGCGCACGCGGCCTGTGACGCTGGAACAGCTGGTTGCCGCCATGGATACGGCCGGCGTCCAGAAGGCAGCCATCGTGCAAGCCTCGACCTGCTACGGTCACGACAATTCCTACGTGGCAGATGCAGTGTCTGGGCACCCGAAGCGCTTTACCGGCGTGTTCTCCGTTGATGTCCTGGCGCCTGACGCGCCGGAGCGCATGCAACATTGGCGGGCCAAAGGCTTGACCGGCATGCGCCTTTTCACTTTCGGCAGCACCATGTCCGAGCAGGCCGACTGGCTCGATGATCCGAAATCATACCCCGCCTGGACATGTGCGAGCGAGCTAGGCCTGTCGATCTGCCTGCAGATGTCGGCCAAGGCCATTCCGCAGGTGATCCGCATGGCCGAACGCTTTCCGAAAGTGCGCATCATTCTCGATCACTGCGCGCGTCCGGAGCTGGCCGACGGACCGCCCTACAATGCCGCTGCCAGCCTGTTTGCCCTCGCGCGTTACCCCAATATCTACCTTAAACTTACGCCGCGCATTTTCGCCGAATCCCGCCGTGGCAAAGCCGCGCCTGAAACCTTTTTTCCGCGCCTTGTTTCTGAGTTCGGTGCGTCGCGGCTTGCATGGGGGTCAAATTACCCTTCCAGCGAAGGCAGCCTGCCGCAACTCCTGGAGATTGCGCGACAATCGCTGGCCTGTTTACCGAATGCCGATCAGGATTGGATCTTTGTCAAGACTGCGCGGAC
Organism: Pseudolabrys sp.; assembly: GCA_036496445.1. Taxonomy (GTDB): domain Bacteria; phylum Pseudomonadota; class Alphaproteobacteria; order Rhizobiales; family Xanthobacteraceae; genus Pseudolabrys. The sequence goes on along the minus strand of DASXLC010000131.1, from coordinate 9,237 downwards.
GCTTTACCCGGTGCTCGCGGATTGAGGAGAGAATCTGTGACGTCGACCATCGAGAAGACCAGGTTGTACACACTGCTCGGAGATTATCCGAACACGATGGCGCTCAAGAAAGGTGAGACGACTTCCAGTCTCGTTGATTTTGACTTCGCCGACGTGAAAGTTTCGAACACAGCCTTCAAGCCTCTGGTGCGCGAAGCGAGGTTCGATGTAGGCGAATTGGCGATTGTCACCTATTTGCAAGCGAAGGCCTATGGCAAGCCTTACGTGCTTATTCCGGCAACAGTGCTCGGCCGCGGCCAGCACCACACGATCGCTTACAATCCACAACGCGGCCCTTTGAGGGCGTCCGGCCTTGCAGGCAAGCGCGTCGGTGTGCGCGCCTATACGCAGACGACGGGCGCCTGGGTCCGCGGCTTTCTGAGCGATGACTACGGCGTTGATCCCACGAAGGTCAACTGGGTTACATTCGAGGATCCGCATCTCGCCGAATTCAAGGACCCCGATTTCGTCGCGCGTGCGCCCGAGGGCAAGACGCTGGTGCAGATGCTTCTCGACGGCGAGCTCGATGCCGCCATTGTCGGCGACAAGTTGCCTGACCCGCGGCTCGCGCCCCTTATTCCCAATGCCGATGCGGAGGCGCGCACGTGGGCAGAAATGCACGGCGGCGTTCCGATCAACCATATGATGGTCATTCGCAATACGATCTCGAAATCCCGCCCCGATCTCGTAAAAGAGATTTACCGCATGCTGCGCGAGAGCCGGCGCACGGTGCCGCCGCCGCCCGACGGGACTTTCCTCGATCCGTGGCGTTTCGGGGTTGAGGCCAACCGCCGCTCTCTTGAACTCATCATCGACTACAGCGTCCGCCAGAAACTGATCCCGCGAGCATTTGCGGTCGATGAGTTGTTCGACGACGTCACCTGCGCGCTGGGTTGAGTTTGGCGGCTTTTTTTAATGCAGGACGGCCGTCTCAGGTCCTGGCGTGCGCCTTGCCAACGGCAGTACAAGGAGTGCGGCAAGCGCCGCAAACGCGATCAGAGCCCAGGCATCGTTTATGGCGTCGACAAAAGCCGCTTTGTCGACGAGCGAAGCCAGCATGGCCTGCTTCTCGGCGTCGAGCGCTGTTGAGCCTAAAGCCTCAGCCGGAATACCAAGCTTCGCCGCTGCATCCAGATCGCCGGCAACAAGGCGACTGATGAGAGTCTGCGCATGTTCGGGCGCGCGTGTGTAAATGACCGTATCGATGATCGCAATTCCAATAGCGCCGCCGAGATTGCGCATGAGGTTGAACAAGCCGCTGGCATCGGCGATGGCAGTCTTTGCCAATTGTCCGAGGGCAAGCTGCGTGGGAGGCAGAATGCAAAACATGATGGCGCAACCACGCACCAGCTGAGGCCAAAACATCTCATCGAAGTCTGTGGCTCGCGTTTGCAGGGAACTCAGAGCCAGCCCTATTCCGAAGAGCAGGAAGCCGAACGCGGTTAGTAGGCGTTCGTCGAAACGACGCACCAGGGCGGCCGCAATCGGAGCAACGACAAGCTGCGCCACGCCGGTCACCAGCATGATCTTGCCGATCTCGAGTGCATTGTGCGCCCTCACATAGGCCAGAAAAACCGGCATCAGATAGACCGATCCAAAAAGCCCCATTCCAAGCACAAAACTGAGCAGACACCCGATCGAAAAATTTCGATCACGAAAAGTGCGCAGGTCGACAAGCGGGTTTGGCGATCGCAGGGTTCGACCGACAAATGCCACAGCAGTCATCAGCGATAGGCCGAGAAGGCCGGCAGCCAGAGGCGACGTCCAGCCTCGCTCCGGGGCCTCTTTGATTGCAATCTCCAGTGCTGCCAGCGCAACAGCCACCAGCCCCAACGAAGCCACGTCCAGATGACGAACCTGATCGAAAGACGGCCGCTCTTTCGGCAGCGATATCGCCGCCATCGAAGCGGCGATAATCCCGGGCGGAACATTGATCAGAAAAAGCCACGGCCAGGAATAAGTCTCAGTGATCCAGCCGCCCACAACCGGCCCCACAGTCGGTGCGAGAACCGCCAGGACTCCGGCAATCATGGTCGCGAGGGGCTGGAGCCGAACCGGAAACAGTAGAAAGACCGCCGAGAACACCGCCGGGATCAGCGTGCCGCCGGAAAATCCCTGCAATATGCGAAACGCGATCAGCGACGAAAAGCTTCCACTGGCGGCACAAGCAATCGATGCAAATGTGAACACCGAGACGGCAACGGTGAACAGCCATCGCATCGTCAGGACCCGAGTCAGGAATCCGGTGAGCGGAATTGAGATGATTTCTGCGATCAAATAGGCAGTCTGGATCCAGCTCATTTGATCTTGCGCGATATTCACAGATCGCTGGATGGTCGGCAGCGACGTCGCAACGACCTGAACATCAAGAATTGCCATAAACATGCCGATGCACATCATGGCGAAGCCGGTCCAGACCGCAGCCGTGACAGTTGACGCCTGGTTTTCAGCCGCAGAGACCATTGCCGCTCCTGTGCGGGGCATTTTCAGCCTGGACGACGATTACGTGTCTAGATTTAGGAGCACGTGTCTAGATTTAGGAGAATGAACAGCTTGCAAACCGATCACGTTTCTCACGCAACCGTGATGAGTGCAGCTCAGGGGTGACGGCGCAAAGATGCGCACCGGTATTTACGGCCGGTCTGGCATCGTCAATGACCACACCGTCGGAAGCGTTTCTGCCACAATGACGGCACGGCTTTATGCCACCATTCATGAGCCTCCCAATCAGCGGTTCGTAGGCGGCACTTGCAGTGAAAAATTGTCGAGAGTGCGATGTCGTTGTCGTTGGTGGCGGCCCCGCTGGCTCCACGATCGCGGCGCTGCTCGCTCAGAAGCGTAAATCCGTTGTCCTGCTGGAAAAAGAGCATTTTCCGCGCTTTCATATCGGCGAATCTCTGCTTCCTCTCAACTTGCCCCTGTTCGATCTTCTGGGCGTGGCCGACGAGATCCGACGCATAGGCGTCTACAAACCCGGAGCAGAGCTCATCTCTGATGAGCACGGGGCGACCGCGACGTTTCGTTTCTCCGACAACCCGTACCTGAGTGTCGGGCACAGCTACCAGGTCAGACGATCCGACTTCGACAAGTTGCTGCTTGATAACAGCCGTCGGCTTGGCGCGGACGTAATTGAGGGTGCGCACGTCACGGACGTCACATTTGACGCGGACCATGGTTCGCGTGTCACGGCAACCGGCGCTGATGGAATACCGTTAACATATTCTGCCCGCTTTCTCGTTGACGCGTCCGGGCGCGATACTCTGCTCGCCAGCCGACTCAGGCTCAAACGAGTCGACAAGCAAAACAACACCGCCGCAGTGTTTGGACATTTCCGCAATGTTCCTGCCCGGCCCGGTGATGTCGCGGGAATGATCAGCGTGTACCTGTTTGAGCACGGATGGATCTGGATGATCCCGTTGCCTGATGACGTGACCAGTGTGGGCGTCGTGGGGACGCAGGCATTCTTCAAGGCAAGGGATGCCAGACTCGACGCACTATTCGCGCGTGCCATCGCTGCGAGCCCGAGCGTTGCCAATCGTATGGCCAATGCTCAACCGATAGGCTCGCTCGTCGCATGTGCAGATTACTCCTATGACTCGCGGTATTACGTCGGCGAAGGACACATTCTGGTTGGGGATGCTGCGGCCTTCATTGATCCGCTATTTTCAAGCGGCGTCATGATGGCAATGAGTACGGCGGCATTTGGCGCGACGGTGGTCGAGGCCTTGCTTGACGGTCTGGACTCCCGCGAGCGTCACATGCGGGACTATGAGCGCAAGATACGGCTCAGTCTCCATTCTCTTTCCTGGCTCATCTACCGAATAAATTCGCCAATCCTGCGCGACCTGCTCATGTCCTCGTTCGATCTCTTCAACACGCGTCAAAGGCTGATCACCATACTGGCGGGTGATTTCTACGAATCGCGATCTTTTCTATCGCCGTTACGGCGAGTGCAGCTCGCATACGGCTGCCTCTTTCTTCTCTCAAAGATCGGCTTCCGTCTCCGCGCCGGCGGTATCGAACGGCGCCCTTTGCAGCACGGCACCTCATCATGATGGACGGCCGCCGGCCGTACCAAGCGGGCCGCTACCGAAGGGAGGGCTGAGCGATGGCGGCCCGTTCAGGTTGTCGGCAGGGGAGGTGAGGCCCGTCGGATTAATGACGAATCCGGACGTCAGGAGTTCGAATCTCTTCGGGCACGCCAGCACTTAGCATCCGGGCTTTCGTGCAAAATATTGCCGTCGAGTCGACCTTGGCATGTTCTTTTCGTTGATCGGCCCGCCACGCATGGCGTCGGCGCGCGACCATTGGTAGGCTTGACCCCAACAACGGTCGTTCCGGGGAGGATAGAGAAATGAACACGGGATTTCGTGCTCTCTTTGTAGGTGTGGCGGCGATCAGTCTTTTGACGATCGGCCATGCGGCGCATGCGCAGGATAAAACCATCAAGATCGGTGCATTGTTTCCGATGTCCGGGCCGGGCTCCTATTTCGGCGCGCAGGACAAACAAGGCGTTGAACTTGCGCTGGAGCAACTCAACAAGAACGGTGTGAACGGCTACAAGTTCGCGGTTCAGTATGAGGATTCGAGCTGCGGGCCGCTGCCTGCGACACAAGCGGCCAAGCGCCTGATTGAGCAATTCAAGCCGGACGTCATCATCGGCGAAGAATGTTCGGACGCGACGCTCGCCGTTATGCCGATCGTCGATCAAGCCAAGGTGCCGCTGCTCAATGCCGGCTCTTCCTCGATTAAGGTGACCGAGCCTGGCAATTCTTGGACGTTCCGCATCATGCCGAACGAAGTAATGCAAGGCATCAACCTCGCGGACAATGCCTATAAGCGGCTCAATGCGCGCAATGCCGTCCTGTTGTTCGAAAACACCAATGCCGGCATTGGCAACGCACAGGTGTTCAAGGACACCTTCACCAAGCTTGGCGGCAAAGTCCTCGCGGAAATCGGCTTTGGCCGTGACGTCAACGACTTCACCTCGATCGCGACGCGGGTCGCGGGCCTCGGTAAGATAGACGTGATCCCGACGTATACGCTGGAAGGGCAGGGGCTGAAGATCACGCAGGCTCTGGCACAGGCGGGCGTCACGAAAGGCGGCGGCGGTGATGCCATCCAGATTGGCACGATCTGGCTGCCATTCGGCTTCGAGCAGAAGGCCGGCAAAGCCGCCTTGGGCTACATTCGGATTGTGCAGTTCGATCCGACCGAAACGCGCGATGCTGTGAAAAATTTCTCGACTGCGTTCAAGGCCAAATACAACGCGGATCCGACACACCTGAACGCACATGCTTATGATCAGATCATGCTGATCGCGGACGTGGTGAAGCGCGGGGGCAAGGATGCCCAGTCAATCCGCGATGGTCTCGCTGCTACCAAGAACTATTCCGGAGTTACCGGAAGCGTCGAGTTCGACAAGACCAACCAGAACACCAAGATGGATACCGTCCATTACATGGAAACCAAACCCGACATGTCGTGGACGAGCCTGAAGTGGAACTGACCCGACGATGACAACAACGATCGTCCTCCAACAGGCGATCAACGGCGTCGTTCTCGGAAGTCTCTACGTCCTGGTGGCGTTAGGCCTGACGCTGATTTACGGCGTGCTCGTGCAAATCAATTTCGCGCACGCCGACTTCGTCACGCTCGGTGCTTTCGCCGCCTATTTTCTCATGCACCTGGTCGGGGCCGGCTATATCGTCAGTATCGGCTTTGCGTTTCTGGTCGGCGCTGCACTGGGCTGGCTGATCAACGCGTCGATTTTCACGCCGTTGCGTCGCAAGGGCAATGAACTGTTGCCGCTCATTGCCACCATCGGCGTTTCGGTCATGATGCAAAATCTGATGTTGGCCTGGTTCGGGCCGATCCCCTACGCCTTCGAGACAAAATACAGCAGCGAGGTCATCCGTTTTGCCGGGATCTTCGTATCCTGGCAAAATGTCATCATCATTGCGGTGTCCTCTGTAACGATCGCACTGCTCTACGCGTTCATGAAATTTACGTTTCTGGGCAAGGCACTGCGCGCCGTATCGCAGGACCGCGAAACCGCCGGGCTGATGGGTATCAACCCCAACCAGCTCATCATGCTGACATTCGTCATCGCGTCTGCGCTTGCCGGCATGGCGGGCGCAATGCTCGCACCTGTTCTCGTCCTTACGCCGTTCGCGGGCACCTCGGTTATCGTGAAAGCCTTTGCCATCGTGATTATTGGCGGTTTCGGCAATGTGGAGGGAACAATTCTCGCCGGGCTTATTGTCGGCCTCGTCGAAAGTTACACGACGCAGTATCTCGATCCTGGCCTGATCGATATCGTCGTTTTCGGTCTTCTGTTGCTGATGCTCGCAATCAAGCCGACGGGCCTGATCTCGGAAAGACGCGAAGAGAATGTCTGATCGGGCAATCTCGCAACAACCGGTGGAGCGAAAGGCCGGCCTGCTGTCCCGGCGGATGGGACTCATGCTCGCGGTGCTCGCCATCATCGCGTTGCCGCTGATTTTCAACGACACGTATTGGCGGACTAATCTGACAATTTGCGCCATCAACGTGCTGCTTGCGCTCGGTCTTGATTTCATCCTCGGGTATGCCGGGCAACTCAATCTTGGCCATTCGGCTTTCTACGGACTGGGCGCCTATGTCTCGACGCTGCTGATCGTCAAGCTCGGGGTCCCGTTCTGGGGCGCGTTTGCCGCTGGCGTTGCCTTCTCCGGGCTGGCAGGCATGTTTCTTTCATTGTTCGCGGTGCGCCTGCGCGGTCACTACCTTGCGATCGCCTCGCTCGGTTTCGCGGTCATCATCTATCAAATCCTGCTCAACTGGATCAGCCTGACGCAGGGGCCGCTTGGCATTTACGGCATTTCACCGCCGCCGCCGATTGCAATCGGCGGAACGGTGCTTGTCGACTTCCGTAATCTGACTGCTTTCTTTTATCTGGTGTCGGCATTCACGTTGCTGGTGTACCTGCTTCTCGACCAGTTGGTGCGATCCCCTGTCGGAGAAACGCTCACCGCTATCCGCGAGGACGAGGTTTCCGCCGCCTCACTCGGCATTAACGGCGCAGCCTGGAAGGTCTTCGCATTCGGTGTGGGCGCTGCCATTGGCGGTGCGGCGGGCTGTTTTTATGCGAGTTTCGTCGGCACATTGGTGCCGGACGCGTTTTTCGTGACTGAGGCCTTCAATATCCTGGCGATGGTCATCGTCGGCGGGATGGGCACTTTGATAGGCCCTGTGTTCGGCGCGATTCTCTTGACTCTGTTGCCCGAAGTGCTGCGCGGCATTGGCGATCTGCGTCTCGTCGTTTATGGCGCCGCGCTCACTTTTGTCGTCTTGTTCATGCCTGGCGGCCTCGCGCAGGCCGCTCGTATCGTGCGGGACAAGCTCGGGTTCGGCGGGCAGACATCATGACCGCAGCCGCAACAGTGGAAACCCGCGCCCCGATCGCAGGGGCGCCGTTGCTGAGTGCGCGGGGTTTGCACAAGAGTTTCGGTGGCGTCCGCGCCGTTTCCGATATTTCGCTCGACGTCTCAAGCGGCTCCATTTTCGCTATCATTGGCCCGAACGGTGCAGGAAAATCGACGCTTCTCAATTTGATCAGCGGCATCTATCAGCCCGATGCCGGGTCGCTGTCCTTCAACGGCCATAATCTCTCCGGGATGCCCGCGCATCGGCGTGTGCGCCTCGGCCTCGCGCGCACATTTCAGAAGATACGTTTGTTCAAGCAACTCAGCGTACTCGACAACGTGATCGCCGGGTTTCACGTCCACCATAAAATTCCGGCATGGCAGTATGTCTTGCACGGTCCCGCTTTCGCGCGTGATCAACGTCATTGCCGCGAGGAAGCACTGCGTCTGCTTGAATTCGTCGGCATGACCACCCGTCTGCATGTGCTTGCCGGAGCGCTATCCTATGGCGAGCAGCGCATGCTTGAGCTTGCGCGCGCGCTCGCTACGGGGCCCCGGCTATTGCTGATTGATGAGCCGGCGGCGGGGTTGAATGCAGCGGAAGTTGACGTCCTGCTCGATCGCATCCGCGTCCTGCGCAGTGGCGGCATTACGGTCATCATTGTCGAACATAACATGGACCTGGTGATGAATGTCGCCGATCGCATCATGGTGATGGAATACGGCCGCCATTTATTCCAGGGTGCGCCAGCCGAAGTGCAAAAGAATCCTGCAGTGATCGCGGCCTATCTCGGCGGAGAATTGGCGTGAGCGCGCTGTTGTCTATCGAAGGACTCGAACTTGCCTATGGGCAGGTGGCCGTCTGTCGGGACATTTCGCTTTCCGTCAACAGGGGTGAAATCGTCGCTCTGATCGGCGCGAACGGCGCAGGAAAATCCACGACGCTGCGCGCCGTTGCCGGTGTGTTGCCTCCGCGGCGCGGCTCGATTGTATTTTGCGGGCAGGACATTACGGCGACGCCTTCGTATGAGCGCACCAACCTCGGGATCGCGCTTGTTCCCGAAGGCCGCCATGTATTCCCCTTTCTTTCGGTTCGCGAAAATCTCGAACTCGGCGGCTTCAAAAGCCGCAGGGACAGCGCAAAAATCCGCCGCATGATCGGCGAGATATTCGACATGTTTCCCAGATTGTCCGAACGGAGCACGCAGAACGCCGGAACGTTGAGCGGCGGCGAGCAGCAAATGCTTGTGCTCGGCCGTGCGATGATGTCGGAGCCGCAATTGCTTTGCCTGGATGAGCCGTCGCTCGGTCTCGCGCCGATGGTTGTGCAGGACATATTCCGCACTATCCGCGCGATCAACGCCAAAGGCACCAGCGTGCTCCTCGTTGAGCAAAATGCCCGATACGCTTTCGACACGGCAAGTCGTGGCTATGTGCTGCAAACCGGCTCTATGATCGCCAGCGGATCTTGCGCGGACCTCAAACAGAATCCGCGCGTTCAGGAGGCCTATCTTGGCCGAATTACGGCTGCCGCGGTTTCGTAGGACTGGTCATGACGGTCACTGATAGCTATTCGCTGGCAGGAAAATCAGCGGTTGTCACGGGCGCTGGCAACGGTATCGGACGCGCGATCTCGCTCGCCTTTGCCGAAGCTGGGGCGGCTGTCGCCTGCGTCGATCTCGATGCGAAGGCCGCTGAGGCCACGGCCGCGGCGATTGCGAACAAGGGCCGGTCTCTGCCCGTGCATTGCGACGTGGCCAGCGAGACCGAAGTCGAACTCGCGGTGAAGAGA
>DASXLC010000130.1:0-9694 GCA_036496445.1 Pseudolabrys sp. | reverse complement strand
CCCGACATCCGTCGCGCAACCTGGAGTGCCGGCGGCAATCCCGTTTGGAGGACTCGCGGTTGAAATCGCCGGCAGGGCAATTGCCGGCAAAAACCGTTTTGAAATCCGCCTTGATCCGCCAGAGCTCGGCCGCATCGAGGTTCGGCTCGACGTCGACCGCGATGGCAACGTGACTTCGCGTTTGACCGTTGATCGTGCCGACACTTTCGATTTGCTGCGTCGCGACGCCGCGGGCCTTGAACGTGCCCTGCAGGATGCCGGGCTTAAAACCGCCGGTAACGGACTTCAATTCTCGTTGCGCGACCAGCCGATGAGCCAACAGCAAACAGGCGGCGGCTCTGACACCGCCCAGATTGTAATGCAGGACGACATGCTGCCGCCAGCCGATGTGATCCCGCAGAACTACGGCCGTCTCGCCGGACAGGGCGGCGGTCTGGATATTCGAGTCTGAGGACCAGCCATGACAACGATCCCCGCCACTTCAACGGTTGGCACCGGCGCAAGCTCGGTGCCAAACGCGATCGATAACACCGAGATCGCCAGCAATTTCACGACGTTCCTGCAACTGCTGACGACGCAACTGAAAAACCAAAATCCGCTCGATCCGCTCGACACCAACCAATTTACCCAGCAGCTGGTGGAATTCGCTCAAGTTGAGCAACAGATGAAGTCCAACGATCAACTCTCAAGCCTGGTATCGCTGGAAAAGAGCGCTGCGGCAACGACCGCGCTCGCTTATGTCGGCGCCACGGTCGTGGTGGACGGCGCGACAGCGCAGTTGACTGCCGGCACCGCCAACTGGAGCCTCAATGTCACGAAGCCGTCGACCGCCACGGTCACCATCAAGGATTCCACCGGCCAAAATGCCTTTACCGGTACTGTCGCGGTAAATCCGGGCGCACCGAGTTTCACTTGGAATGGCCGCGGGAACGATGGCCGGATCTGGCCCGACGGCAGCTACACCCTCACCGCCACAGCGCTGGATGCCAACAACCAACCGGTCGCCATTTCAACCGAAGTGCAGGCAACGGTGGATTCAGTCGACCTCACGCAAGACCCGCCTCAACTCACGATCAACGGACAGAACTATACGCTCGACAAGATCAAACGCATCGTTCGACCGACCACGTAGCGGCAAGAACGGGGGGAACCCTCTCACCGGCGCAAGTTGCCGGGTAAGATGGCCCTCCCCGATTACCAGCTGTTAACGCGCTGCCCAAAGTGACGCCAGAACGGCCCCCACGACCCATCCGTAACCAAAAGGTTATCGGAAGCCGGGCAAACATTGCCCGATGCATTTGTCATGCTTAGGCAAATTTTAAGCCGGGGCCTGTAGTTTTTCCTGCAGTAAGTGTCAGTCGAGTCTTGTTTTGTGAGTACACCAATGACCGAACCCCATCGCCCGAGGGTCAAATATGTGATCGGGCCTGATGGCAGTCCGCTGACCATTGCGGATTTGCCGCCGCCAACGACAAAGCGCTGGGTCATCCGCCGTAAGGCAGAGGTGGTGGCCGCGGTTCGTGGCGGCCTTTTGTCCCTTGAGGAGGCGTGTGCGCGGTACACGCTGACCGTCGAGGAATTCCTCTCCTGGCAGGCTTCGATTGATCAGCACGGGCTCGCTGGCCTGCGCACGACACGCATTCAGCAGTACCGCCAGTAGTCCTCCATCGCCGGCATTTGAGCGCGGGCGCGTCAGCCGCCGGCCGCATCCATGTCGGCTGTCGCGAGCCGTGCATTTCTTTCGCGCGATCCCCCGAGGGAATTAACCGGGCGCTAACCTTAAACTGGGCAAATCTTGCCGGGTAAGGCGCACGCTCCGCGCCCCTGCGGGTGGGACAAAAACCGGTGCAAGGTTTCTTCGACTTCGTGAAGTCGCTGGGTGCTGCACGAATGGCGGCGATGGCCGCGGTGACGCTGACCCTGATCGGCTTCTTTTCATTCCTGATGATCCAGATGACGACGCCGCAAATGGTGCCGTTATTTACCGATCTTTCGGTCGAGGACAGCGCGTCGATCATCAAGGATCTGGAGCGGCAGGCCGTTGCCTATCAGCTCAAGAGCGACGGCGCCATCATCATGGTGCCCAAGGACAAGGTCGCCCGGCTGCGCATGAAGCTTGCCGAATCCGGACTGCCCAAGGGCGGCGGAGTCGGCTACGAGATTTTCGACAAGACCGATGCGCTCGGTGCAACGACCTTCGTCCAAAACATCAATCACCTGCGAGCACTGGAAGGTGAACTGTCCAGGACCATTCGCAGCATCGATCGCGTGCAGGCGGCCCGCGTGCACCTCGTCTTGCCAGAGCGGCCGCTGTTCTCGCGCGACAAAGTCGATGCCTCTGCCTCTATCGTGCTCAAGGTCCGCGGCACGCTGGAGCTACAGCAGGTAAGGGCTATTCGCCATCTTGTTGCCAGCGCGGTGAACGGCCTCAAGCCTGAGCGCGTTTCCGTCATCGACGAAACCGGCAAGTTGCTCGCAGATGGCGCCGCACAGGACAATCCGCTGAGCGGCGCCAACTCGGATGAACGCAAGCTTGCCTACGAGAACCGTCTGCGCGGTGAGGTGGAAACTATTGTGTCTTCGGTGGTGGGCCCGGGCCACGCGCGCGTGCAGATCAATGCCGATTTCGACGTCAATCGCATCACCCAGACTTCGGATAAATTCGATCCCGAGGGCCGGGTGGTGCGATCGAGCCAGACCCGCGAGGAGCAGTCGGCCACCAGTGACAATAAAGAGGGTACCGTATCGGTCGGCACCGAATTGCCCGGCGGCAGACCACAGACCGAAGGCGCCGCCAAGGGCGATCAAAGCAAGAAAACCGAAGAAATCGTCAACTACGAAATTTCGCGCACGACCAAGACCGAGGTGATCGAAGCGGGACGGGTCAACCGTATTTCAGCGGCGGTGCTGGTCGACGGCATCTACGCCAAGAACGACAAGGGCGAGCTCGCCTACCAGCCTCGGCCAAAAGAAGAGATCGATCGGATCGCAGCGCTGGTTCGCTCGGCCATTGGCTTCGATACCAAGCGTGGCGATCAGGTTGAAGTCGTCAATCTGAGGTTTGCCGAAACCACTCCCTCGCCGATCAACGAGCCGGTTGGCTGGATGAGCTACCTGCAGTTCACCAAGGACGACATCATGCGTGGCGCCGAATTCGGCGTCATGGCGGTGCTCGGCCTGGTGGTGATGTTCATGGTGGTCCGTCCGCTCGTACGCCGGATCATCACGCCGGAAGGCATGCAGCCTGGCCAGGCCATGGCGGCCGCGGTCGTTTCACCTTCGGCGGAGGCAACCAGCCCCGGCGGCATGGGCATTCCCGGCGTTGGCGGCAGCATCACGTCGACTGGCGGACCAAATGTGTCAATCGTCGGCGGCGACGAAGCGGTCGCTATCTCCAACCGCACGTCCGCCATGATCGATATTGCCAAGGTCCAGGGGCAGGTCCACGCACAATCGGTACAGAAGGTCGGCGAGCTTGCCGACAAGAACCCGCATGAGGCCGTCTCGATCATCCGCAACTGGCTCCACGAGGATGCAGCCTAAGCCATGCCGTCAGCCTACGCCGAGACCAAGAAAGACAAGGAGAAGGGGGTCCGTGAGGACATCGGCGGACTGATGGCCGAACTCTCGAAACGCCCGACGACGCCGGAACGCATCCGTAAACTGACCGGTCCGGAGCGCGCGGCGGTGCTCATGCTCTCGCTCGGTGAACAATACGGCGCCAAGATCTTCAGCCTGCTCGATGACGATGAGCTGCGCGAAATATCCATCGTGATGTCGTCGCTCGGCACGATCGAGGCAGAATCGGTTGAGCAGTTGCTGCTCGAGTTCGTCGGCCGGATGTCGGCGTCAGGTGCCCTGCTCGGCAACTACGATGCCACCGAACGTTTGCTGAAACAGTATCTGCCGGCCGAACGCGTCGGCGGAATTATGGACGAGATTCGCGGTCCCGCGGGCCGCAACATGTGGGAGAAGCTCGCCAACGTTCAGGAAGAGGTTTTGGCGAATTATCTCAAGAACGAATATCCGCAGACCGTCGCCGTGGTGCTTTCCAAGCTGCGACCGGAACATGCCGCCCGTGTCCTCTCTATTCTGCCGGAAGAGCTGTCTCTCGACTGCGTCAATCGCATGCTGAAGATGGAGGCAGTGCAGAAGGAAGTCATCGAGCGCGTCGAGCAGACGCTTCGCACGGAATTCATGTCCAACCTTTCGCAGACCCGCCGCCGTGACGCTCACGAAGTCATGGCAGAAATATTCAACAACTTCGATCGGCAGACCGAGACGCGTTTCCTCACGGCGCTGGAAGAGGACAATCGCGACGCCGCTGAGCGCATCAAGGCGCTGATGTTCACCTTCGACGACCTGGTCAAGCTCGATACCGGCTCGGCACAGACGCTTATGCGCAATATCGACAAGGACAAACTTGGCGTGGCGCTCAAGGGCGCCAATGAAACGGTCCGGCAGTTCTTCTTTACGAATATGTCCAGCCGTGCCGCCAAGATGCTGGTGGAAGATATGCAGGCCATGGGGCCGGTTCGCTTGCGCGACGTCGATGAGGCGCAGGCGCTCCTGGTCAACATCGCCAAGGACCTCGCAGCAAAAGGTGAAATTCTGATCTCCAAGAGCCGCGGCGAAGACGAATTGATCTATTGAGAACCCGATGAAAGCGACGGCAAAATATCTGTTCGATGAGGATTTCGCCTCCGGCGAAAAGCCAACCATCACGTTGATCGAACACGAGCGCCGCCGCGCGGATGCCGAGTCGCAGGCCTATCGCAACGGCTTTGCTGCCGGCCAGGAACAGGCGCAACAGGAAGCTGCGCAACGCATCGCAGCCGCCCTTGCCGTGATCGCCGATGGGCTTGGCCGGCTGGACGGCGCGCTCACGGCAATCGAAACCCGGCTTGAAACCGAAGCGGTCGAAGTGGCGGTGGCGGTCGCGGCAAAGCTCGCACCGGCGCTGCTGGCGCGGGAACCGCTTGTGGAGATCTCCGCCCTCGCCACGGACTGCTTTCACCACCTGGTCGCGGCTCCGCATGTGGCCATACGGGTCGGTCCGGGCATCTATGACACCGCGAAGGAAAAGATCGAGGAGATTGCCCGTGCGCGTGGTTTCGAAGGGCGGCTTGCCATGACGCCCGATGAGGCACTGGCAGCCGGCGACTGCCGCATCGAATGGGCCGATGGCGGTGTGAACCGTGATCAGTCCGCGACAGCGTCGGCCATAGACGAAATGGTCGGCCGGTACATTTCGGCGCGCAACGCGCCAGCCGCATAGGATTTCTGGAGACGCAGCAATGAGTGACGACGACACGAAGGTACCGCTTCCCGACCTCGAAAACGGCGGCGACGTCCAGGTCGTGCCCGATGCGGGCACGCTCGTGCCCTCGGATTCCGAATCCGTCAACCGGGGCGCCGCCGACCTCGAAGCGGTGTTTGACGTGCCGGTCCAGGTCTCCGCGGTGCTCGGCCGCGCCCATATGGAAGTTGGCAACCTGCTTAAGCTCGGACCTGGCGCTGTATTGGAACTCGATCGCAAGGTCGGCGAGGCAATCGACATTTACGTCAACAACCGACTGGTCGCACGCGGCGAAGTCGTTCTTGTGGAGGACAAGCTCGGCGTGACCATGACAGAAATCATCAAGGCGGATCACAACTGATGCTTTCATCGATCCGCCATTTCTCACGAATGTACGGAGCTAAGCCATGCGACTCCTGATCGTCGGCACGCTCGGCGGCCAGCTCACCACCGCAACCAAGCTCGCGATGGACAAGGGCGCCAGCGTTACCCATGCCGAAAGCAATGAGCAGGCGCTCGCTGTCCTGCGCTCCGGCCGCGGCGCAGACCTGCTGTTGGTGGATGTCAGCCTCGACATCCGCGACCTGGTGACGCGGCTCGACGCCGAGCGCATCTACGTGCCGATTGTCGCTTGCGGCGTCACCAATGACGCGCGCGCCGCGGTCAACGCCATTCATGCCGGTGCGAAGGAATACATCCCGCTGCCACCAGACCCCGATCTGATTGCCGCTGTGCTCGCCGCCGTTGCCGATGATACCCGCGAGATGATCTATCGCGACGATGCGATGGCGAAGGTCGTCAAGCTTGCCCAGCAAATTGCAGGATCCGATGCTTCGGTGCTCATCACCGGCGAAAGCGGTACGGGCAAAGAGGTCCTCGCGCGTTTCGTGCACGGCCGCAGCACGCGATCGAAAAGGCCTTTCATCACTGTCAATTGCGCGGCGATACCGGAAAACCTCCTCGAGTCGGAGCTGTTCGGCCACGAGAAGGGCTCCTTCACGGGTGCGCTTGCCCGACGTATCGGCAAGTTTGAAGAGGCAAACGGCGGCACCTTGCTGCTCGATGAAGTTTCCGAGATGGAGGTGCGGCTGCAAGCGAAGTTGTTGCGCGCCATTCAGGAACGCGTCATTGACCGGGTCGGCGGCAGCCGTCCTGTCCCGGTCGACATTCGCATCATCGCAACGTCGAACCGCAATCTCACTGACGCGGTGCGCGAGGGCAAATTTCGCGAGGATCTGCTGTTCCGTCTTAACGTCGTCAACCTGAAGATTCCGCCGTTGCGCGAGCGCCCGGCCGATATCGGCGAACTGGCGCACCACTTCATCAAGAAATATTCGCAGGCCAATGGTCTGGCGTTGCGCCCGTTGTCGACCGAAGCGCGCCGCGCGCTCAGCACCAACCGCTGGCCGGGCAATGTACGTGAACTGGAAAACACGCTGCATCGCGCTGTGCTGCTCTCAAGCGGCGCCGAAATAGGAGTGGATGGTATTCTTTCGCCGGATGGCGCACGGCTCGACCAGGCACGCGGTACGGATGTTGCCGCGCAGGCAGCCATGGCCGCCGAGCACATCACCCGCAACCTCGTCGGCCGTACGGTGGCCGAAGTCGAGCGAGACCTGATCCTTGAGACCCTGCGGCATTGCCTCGGCAACCGCACGCATGCCGCCAACATTCTCGGCATCTCAATCCGGACGCTGCGCAACAAGCTCAACGAATATGCAGCCGACGGCTCGCCGATCCCGCCGCCCCATGGCGGCTCGGAGCTCAGAGGCGCCGCGTAGGTCATGGATTCCGGTCTCGCGTCCTTTGCAGTGCCGGTCTGGGCGATTGTCGAACTCGGTTTGCTGCGCTGCACGTCCGGACCAAATCAGTGCGGTCCCGCCGCACGGTGACGATACTCTACAAAATTTGTCCCGCCCCATTGTGGAGGGAAGTCGAACGCACCGGTGTCTTTCGCGGCTCGGAGGTCGACCGCCGCGATGGCTTCATCCATTTTTCCAGTGCTGCGCAGGTTGCCGAGACCGCCGCGAAGCATTTCGCCGGGCAAGGCGATTTGCTGCTGGTGCGCGTTGACGCCGCAACGTTGGGCAATCGCCTGAAGTGGGAGCCGTCGCGCGGTGGCGCGCTCTTTCCTCATCTGTATGGTGATCTCGATCTGACATTGGTCACGCGGGTCGACCCGCTGCCGTTGGGACCTGACGGACGCCATGCATTTCCCGCGCTCGACGACTGATTTCGAGGCAGCCCAGCCAGCAATTGTCGCTATCCCGGCAAAGCCCTAAAGTTCGCGCCTGAGCAGGCACGAACACGCCTCTACCTATGGATCTCGACGCCAACCGCAGCTTGATCACCGCCGCGCTCGGCCGGATTCCGGCCGGGGACCGGGCGGCCCTGCAGACAGTCTATCGCCTCACCTCGGCGAAGCTTTTTGGCGTTTGCCTTCGTATCTTGGGGGAACGCGGTGATGCGGAGGACGTGCTTCAGGAGGTTTACGTGACCGTGTGGCGCAAGGCCGCCGATTTCGATGCCGGCCGGGCAAGCCCGATGACCTGGCTCATTGCGATCGCGCGAAATCGTTCGATCGATCGGCTGCGTGCAACGCGGCAGAGCCGGAAGATGGACCCAATCGAAGCCGCTGCCGAGATCGCCGACGTCACTGGCGGAGCTGACAGCGCAGTGGAAAACATGCAGGCGGACGCGCGCTTGCAAGGCTGCCTCAACGGACTCGCCTCGCATGAGCGCGCGGCGCTTCGCGGCGCATTTTTTGACGGCAACACCTACGAAGATCTGGCCGCCCGCATGAAAGTGCCGCGCGGCACCATGAAGAGCTGGATTCGGCGGGCCCTCATCAAGCTGAAAGCATGCCTGGAGCAATGACCGACACGTTCGACCATAGCAGCCTGCCCGAGGACGAATTGCTCGCCGCCGAGTATGCGCTTGGCGTGCTCTCGGGCGCGGACCGCGCGGGGGTCGAACAGCGCGTGACGCGCGACCACGGCTTTGCCCGGCTGGTCTCAGATTGGGAGGAGCGCCTGGCGCCCTGGAGTGCGGAAATTTCTGAAGTGGCGCCGCCGCCGCAAGTGTGGGACCGGATTGCAGCCACCCTCCCCGAGCAACCGCAAACTGGCGGGTTGTGGCAGAGTCTCACGTTCTGGCGCGGATTCAGTCTTGCGGCGGGCACGCTCGCCGCGGCCTGTCTCGCAGCGCTGATCTATCTGGGCACATTCACACAGCAGCCGCTCATCGCCACCATCGAAGGCGGCGGTCATCGTCATTTCGTGGCCACCGTTGACGCGAGCCGCGGCACGGTCGCCGTGGTTCCGGCGGCTTTCAGCCCGGACGCAACACGCGTTCCCGAACTGTGGCTTATCCCGGCGGACGGCAAGCCACGTCCGCTAGGCTTGTTGCGTGCAGACCAGACGGTAACGCTGACTTTGCCCACCGATCTTGCGGCCTTCGCGAAGAAGGACGCGGTTCTGGCCGTTTCCCTCGAGCCGCCGGGCGGTTCGACCACCGGACTGCCGACGGGACCCGTGATTGCGACGGGCAAGCTCACGTCTCTGTGAGCGTGCATCCCTGAGCACCGCGCCTCCGTAGCTTCGATGTCTCCGGCATGGGGACGTCATACAGAGCAACGGAGTTAAGCCATGAAACGCATCGTCAACGTCGCACTGGCCGGCTTTGCCGCAGTGGCGCTCGCAGTCAATCTGGGCGGAACAAGCCCGGCTTTCGCGGAAATGAAGGAAAAGACCGTCACCGTCGGTGGAGCACCGATGTATCCATCGAAGAACATCGTGCAGAACGCGGTGAACTCGAAGGATCACACGACTCTGGTCGCCGCGGTGAAGGCCGCTGGCCTTGTCGACACACTGCAATCTGCCGGTCCATTCACGGTGTTCGCGCCGACAAACGACGCCTTCGCCAAATTGCCGGCCGGCACGGTCGACACCCTCCTGAAGCCCGAGAACAAGAAGACGCTCACCAACGTGCTCACCTATCACGTCGTGTCTGGTCGCCTGACCGCAAAGGACTTGATGGAAAAGATCAAGGCCGGCAACGGCAAGGCCATGCTCAAGACCGTCGAAGGCGCCGATCTCACCTTCGCCGAAAAAGACGGCAAGCTCTGGATCTGGGACGCCAAGGGCGATTCCGCCCAGGTCACCATCCGCAACGTGATGCAGTCGAACGGCGTCATCCATGTGATCGACACCGTGCTGTTGCCGGGCTGATAGGTCCCCTGTGGTTCGGCAAAACGGCGAGGTCCTCTCCCTTTCCCCGGGGAGAGGACTTTCGTTTGCGCGTCGCTGTGGTCGGCGGCGGAACACCCGTGTTGCCCAGATCCACGGCAATGTGGCCTGCAGAAGATCACGAAACTGACTTGGCGAGGTATTTTCG
>DASXLC010000129.1:0-20881 GCA_036496445.1 Pseudolabrys sp. | reverse complement strand
CGCCTCCTCCATTTCCCATGGGCCGGGGGTGGCGGAAACCGCCATTGTCTGCGGCCGCATGGCATCCCATTCCTCGAAGCGAAGCGGCCGGTTGTCCATGCAGGAGGGCAGGCGGAAGCCGTATTCGGCGAGCGTCGCCTTGCGGCGGAAGTCGCCGCGGAACATGCCGCCGAGTTGCGGGACGGTGACGTGGCTTTCGTCCGCGAAGACCAGCGCGTTGTCGGGCACATATTCGAACAGCGTTGGCGGCGGCTCACCCGGCTTGCGGCCGGTGAGATAGCGCGAATAGTTCTCGATGCCTGCGCAGGAGCCGGTGGCTTCCATCATCTCGAGGTCGAAGATTGTGCGCTGCTCGAGGCGTTGTGCTTCCAGCAGGCGTCCAGCGGCATTGAGTTGTTCGAGGCGATGGCGCAGCTCATGCTTGATGCCCTGGATGGCCTGGATGAGCGTCGGGCGCGGCGTGACGTAATGCGAATTGGCGTAGATCTTCACAAAGTCCAGCTCGTCAGTCTTCTGACCGGTGAGCGGATCCATCTCCTCGATCTTTTCGATCTCGTCGCCGAACAGATGGACGCGCCAGGCGCGGTCTTCATAGTGCGCCGGGAAAATGTCGACCGTGTCGCCACGCACGCGGAATGAACCGCGGAAGAAATCGCCCTGCGTGCGCTTGTATTGCAGCGCGACCAGATCGGCGAGCAACTGGCGCTGGTCCATCTTGCCGCCTTGCTTGAGCGTGAACGTCATCGCCGAATAGGTTTCCACCGAACCGATGCCGTAAATGCACGACACCGAGGCGACGATAATCACGTCGTCGCGTTCGAGCAGCGCGCGCGTGGCCGAATGGCGCATGCGGTCGATCTGCTCATTGATGGAGGATTCCTTCTCGATGTAGGTGTCGGTGCGCGGGACATAGGCTTCCGGCTGGTAGTAGTCGTAGTACGAGACGAAATACTCGACCGCGTTGTCGGGAAAGAACGACTTGAACTCGCCGTAGAGCTGCGCGGCCAAAGTTTTGTTCGGCGCAAGGATGAGGGCAGGGCGCTGCGTCGCCTCGATCACCTTGGCCATGGTGAAGGTTTTTCCCGAGCCGGTGACGCCGAGCAGCACCTGCGTGCGGTCGCTTCGCTGCACGCCCTCGACCAGGTCCTTGATAGCCTGCGGCTGGTCGCCTTTCGGCTCGAAGTCGGACGCAATGACGAAGCGTTTGCCGCCTTCGGATTTTTCCGGGCGCGGGGGCCGGTGCGGCGTCCAGGGCTGGGAGCCAAATTCCGGCCGGCCCTCGCGCAACAGCCGTTCCAGCGACTGCTGGCTGGCAATGCCGCCAAAGCCGCCCGGCTGCGTCGGCAGGTCGGCGCGGGGGAGGCGATATTTCGGATCGCCACCGGTCTCAGTCCTGATTCCGCCGGCGCTGGCGGACGAGGGCGGCAAGGGCGCAGCGTCGTCGGTCAGTCCCAGTTCCTCCGCCAGTTTTGGGTCGAGGCCGGTGACCGGCGAGGCCGTGTAGTCGCGCTGTGGCGCCTCGTTGAATTCCCGGGGTGTGGACTTGCGCGCCTTGTGCGCCTCGGAAAAATCCCGGCGGCGGTCCCATGAGTTGTCGGGTGGCGGCTGTAACCCTGAGTTTTTGCCGGTCCCGGAACCCAGGCCCGCGGTGCCGCGGCCGATGCCGGGGTTGAGCAGGTTAGCGAGCGCGTCCGGAGTCGGCTTGTCGTCGGGGCGCGCGGCCTTGGCGCGCGTCGGTCGCGCCGGGTCCTTTTTCGGCTTGTCGGGGTTTTTCGCCATTGCGCCCCGAATATGGGACGAGTCCTGTGGCGAGGAAAGGGCGGGACCGCCGCCGCAAGCCGGTGTTAGATTGTCGTCACAAAGAAACGGGGGGAACGATGCCGGGAACTGATCTCAGCAGGCGTACGCTGCTGGCCGGAATGGCGGCCGTGCCGTTGGTGCGCACGGCGGAGGCGCAAACCGCGTGGCCGACCAAGCCGGTGCGGGTGATGGTGCCTTATCCGCCGGCCGGGGGCGCCGACACCACTGGGCGGATCGTATTCGGTACCCTCGGGCAACTTTTCAACCAGCAATTCGTCGTGGAAAACCGTGGCGGTGCCGGCGGCACCATTGGTGAGGCGGTGGTCGCGAAAGCTGAACCGGACGGCTACACGGTGTTGCACGATGCCACGGCCTTCTCGGTCAACTCGTCGCTCTATTCAAATCTGCCGTTCGACTACAACAAGGACTTCGATCCGGTCGCCCTCGTATCGCTGGTGCCGAACATCCTTGTGGTGACGCCATCAGTGCCGGTGAAAACCGTGGCTGATGTCATCGCCTACGCAAAAGCCGCACCTGACGGTATCGATATGGCCTCGTCCGGCAACGGCACACTTCAGCATCTTTCGCTTGAGATGTTCAGGCATCAGACCGGGATCAAAATCAGCCACGTGCCCTATCGTGGTGGTGGTCTTGCGCTCAATGACGTGATGGCAGGTCAGGTAAAATTTTTCTTTTCGAACGGTTCCTCTGTGGTCGGCCTCATTCAAGGTGGCAAGGTGAAAGCGATCGCGCACACGGGCAAAGGCCGACTCAAGAGTCTTCCGGATATTCCGCCTGTTTCCGACACTTTGCCTGGCTTTGAAGCGTATGAATGGAACGGGGTGTTTGTGCCGCACGGTACTCCCGCGCCGGTCGTGCAGAAGCTCAACGCCGGCATCAACAATGTGTTGCATGATCCCAACGTCACCACGCGTTTTCAGCAGCTCAATATCGACATACGCCATACAACTCCGGAGGAATTCCGCAGTTTTGTGCAGGATCAAATGGCGCTTTGGAGCAAAGTGGTGAAGGACGCCAACATCCGGCTCGGTTGATGTCGCGTCAATGAACAGTGTCAGCGAACCGCCGCGCATTGCGGGCCCGGTGCCGCAGCCACGCAAACCGCATCGACCCCTGCCTCCTGGCGCATGGGATGCGCACGCCCACATCTTTGGGCCCGCCGACAAATTTCCCTTTACGCCAGGACGTGGCTACACACCGCCCGACGCGCCAGCCGAAAGTTATGTGGCGCTGCTCGATCATCTCGGCTTCGCGCGCGGCGTTTTGGTGCAGGGAAACGCGCACGGATTCGACAACAGCGTGTTGCTTGACGCATTGGCACGCTATCCCCATCGGCTGCGCGGCGTCGCAATCACTGACACCCGTATAGCGCCGGCGGTGCTGTGCGAGTGGCACAAAGCCGGTATGCGGGGCCTGCGTTTTCATCTGTTTTCTGAGGCCGGCAAGCCCGGCTATGTGCGTGGCGTCGGTCTTGACGTATTTGAGGTGTTTCGCGCCGCGATGCGCGATCTCGGTTGGGTCATGCAGGTCTTTTGCGATTGGCGCCTGATGAGTGAACTCGCCACGATTTTTCGCGAAATTTCGCGGGAGATGCCAGTGGTCGTCGACCATATGCTGCACATCCCAACGACCCGCGGCGTCGGCGATGCAAATTTTCAGGCACTGCTCAGACTTGTGGGCGACGGGCACGTGCATGTGAAAGTCTCTGCGCCTTACCGGATGTCCGACCGATATCCTGACTATCCTGACGTGCGGCCTTTTCATGATGCGCTATTGCGCGCCAATCCTGAGCGGCTGATGTGGGGCACCGACTGGCCGCATCCGTCTATCCCCGCGGCGGCCATGCCTGACGACGGGCATCTACTTGATTTGTTCCACGAATGGACCCCGGATGGATATGCACGCCGGCGCATCCTGGTGGACACACCGGCGCGGCTGTTCGGCGACTAAATGCTTCGCCTGGACAGGCGGGAGCCTGTTGCCATCCCTAATCATGCCACCATGATGCGATCGCGAGGTCCACAGTGACCAGGTCGTAACGTGATTGCGCCAGCGTGCTGGCGCCAACCTGATGGAAGCCGATCCTCAGCGGTTCCTTGTCGACGTGAATTCTCAGGTAGCGGCGGGGCTTTTATGATGCCTTTGTCCACAGCTGCTTTGAAGCCCGCCGTGCGCCCTCAGCGAGCGACTGCAATTTCATCCAGACAATCTTGCTGTCGACCTGCACGCGGCCGGCAAATGTGCCGAAACCGCAGTCGACGCCGGCAATGACGTTCTCGCGGCCGACCACATTGGCAAAGTTCACAATACGGTCGGCGACCACTTCCGGATGCTCGACCGTGTTGACCGTCGAGTCGATCACGCCCGGAATAATGACTTTCCCCTCCGGCAGCTTCACGTCGCGCCAGACTTTCCATTCGTGCTCGTGCCGCGCGTTCGCCGCCGGAAACGAAACCGCGTGTGGCCGCCCTGAGAGGACGATATCGATGATGTCCTTGATTTCGACATCGGTGTGGTGCGGCGCCACTGTTGAGCCCCAGCATACATGCATCCGCATGCGTTCGGGCGGCAGGTCGCGTACCGCGTGATTGAGCGC
The DNA here is from genome assembly GCA_036496445.1 of Pseudolabrys sp. GTDB lineage: Bacteria > Pseudomonadota > Alphaproteobacteria > Rhizobiales > Xanthobacteraceae > Pseudolabrys. The sequence continues at coordinate 16,464 of DASXLC010000129.1, read as the reverse complement.
GGCGACGTTGACGCCAATGATCTTGCGATACTCTGCGAGCGGCAGATTCAGATAGACCATGTGGCGCAGCATCGCGAGGTCGGGGCAATCGAGCTGCAGGATGAATCCGGCCTCGACGATCGCTTGGTATTCGCGGCGCATCACGTCGGCCAACGTATAAATATAGTCCTCTTCGTTCTTGTAGTAGTGGTTCTTGAGATAGCGCGCGATCTGGCCCGGCGAGGGTGAGGTCATGAAGATGTCGACGCATTTCGCATCGGCGAGCGCCGTCTTGGCGAGGTCGACATCGGCCTGTGCCGCCGTCCAGTCTTTCCAGTCGACCGGAGCGTTGCAGGCCGGGCGGTGCTGGAACGGCGAGGCGAAGTGCTTTAGGATTTCCGCCAGTTCGGGAAATTCCGGCTCACCGGTGCCCATCGGAGGCGCACTCTCACCCTCGTAGCCGGTCAGCCGCTTGAGCACGTGCACGGTATAGTCAGTGCGGCCCTGCTCGCCGTCATTGATGATGTCGAGGCCGCATTCGACCTGCTTGCGCACGACGCCGGCGATTGCGTCGCGCACCGCGGCCTGCAATTCGGCCTTGCGTGTGCCGGGTTTCTGTTCCTCGGCGAGCAGAAGCTCGACGACCTTGGCGGTGCGCGGCAGGCTGCCGGTGTGGGTGGTGAGAATGCGGTCGGTACTGCGCTTCATCTTAGAATCCGCGCATCACCTCGGTGACATGCTCGACGTTCGGCGGTGACGAAAAGCAATGGCCGACGAGCTTGCGCCATTCCTGAAAATCTGCGGATTCGCGGAAGTCTTTGGTGTGGTTCTCCAGCGTTTCCCATTGCACGAACAGCCGGTAGCGCTGCGGCGTTTCATGCGAACGCTGCAGGGTCATGAACTTGCAGCCCTTGGCACGCTTGAAAATCGGCGCGGCCTTGTTAACAGCAGCTTCGAACTCGGCTTCCATGCCGGGCTTCACATCGATCTGCGCAATTTCGAGGATCATGGTGCGGGCTTTCGCTGGCGGGTGATCGTCAAAGGCGTGGCATTATGGTCTGCGGTTTCCGCAGTGAAAAGAGGAGAGGCCGGTTTACTCCGCCGCCTGCTGCGGCGCGGCGACGTCGATGAAGCCGCCGGACTGGCGGCGCCACAGCGACGCGTAATGGCCGTTGTGGCGCAGCAACTCGTCATGCGAGCCCTGTTCGACGATGCGACCGCGATCGAGCACGATCAGGCGGTCCATCTGCGCAATGGTCGAAAGCCGGTGCGCGATGGCAATGACGGTGCGGCCGCGCATCAGGGTGCTGAGGCTTGATTGAATTGCCGCTTCGACCTCGCTGTCGAGCGCGGAGGTGGCCTCGTCCAGCACCAGGATGGGCGCGTTCTTCAGGATCACGCGTGCGATCGCGACGCGCTGACGCTGGCCGCCCGACAGTTTCACGCCACGCTCTCCGACATGGGCGTCGTATCCGCGCCGGCCCTTCCAGTCCTCGAGCTCGACGATGAATTCGTGCGCATGCGCCATCTCTGCGGCCGCAACGATCGCGGCCTCGCTCGCATCGGGATAGCCGTATCGGATATTGTCGCGGATCGAGCGGTGCAGCAGCGAGGTGTCCTGTGTCACCATCGAGATGTGGGCGCGCAGGCTTTCCTGCGAGACGTTGGAGATATCCTGCCCATCGATGAGGATACGGCCGCCTTCGAGATCGAAGAAACGCAGCAGCAGGTTGACGAGCGTCGACTTGCCGGCGCCGGAGCGGCCGACCAGCCCGATCTTCTCGCCCGGACGCACGTCGAGCGTGAGCCCGTCGATCAGGCCGGATTCGCGGCCATAGCCGAACCGGATGTTCTCGAAGCGGATTTCGCCGCGCGCGACAGTAAGTGCACGCGCATCCGGCCGATCAACCAGCGTGTGTGGCCGCGCAATCGTGAGCATGCCTTCCTGAACCACGCCGATATTCTCGAAAATGTCGGTGATCTGCCAGGCGACCCAGCCGGACGCGCTGATGATCTGCATCGTCATCGGGAGGGCCATGGCCACGGCGCCGACGCCGACATAGCCATAGCGCCACAGCACGATGGCCAAGGCGCCGGTCGATGTCACCAGCATTGAATTGAGCAGGGTCAGCGTCAGCGCGAACAGCGTGTTCAGGCGCAACGATTCATGGAAGCGGCCGGTATGCTGGTCGATCGCTTCGCGCACGTAGCCGTCCTCGTCTTTCGCGCGCGCGAAGAGCTTCACCGTCACGATGTTGGTGTAGGTGTCGACGATGCGGCCAGTCAGCATCGAGCGCGTTTCCGACATCACTTTGGACTTGTCGCGCATGCGCGGCACGAAGATACGCAGCATGATCATGTAGCCGGCGAACCACAGCAGCACCGGCAGCGCCAGCCAGCGGTCGGCGGAAGCGAGCAGAATCAGCGACGAGGTGCCGTAGATCAGGATGAACCAGACGGCGGTAAGCAGCGACACGAGGCTTTCGCGGATCGCCGGCCCCGTCTGCATCACGCGCGTGGCGATGCGCCCTGCGAAATCGTTCTGGAAAAACGCCCATGACTGGCGCGAGACGTGCCAGTGGTTCTGCCAGCGGATCCGGTTGGACACATTCGCGGCGATGGCCTGGTTCATCAGAAGATGCTGGCTGGTCGAGGCGAGCGGCCTCAATACGAGCAGCACGCCCGCCATGCCGAGCAGCCACGGCCATGCCGTGGCAAGAAGTTCCTCCGGCTTGCTCGCCGTCACCAGCGTGACCACCTTGCCGATGAAGACCGGGATCATCACCTCGATCAGCGCTACGGCGAAACCGACCGCAAACAGGCCAATGAACAGCGGCTTCGCCTGGCGGGCGAAATGCCAGTAGAACGCCACCAGTCCGGCCGGAGGCTCGCCGGATTCCGGCACCGCGGTCGGTTTCAGCGATCTCTCGAAAAAGTGAAACATTGGCTTCCCAACGCGAGAGCGCGCGACACCGGGGCGCCGCGCGCATTCAATTCAGGACCATGCGATTTCCGAAGAGCTAAAACCGTATCATGTCGAGAGCAAGGCACGCTTTCGTGATTACGCCCGCGCGTATTTTCCGCGGCTGAAAAAGCGGTCTTTCTGATCGTCGCTGGCCTTGTCGCGAACCGACGTGAGCGTGCCGACCTGTGCAAGTGCGCGCTTGACGGCGTCACGGGCCGCGATCTTGTCCACCCACTTTTTCACGGTCGGATATTGGCCAGGGTCGATGGCGAGCAATTCGAAATTGCGTAGCCACGGCCACGCCGCGATATCGGCGATGGTGTAGTCTTTGCCAGTGACGTATGGCTGCGCTGTCAGCCGCTGTTCGTAGACATCGAACAGCTTGAGCACCTGCGTGCGATATCGTTTGGCGCTGTAGTCGTTGCCGGGGCCGGCGAACCTGCTGAAGTGCACGTGCTGGCCGCTCATCGGTCCGAGATTGGCGACCTGCAGGATCACCCATTGCAACGTTTCGTAGCGAGCAAGTGGCTCGTGCGGAATGAACTTGCCCGTCTTCTCGGCGAGATAGATCAGGATCGCACCTGACTCGATCACGGTGTAGGGCTTGCCGCCCGGTCCGTCGCTGTCGACGATGGCGGGCACCTTCAGAAGCGGGTTGATCTTCGCAAATTCGGGCGTGAATTGTTCGCCCGCCCACACGTCGACGGGTTTGATATTGTAGGGCAGCCCGCATTCTTCCAGCATGATGAAGACTTTCTGCACGTTCGGGCTGGTCAGCGCGTAAAAATCGATCATAAGGATTGTCTCTGCATTGCGGCCGCGGACCGCGGCGGTTCTCTATAGGCGAACAAAGGCCGGCTTGTCTCGGATTTTTGCGGTGAGACTGACTAGAGATTTTCGCTGGCAGATCGTCGACTGTCTGCGAGGGCCGCCGCCGCCTTGCGGAGACATGTGGGGCACAGGCAATCCTCGATCCATGCCTTGGTCATCGGCAGCCGGTACGGTTCGGCAGCACACCAGCAATCAGTGCTGAGCCCGCATTCAAAAGCGGTGCCGCAGCGCGTACAGGAAAGCCGGCGAGGGGTCGTTGCAGCTGCGGCGATCATCCGGCGAGTCTGCGCGGGGCCGATAGCAAACGCAAGATTGTCATACGGCGTAGCCGAATCAGTCGTATGGCATATGCATGACATTGACCTGGCTCATCGATTTCGTCGGCGCCACCGGCGCCGTGCTTACCACGCTGTGCTGGTTGCCGCAGGCACTCAAGGTCATCCGCGAAAAGGAGACGCGCGCGCTGTCGCTACCGGCGACGGTTGCATTCTCCCTCGGCGTCGTTCTCTGGCTGGTCTATGGACTTGCAATCGGCGACTGGCCGTTGATCGGCTCAAACGCGGTAACGCTCGCGCTCATGGCCCCCATCCTGGCGATGAAGCTGCGTTACGGCTAGCAGTGATCTCGTTCACGCTGCCATAAACCCCACCCATATTGGCAGGCGATCTTGGTGTAGCTGCCGGTCCCAGATCAGGCAGGATCGTGCTATAGGATCTGGTGCAACGGAGGGGGTCATTTGTTGCAGTACCTACCGGAGCAGGTCCAAGTCGGGCTGTCGGCCACCCATCAATCGACGCGGCAGTGGGCCCGTTCGATTGCTCTCTCTGTTTTGGTTGGCGTCGCCTATTATCTTGCAGCGCGGCTAAGTCTCCTTCTGCTCACCAAGCCGGACGGCGTGGCTGTCTTCTGGCCAGCTTCCGGCGTTGCGGCCGGCGTCTTGATCGCGCTTGGGCCAGTTGCGCGATTGCCGGTCGCAGTCGGCGCAGCAGTTGCCACCGTTGTTGCCAATCTCATGGGCGATCGGAGTCTCACGAGCGCTCTCGTGTTCGCGCTATGCAATGCCGGGGAAGCGTTGGTGGCGGGTTGGCTGATCGAACGCTACTTTGGCTCGGGTTTCAGTCTGGACAGGCTAAGCCATGTGCTGGGACTGCTCACAGCAGCGATTCTCGCGACCACGATCTCGGGAATCGGCGGCACAGCAGGATTTCTGTACTTCCATAACTCGACAGCGCCAATTCTGTCGACTTGGCAGCACTGGTTTGCGTCCGATGCGCTCGGCATCCTCACGATTGCGCCGCTGATCATCGAACTTGCTGCAACCGGGCGCGAACCACCGTCGCGGACCGAACTCATCGAAGGCATCACAGCGCTCGTGGCGTTGGCCGGGGCGAGTGCGGCTGTCATTCTTCTGCCGCAGGGGCATTGGGGGATTGTCGTCCCCATCGCCCTGCTGTTCCCGCTACTGCTGTGGCTTGCGGCGCGTTGCCGTCCCATTTTTGCCGCAACGGCTGCATTCATCATCGCCTTTGCTTTGGTCTGGATGACGACCTTTAACATCGGCTACTTCGGCGAATCCTTTCTCTCCATCGAACAGCGCATCCTGGGCGCCCAGGCCAGCATCCTGGCTATCTCGCTCTGCGCGCTCGTTCTTGCGTCGCTTTTTGCGGAGCGGCGTCATCACGAGGCAGCTCTCTTTGACGGGCAGGCGCGATTGCAGGAGGCATTGACGGCCGGAGGCGTGGTTGCTTTCGAATGGGATGCCCTGACCACCGCCTCGCAGCGCAGCGACAATGCTGCGCAGATCCTTGGGTTCGATCCAAAACAAAACTTTTCCGCAACCCAATTTCTTGCGCGCGTCCACCCGGACGACCGCGGCCAGTTCAAATCGCTCATTCACTCTGTCAGTCCCGAAAGGCCGTCATATAAAATGACATTCCGTTTCGGGGGTCCGGATGGACGCGAGATTTGGCTCGAGGAATCCTCGCGAGCAGAGTTCGATGCGGCGGGACGATGCGTGCGTCTGAAGGGACTCACTGTCGACATTACAGAGCGAAGGCTATCCGAGGAACGGCAAGGCATGCTGATCGCGGAACTCGATCACCGCGTCAAAAACCTGCTCGCGAGAGTCGCAGTGATCAGCACCTATACGCGCCAGGGCAGCAATTCGATGGACCAGTTTGTTGAAGTGCTCGACCGGCGCATTCAGTCCATGGCGAATGCCCACTCACTTCTCAGCCAAAGCCGCTGGAACGGCGTCAATCTCGCCGATCTTGTTCACAATCAGCTTGCGCCTTATGCGACGATCGCAAACACAATGATTGGTGGGCCGGATGTCACGCTCGCCCCGACGACGACCCAGGCCGTTGCAATGGCGCTTCATGAACTCGTGACGAATGCCGTAAAATATGGATCGCTATCGAGCCCGAATGGTCGCGTCGCGGTAAATTGGGACCACCAGAATGGTGACAACGCGGAAACGCGCGTCAAGATCGAATGGCGGGAAAGCGGTGGGCCACCTGTCGTCACACCGTCCAGACTTGGGTACGGCACCAGCCTGATCCGCGAACTGATTCCTCACGAACTCGGTGGAACGGTCGACCTCACCTTCCCATCCGACGGTGTGTTTTGCAGAATTGACGTGCCCACCGAGCAGCAATGAGAGATCACTGTGCGCCGGCCACCGAGCGCAGGATCGCAATGAGTCTTTCCTCGCTGATGGGCTTTTCAAGGATGTGCGCTTTCGCGGGGACCATCGGGAGGTCGGAGTAGCCCGATGTCACGATGACGGGGACATCTAGGCCGATCAGTCGATCGATCAGGCCGTACGAGCGCTCACCCTGTCGAAGGTTGATGTCGATGACAGCGGCGTCGGGAACGTGTTCGGAAATAAGACGCTCGGCATCCGCTGTCGTCGCGACCGGTCCGTCCACTTCCGCGTCGAAACTCCGCAGCAGACTCTTCAGAGCCATGCCGAGCTGCCAGGAATCCTCAACCAGAAGAACACGCATTCCCCTCAGATTTGGCGATTCAGCCCCGGATGTCTCGTCGCCGTTCATTGGGTCATCGGTTGTCCTGACGCAACGACTTTAAACGCTGGCCGCAGTAAAGACGGCAATTTCGTAAATATCGCACTACGCTTTCGAGATCGCAACCTGTCTGCTTTGGGTCGCGAGCGGACATCTGTGGCTCGTTGCTACTGCGGATCGCCGCCCCCGATATAGCCGCCGATTTTCCAGCCGCCCGCATCCTTGACGTAACAGATCTGGTCGTTGCCGACCGGCGCAATCAAGTCAACGGAGACAAAGCCGGCCTTGCCCGCCGGCGTGATGACGCGCAGGAACGTCGGAATGTTCGGTCCGCCTTCGGGCACGATGTGTACGAAGGCGGTCGCGAGCTTCTCGATCACCGGCGCGTTGGCCTGCGGCGCCGCGCGTACTTCGACATCGGTCGAAACCGGATAGCCCCATTCGCCCAAATCGGTCCTGGTGTCCTGCATCAGGCTGTCGAAGGCTCTGCCGTCGTAACTCGGATCCGCGGGCGCACATACCGTGCCTTTATGGTTGGGTGACGATGAACCGGTTGGATCGTCGGCAAAACTCGCAAGCATGTCCCATCCGGCGCCATCCTTGTTGTTCAACCCGAGCGCGGCCGCGAGATTGTCGACGCCAGGTTTGCGCTTGTCGGCACGGTCACCGTTTTCGCGGTCCCAGAAAAATCCCTGGCCAACAACGAGTTTCGCCAGTGCGGCACGATCTTTGCGCTGGGCCGCTTCGCCCATCTGCTTGCGAAGAGCCTCAAACGCAGGATCGTTGATCGCCTGTGGCGGGGTGACTGCCACGACTTTGTAGGGGGCGGGTTTAGCGGCAGGCTGCGGTTGGCCCCGCTGGTTTTGCGCAATTGCGGGTGCTGCGCTGGCGATCAACAGTGTTGCGAAGGCCAGACAAAGGGTGCGCATCGTATCGTTCCCGGCAGGCGTGGGTCCGCGCACAGGCACGGCCCGAGGCCATGGCCAAACATTAACACAACTCATTGCCCGCAAAAATTTGCGTTTCCGGAGTGCAAGGTCAGCCGGTGGGATCACAGAGAGGGTTCCGCACGACAGCTAACAGAGCGGAGGGTTGCTGGCGCAGCGCTGTGAAGGCACAGTGACGGCCGGTCCGCCAGCGAACTTCCGCGCTGGCGCCGTTATCTAGCGTCCCTCGTGGTTACACCCCAGAGAACATTATGCTTTTCATGTCGCCTTATCTCACGCCGATTTTGCTGTTGGTCGGCTCCAACGTGTTCATGACAACTGCCTGGTATTGGCACCTGCGTTACAAGGATGTGCCTCTTATTTATGTGATCTTTATCAGTTGGGCGCTGGCTTTCGTCGAGTACTGCCTTGCGGTGCCGGCCAATCGCTTCGGCAGCGCGGTCTACAACCCAGCACAACTAAAAACGATACAGGAGGTCATCACGTTCGTGGTGTTTGCCGCGTTTTCATACGTCTATTTGCGCGAACCAATCACACTGAGTCAGGGCTTCGGCTTTACGTTGATCGCAGCCGGCGCATTCTTTGTATTTCACAGGTGGTGATTTATTTTGCCGGCACGATGCGCAGGATGCGCCCCGACGAATTGTCTGTAAGCAGGTAGAGCGCCCCGTCCGGGCCTTGCCGTACGTCGCGGATGCGTTCGCGCAGATTTTTCAGAAGGCGCTCTTCCTTCACAGCTTTTTCGCCCTTGAGCTCGAGCCGCGAAAGCAGTTCGAATTTCAACGCACCGTTGAAAAGGCTGCCTTTCCAGCCTGGAATAAGATCTCCGGTGTAAAAAGCCATGCCGGACGGCGCGATCGAGGGCGTCCAGTGCCAGATTGGATCGGTCACGCCGTCCATCGTCGCCTTGCCGTTGCCAACCGGTGTGCCGTCGTAGTTGACGCCGTAACTCACGCGCGGCCAGCCGTAGTTGCGACCCTTCTCGATGATATTGATCTCGTCGCCGCCCATGGGGCCGTGCTCCTGCTCCCATAGTTTTCCGTCGGCGGGGTTGAAGGCGAGCCCTTGCGCATTGCGCAGGCCATAGGCCCAGATTTCCGCCAGGGCATCCTGTTTACCGACAAAAGGATTGTCGGCCGGAGCCACGCCCTCGGTCGTGATGCGCACGATCTTGCCGATGTGATTGTCAAGCTTTTGCGCAAGCTCCTTCGGCGCGAAATGATCGCCCAATGTGACGAATAAATTTCCATCGGGTGCCTGCGCCATGCGGCAGCCAATGTTGAGACCACGCGAGACTGGACCCTTTTGCCGGAAAATTACGGACGCAGCATCGAGCCGGGGTGTTTCGCCTTCGATCAAACGGGCGCGCAGAACGGCAATGCGGCCGCCGCCATCCGCCGGCTCGGCGTAGCAAACGAAGATTGTGTGCGTGCTGTCGAAGTCGCGTGCGAGCAATACATCCATAAGCCCGGCCTGGCTTTGGGCGTAAACGCTCGGGACGTTCCCGAGCGCGGGCGACATTTGGCCGGTTCGCGTAACAATACGCATGCGTCCGGGCCGCTCGGTCACCAGCATGCGGCCATCGGGTAAAAACGCGAGCGACCAGGGGTATACCAGACCGCTGGCGACGGTTTGAACGGACAGGCTGCCTGCCGAACCGGAGAACGTTGGGTCAGCCGCGCCTGCCAGACCGCTGGCGGTAAACACGGCGCCCAGGGCCAGGATAAATCGCATTGCGGTCTCCATGGATGGCGCCGCAACTGTGCGACATCGCCGGAAGTTCCGATAGGCTTCTAGCTGTGGCTCTTTTTGTGGGGATGATGCGGCAGGGACAGGATGGTCAAGCCGCCCATGCCAATGAACAAGAGGCCGAGCACAAGTGCGACGACAAATAGTCCGCCTTCGTTGTCAATCACGTTGCTGGCGACGTCCGCACGCGCGATTCCAATCGAGACCACGGTCGCAGCGATGAGCGTGGAAGCAGCCAAAGCGAGGCTGGCAACGAGTTCGGCAAGCGCCACGGTACGGTGCTCGCTGCCGAGCCCCCGGTGAGTCGGGGGCGCAAAACCAGTAGGTCTAACGTGCCTGCACATGCGAAGCCTGAAATAACCGCTCGGGCAATGCTGGGTGGATAACGCGGGAACCCGGCAACGGTTCGACCCGATTGGGGCGGAGCCGGTAACGAAGAGCGGCGTTTTCGTGGCGGCGCGGAATTCCAGCGTTATTGCGCTGCGGCAAGCTCCGGTTGCCAGTCCATGGGAATGTAGCCCGGCTCGTCGGCCACGCGATCAAGCCAGGTCCGGATCGCCGGATAACGGCTGAGGTCGAAATCGGCCTGATGAGCAACGTGGGCGTAGGCATAGAGCGCGATGTCGGCAATCGTGAAGTGGTCCGCGACGAAATAGCGGTGGCGCATGAGGTGTGTTTCCATCACGCCGAGCGCGCGATAGCCATTTTCCGTCCAGTCCTCGAGCGCGTGGCTTTGCAATTCGCGGCCGCCCTTGATCAGCGCGAGCCAGAAATAGGCAGCGCCGATATTTGGTTCCAGACTGTGTTGTTCGAAGAACATCCATTGCAATGCTTCGGCGCGCGCGATGCGATCCTCCGGCGCCAGCGTCGAACCGCCGGCGACATACCACAGGATGGCGTTCGACTCGGCGAGGTGACGATCAGGAGCGACTTCAAGCAGCGGCACTTGTCCGTTGGGGTTCTTGCCAAGAAATTCGGGCGTGCGGCTTTCGCCTTTGAGAATGTCGACTTCGACCAGTCTGTACGGAATGCCGAGCCGGGCCAGCGCGAGGCGGACCTTGTAGCTGTTGCCGGAACGCTGCATCGAATAGAGCGTGTACATCTGGCATGAGATCCGTTGTGTGATTCTTCCGAAAACGGCACCTCGGATGAAACCCGAGAAAAGCTTTCGAAATCATGCGCCACCCCGAAGCGCCGGTGCCCGCGATAGGAGGGTCGAAGTCTGGCAATTACAAGGCCGCACGCCAATGTGATGCAGGGAAAATATTAAATCGTTCGCTGCACTGCAGCGACGAATACCTGGTCTCAAAGTGCAGCGAAACGCAGAATTCTATTCCGCGGCCACGCGATGCGCGCGTGCGTATTCGATAAGCGCATCATCGTCGGTCGGCTTGATCGGCGTGAAGTCGCGATGAGCGATCCATTCCGGGCGCGTAAACTTCGTAATGTGGTTGGAGACCGCGCACAGGGTCAGATAGACGATCTTGCGCGGATACGGCGTAATGTTCGGCGGCGAGGCGTGCACCAGGTTGCCATGAAACATCAATACCGAGCCTGGTTTTCCGGTGGGGGCAACGATGCCGACGCCATCCGGGCCGGCAGCTTCGGCAGCGAGTCGCGTGACGGTATCCTTGTCGAGCGTCCACAGCGGATATGACGTCGTGAGTTTGTCATGGCCGGCTGCGAAAACGCCCTGCCTATGACTCTTTGGAATCAAGAGCAGCGGCCCGTTGATTGGCATCACTTCGTCGAGGAATACAGCAATGTTCATTGCGCGCGCCTCGGGCATGCCGTCGTCGCGGGCCCAGGTGCCGTAATCCTGATGCCATTGCCAGACGTCGCCTTCGAAGGCGGCCTTGGCGTTGAGTTTGAACTGATGGACATAGACATCTTCGCCGAACAACTGCCGCAGCGGCTCGATCAGGCGAGGATGCCGAGCGAGGAGGCCGAAGACCTCGCTGAAAGTATGTGCCGCAAAGGCTGTCCGCGGCGCGCCGGTTTTCTCGCGCCAGACTTCCTGGCGGTCAAGTTTAAGAATGCTCTCCGCTTCCGCGCGTAGCAGCGCGATTTCATTCTCGGAAAAGCAGTTGGGGAAGAAAACGTAACCCTGGTCGTCGAAGGCTTTTAGCTGCCCGGCCGAAAGCTCCATAGCGCGCTCCCTTAAGGTTGCAGCCGTTAACCGGCTCTTGGGCGCCTATACTATCCCCGCTCGCGCGGAAAGCTACCGGTAGCAGGGACACGGACGCGGCTGGCGCGAACTCGGCCCTTAGTGCGGTGGCCGGTATTGCAATTATCACCTGCGGCGATTGAACCAATCGAATTTCTTCACCAATTAGCTACTTGCTGGACTCGGCAGCCCGCATTACGACAGGGGTGCCGCACGAGGTGCGGTAGAATTGGAGGATTTTGATGGCCTTTCTTGCGGACCAGCTCAAGCGCGTCAAGCCGTCGGCGACCATCGCCGTTACGGACAAGGCGCGCGCGCTCAAATTGGCCGGCCGCAATGTTATCGGGCTAGGCGCCGGCGAACCCGATTTTGACACCCCTGACAACATCAAGCAGGCCGCGATCAAGGCGATCGAGAGCGGCAAGGCTTCCAAGTACACGAACGTTGACGGCATCGCCGAACTCAAGGATGCGATCGTCAAGAAATTCAAGCGCGAGAACGGCCTCGACTACAAGGCGAGCCAGGTCACCGTTGGCACCGGCGGCAAGCAGGTGCTTTACAACGCTTTTGTGGCGACGCTGAATCCCGGCGATGAGGTGATCATCCCGGCACCATACTGGGTGAGCTATCCCGACATGGTGTTGCTCGCCGGCGGCGTTCCGGTCGAAGTCGCGACCACGATGGCGAGTGGCTTCAAGATGACGGCCCAGCAGCTCGAACGTGCGATCACGCCGAAGACAAAGTGGGTGCTGTTGAACTCGCCCTCGAATCCGAGCGGCGCCGCTTATACGCGCGCCGAACTGAAAGCGCTTACGGATGTGTTGGTGAAGCATCCCCACGTGCACGTGATGACCGACGATATGTACGAGCATCTCGTCTACGACGACTTCGTCTTCACGACGCCCGCGCAGGTCGAACCCTCGCTCTACCCGCGCACGCTCACCATCAATGGCTGCTCCAAAGCCTATTGCATGACCGGCTGGCGCATCGGTTATGCCGGCGGCCCGGAGCCGCTGATCAAGGCCATGGCGATGATTCAGTCACAGTCGACTTCGAACCCGGCGGCTGTGTCGCAATGGGCTGCGGTGGAGGCGCTGAACGGACCGCAGGACTTCATCGCCAAGCACAACAAGATCTTCAAGGAGCGGCGCGATCTGGTCGTGTCGATGCTCAACCAGGCAAACGGCATCAAGTGTCCGACCCCGGAGGGCGCCTTTTACGTCTATCCGTCCTGTGCTGGCACAATGGGCAAGACCGCGCCGGGCGGAAAAAAACTCGCGACCGACGAAGATTTCGTCACCGAGCTTCTCGAAACTGAAGGCGTGGCAGTCGTGCAGGGAACCGCGTTCGGGCTCGGGCCGGCATTTCGCATTTCCTATGCGACCAAGACGGAAGACCTGGAAGAAGCCTGCCGCCGCATCCAGCGCTTTTGTGGAAATATGAAGTAGGCTCTCTAAATGTCTGCGAGGGCCTTGACCGAGTCCATATTCACTTTCCCTTATGCATGAGCCCGCTAATCTGCGGGCATGATTCGCTTTAGGGTTGCGGTGGTCGTCGCGGTCGTCGCTGTCGCATTGCCGGCAGCCGCGCAGGAGCGCGTCGCTATCGGCACGCAACGCCTGACCGACAACGGCGCGCTGTTTTTGGCGGCGTCGCAAGGCTACTTCAAAGCCGAGGGTATCGACCTCGCCATGACGGCCTACGAGTCCGATCAGAGCGTGGCGGAAACACTCGCTGCGGGTGCGACTGACTTCGGTCTCGCCGGGTTCACACCCACAGCATTCAATGCTGCCGGCAAGGGTCTGATAAAGGCGATAGCGGCGCAGGCGCGCGAAAAGCGCAACTATGAAGGGACGGAAATCGTCGCATCCAATGTGGGGTTCAACCGGGGTCTGCATAAATTCGAGGACATCGCCAACAAGACAATCGCGATCAGCGCGCTTGGCCCGGTCCCTCGCTATCAGCTGGAACAGATCGCCCGCATCAAACATGTCGACGTCAGCCGCATCACGGTAAAGGCAATGCAAACGCTCGATGCTGTCGCACGCGCTGTCGGTACGAACCAGGTCGATGCCGCGATCATGCCGGCGCCGCATGCGCGTGAATTGTTGGCTGCGAATCAGGCCAAACTGGTGGGTTGGTATTCGGAGCTGGATGAGCAGCAGTTCGGCGCCCTCTTCGTTTCCACGAAAATGATCGAGACTCGGCGCGGCGTTGTCGAAAAATTCATTCGTGCCTATCGCCGCGGCACCACCGACTACGCCGCGGCGCTACTGCGCAAGGATCGCAATTCCAAAAGAACGTCGGACACCAGATCGCATGAAGCGGCGACAACAATAGCGCGCTACGTCTACCCCGACCGCGGCGACAGCGGTGCGGCTGCGGTTGAAGCAGCCGCCTATTTTATCGAGCCGCAAGGGGGGCTTGATGTTGCCGATATCGAGCGACAGATCGCCTGGTACAAGGCGCAGGGTCTGATCGACAAAAGCGTGAATGCGCGCGAGGTCGTCGACCCGAGTTTCATCAAATAGATTTTCTGGTTTCCACAATCTCCGCCCTTGCCAGCTTCCCCGCAGCCTGAGACGATAATGTGACAGGGCCGGGAAACCAGGTCCGACCTCCCGGCCGGCAAGGGAGGCAATTATGGGACAAAACGGTACGGGTCCCAATGGCACAAGGAATTTGGGTCCCCGGTGCATCGCACTGGTGGGCCCATTCCAAAGCGGTAAAACCACACTTCTCGAAGCCATCCTCGCCCGCACCGGGGCGATTCAGCGGCAGGGAACGGTGGATGCAGGCACCACGGTCGGCGACGCCAGCAAGGAGGCGCGCCATCACAAAATGAGTGTGGAAGCCACCTTCGCCACCACCAATTTCATGGGCGACAACTACACATTCGTAGATTGCCCCGGCTCAATCGAATTCATCCAGGACATGCGCAGCGTGCTGCCGGCGGTCGACGCCGCGGTGGTCGTTTGCGAGGCGGATGAGAAGAAAGTACCGCAGCTGCAGCTGATCCTGCGGGAGCTTGAAGATCAAAACATTCCGCGCTTCATATTTCTCAACAAGATCGACAAGGCCGACAAGCGGGTCCGCGAAACCATCAAGCTGTTGCAGCCGGCTTCGCGCGTCCCCTTGCTGTTGCGGCAGATTCCGATCTGGAACGGCGACATCATTTCAGGTTTCGTCGATCTCGCGCTTGAGCGCGCCTTTGTCTACAAGGAGCACGCTCCGTCGGAGATCATCGAGATCAAGGGCGAGAACCTCGATCGCAAGAAAGAAGCCCGCTTCACCATGCTGGAGACGCTGGCCGATCACGACGACCAGTTGATGGAGCAACTGCTCGAAGATATCGAGCCACCGCGCGACAAGGTGTTCGACGATCTCGCCAAGGAATTGCGCGACCGTATCGTCTGTCCGGTTCTGATCGGTGTGGCTACCCGCAGCAACGGTGTGCTGCGATTGTTGAAGGCATTGCGGCATGAATCTCCGGGCGTCAGCGAAACGGCGCAGCGTTTGGGTGTCAAAACCGGCAACGAGACAGTGGCGCTGGTCCTGAAGACTTTCCATACCATGCACGGCGGCAAGATGTCGGTTGCTCGTTTGCTCAGCGGCCAGGCTGGCGACGGAACAACGCTTGCGAGCTCGGCCGGCGATGCCGGACGTGTGTCCGGGGTCTTCAAGCTCATGGGCCAGCATTTCGAGAAGCGCGGGCAGGCCGCGGTCGGAGAGATGGTTGCACTTGGAAAACTCGACAACGTCAAGACCGGCGACACACTGTCGTCCGGAAAGCAGACAGCGGCCGCGCTCCTGCAAGCAAGGCCCTACGCGCCGGTGCTTGCCATCGCGGTGCAGGCCAAGGAAAGAAAAGACGACGTCAAGCTCGGCCCGGCTTTCACCAAACTGACCGAGGAAGACCCGTCGCTCAGTGTGGTGCACAATGCCGAAACCCACGAGGTGGTGATCTGGGGCCAGGGCGAAATGCACCTGCGCGTGGCAGCCGAGCACCTTGCCGATCGCTTCATGGTGCCGGTGTCGACGCGGCCGCCTTCGGTCGGCTATCGCGAGACCATTCGTAAGCCGGTTACCCAGCGCGGCAGGCACAAGAAACAATCGGGCGGCCACGGCCAATTTGGCGACGTCGTGCTGGAGATAAAGCCGCTGCCGCGCGGCTCGGGATTCAAGTTTGAGGATCGCATCACGGGCGGTGTCGTTCCGCGCAACTACATCCCAGCCGTAGAGGAAGGTGTGATCGATGCGCTCAAGCACGGACCACTCGGGTTTCCAGTGGTGGATATGTCTGTTGCGTTGATCGACGGTTCCTACCATACGGTGGACTCCTCGGATCAGGCGTTTCGGACCGCCGGGCGCATTGGAATCGTGGAAGGCTTGCCGCAGTGCCAGCCGGTGCTGCTCGAGCCCATCCACCTGGTGGAGATCGTCTGTCCGAGCGAGGCAACCGCGAAGATGAACGCCATCTTGTCGGGGCGGCGAGGGCAGATTCTGGGCTTTGATACCCGCGAAGGCTGGGACGGATGGGACACCGTGCGTGCGCAGATGCCAGAGGCAGAGATCGGCGATCTTATCATCGAGGTGCGTTCAGCCACGGCCGGCGTTGGTTCGTTCGTCTTCAAGTTCGACCACATGGCAGAGTTGACCGGCCGCACGGCGGATCAAATCATCGCGGCCAGGCGCGCAGCGGAATAAAGGCTGCGTTAAAAGGACCGGTTCTCGCCCCTATTTTGGGGACGACGGCGACAATTTTCCCCATTCCGGTAAGCGGATAAAAAGCAGTTTAAC
>DASXLC010000128.1:0-13801 GCA_036496445.1 Pseudolabrys sp. | reverse complement strand
AGCGTCATGGTCGCGAACGCCGCGAGCCCCATGGACACGATGGGCCGCGTCAGATGCCAGAAGTAGTCGAGGATCTTCAGCCACCAGGGAAACTGCGACCAGCCTTCCGACGTCAGTCCGCGTAGCGGAAAGATCTGGAAGAAGGATCCGCCCGCGAACAGGATAATGAGCAGGATGGCAAACAGGAATCCCGGAATGGCGTAGCCGACGATAATGACGCTGGAACTCCACATATCGAACTGCGAGCCGTCGCGCACGGCCTTGCGAATGCCGAGCGGAATCGAGATCAGATAGCTCAAGAGAGTCATCCAGATGCCGAGAGATATAGAGACCGGGAGCTTCTCCTTGATCAACTGGATCACGGTCACGTCGCGGAAATAGCTTTTGCCGAAGTCGAAACGCACATAATTCCAGAGCATGAGGAAAAAGCGCTCGTAGGCCGGCTTGTCGAAGCCGAACTGCTTTTCCAGGCTCTTGATGAATTCGGGATCGAGGCCCTGTGCGCCGCGATACTTTGAGTTCATGTCGGCTTGTGCGCCGCTCTGCGGCGCGCCGCCGGCGCTGAAATCACCGGCGGGGGAGCCGGAAATACGCGAGGTCGCGCCGGTATCCCGGCCGGAGAGCTGCGCGATGACGCGTTCGACCGGCCCGCCCGGCGCGAACTGCACCACGACGAACGACACCAGCATGATCCCGAAAATCGTCGGGATCATGAACAATATGCGGCGGATGATGTAAGCGGTCATTGCAGATCGTCAACGTCGCCGGTCACTGCCGGTTTCCCGACTTGGCCGCCTTCTCGGCATCCCACCACCACAGGTTCGGGAATGCGGACATGCCGTATTTCGGCAACGGGTGGGGATGGCCAAATCGATCCCACCGCGCGGTGCGCAACTTGCTGTAGGACCATTGCGGCACAACGTAATGGTTCCACAACAACACGCGGTCGAGCGCCTTGGTGGCGGCGACGAGATCCTCATGGGTCTTGGCGAAGACGACGTGATCGATCAACGCGTCGACCGCCGGATTCTGGATGCCGATCACGTTGTTCGAGCCAGGCTGATTGGCCGCCTGCGAGCCCCAGTAGCCGCGTTGCTCGTTGCCGGGCAGGAGCGTTTCGCCCCAGGCGTAGGTCATGATGTCGAAATCCCAGCTCCGCAACCGGTTCTCATACTGCGCCATATCGACCGTGCGCACCGACACGGTAATGCCGAGGCGGTCGAGTGAAGGCTTGTAGAACAGGAAGATGCGTTCGAAGCTCGGGGCGTTGGCGAGGAATTCGACCGTGAAAAGTTCGTCAGTCTTGCTGTTGACGAGTTGCTGGTTGCGTACCTCGTAACCCGCTTCTTTCAAAAGCCGGATGGCTTCGCGCAAATTGGTGCGCACCTCGCCGGGATTGCCGTTGACTGGATTGGAATAGGCCCGCCTGAAAAGCTCGGGGGGAACCTTGTCGCGCACCGTGTCCAGCAGTTTGAGCTCCCGGCCGGTCGGCAGGCCGGTCGCCGCGAGCTCCGTGCCTTCGAAATAGCTGGCGATGCGCTTGTATTGTCCGAAGAAAATCTGCTTGTTCATCTCCTCGAAATCGAACGCGTAATTGAAGGCGAGCCGGACGCGCGGATCCTTGAACTTGTCGCGGCGGATGTTGAACGCGAAGGCCTGCATGATGCCGACATTGTTGATCGGAAATTCCTCGAGGATGACGCGTTTTTCGTGGACTGCCGGGAAATCGTAGGCGGTGGCCCAATTCTTGGAGCTGTTCTCGGTCCGCCAGTCGACGGTCCCCACCTTGAACGCCTCGATGGCGATCGTGGCATCGCGGAAATAATCGAACTGCAGCTCGTCCAAGTTGCTTTGGCCGATATTGGCGTTGACGTTACTGCCCCAGTAATCCTTGACGCGCTCATAGACGATGCTGCGGCCGGCCGTGAATTCTTTGATGCGATAGGGGCCGCAGCCGAGCGGGGGTTCGAGCGTGGTTTCACCGACGTCGCGCTTCTTGCCGTCCTTGTCGGCACCCTCCCACCAATTCTTCGGCAGGACTTTGAGCTGGCCGACAATCTGCAGCAACGCGCGGTTGCCGGGGCCATCGAACGTGAAGGTGATTTCGCGATCACCGGTTTTTTCGGCCTTGACGACCGGCCGGAAATCGGCGGCGGACTGAGGGTTTATTTTCTTGAACGCATTGAAAGAGAATATCACGTCGTCCGGCGTGACAGGCTTGCCGTCGTGCCATTTGGCTTCCGCCCGCAGCCGATAAGTGGCCGAAGAGAAATCGTCCGGATGGCTTACCGCCTCGGCAAGCAGCCCGTAGTCGCTCGATACTTCGTCGAGCGCCGGCATCAGCAGCGTGTTGTGGATGCCATCGATGCCGAGGACGAGCGTACCTTTGACTCCGGCGACCGTCACGTTGAAGTTGTCATAGGTGCCAAGCGCGATTTGCCGCGCCGCACCGCCCTTCGGTGCACTGGCGTTGACATAGTCGAATTGCTTGAAGCCGGATGGATATTTCAGTTCGCCGTACGGCGATATGCCGTGCCGCCACGGTGACTTTGCTGCCTCGGCACTGGCCGGGCTCGTCCAGGCGGGCAGCGCGAACCGCGACGTGGCCAGCGTGAGCAGGGTGGATTTGAGAAGGGATCGGCGATTCACCGGGCGCTCCAATGAGATTCAGCTGAGCAGAGTTGGCAAAATCGGTTGCCGCCTCGTCGCCGCATGGCACAGCGTGCACGATTTTGCCTACGCATTGCAAGCCTGACAGCCCACGCCGGGCCTAGCCATTTAGGCGTCAGCATACCGCCGAAATGTGTCGCTACGACTATCAGTTTGCCGATTCGAACCAGCGCAAGAACCGGCCGCCCGCCACGCCTCGCATGAGTGCGAGATTATATTCCCGGAAGACCTCGCGCGTGTGCCAACCGCCAGTGGGCCAGTTCTTGATCGCATTCTCGAGCCGCACAAGGTCAATGACACGCCGCACCAGCGCAGACTCCGAAAGTTCCGCGATCTGGCGTGCGAGCTCGCCGCGCTGACTTTCGAGTTTCTCGTGCCAATCCGCGACCTGCAGGCCGCTCAAGCGATTGGTCAGCACCATTTCTGGAAGCAGACCCCACATGGCGCGGCGGATCAGCGAGCGATCAATGCCTTCGGCAAGATACTGCTCGGGTGGAACGCCGAAGCAGTAGGAGATCACGTCGATGTCAGCAGTCGGGTCGCGCACTTCGACGCCGGTGACGGCTTTCTCCGCCGCATGCCAGTCGCCGCCATAATCGACCTGGGCAAGCGCCGTCATGCGTTCGTCTGGCCGCATGCGATAGAGAAAGTCATGTCCGGCTTTTCGGGCGCGGATATCAACCCCCATTGCGGCGGCAAAGTCGCGACGAATCGCAGCGTGATCCTGCCAGGCTGCCATCCGGTTTGGGTGACGGCGGCGATCGGCCCAATTGCCCAGCCAATCCGGCAGCAGCGGCTCGACAAGGAGTTTTCGCAACGCCACCCAGCGCGAATAGGATGTGCGGCGATGATAAAGCTGCCACTGACGGCAGGCTGTGAGCAGCCGGCCGCGCTTGAGGTGAGCGACCGCTTGCGACCAACCGTTCCAGCTTATGGTGGTATTCCCGTAAAGGCCGCCGAGCAAAACGCGCCGGCCCTGCAGGCGCGCAAGCCGCAGCATCGCCATGACCCAACCAAGATTGGTCGGATTACGGACCGGCCCTTCCAGCGCGATAAAGAACCGCTCAAGTTCGGCGAAGTCATTGCAATCATCGTTGCGGACATAGGTGATGTCGATATTACCGGCTGCGCTCGCGATCGCGTCGACATAGGGTGTTTCGTCGGCGTAGTGGCCGGGCGGCACCGGTCCATCGAAACCGCGCCGCGGCACACCGGTAAAGGCGACCAGCCGCAGATTTTTCTCGGCGAGCGCGCGGGCGGCAAGTACGGAGACCGAGGATGAATCAAGCCCGCCGCTGAGGAGGCAGCCGATCGGATGGGCGCTGCGCATCTGTCGGCGCACCGCCAGATCGAGACACGCGCGCAGCCCGTCCGCGTAGGCACGATCCGAAGGCAGTCTGACCGGTTTGATCTCGGCCGCCGACCAGTAGCGCCACTGCCTTATCGAACCATCGGATTTCACCTGCATGACGTGCGCGGGCGGAACGCGAGAGATATTGCGATAGACGGTCGTGACGTGGTCGGCGTGATTGAGCACCAGGAAATCGGCGAGTTTCTCCTCGCTCAATTCACGCGGCACGTCGTCCAGCGCGAACAGGCCATTCGGCATGGTGGCAAAGGCGAAAAATCGCTCGCTCCTGTACCACATCACGACGTTCAGTCCGAGATGGTCGCGCGCCAGCGTTAATGTGCGGCTGCGGGAGTCCCAGATCGCAACGGCAAAGGGGCCGCGCAGCATTGGCCAAATAGTGTCGCCAAGTTTTTCCCAGCCTGCGAGCAGCACGCGCGAATCCGGCCACGCCATCGCGTCCCGCGGCCGGATTCCAATCCGCGCGAGCACGTCATCGCGATTGTCGAGCCGTACATCCGCCGTGATCAGCGATCCCGTTGCGCCTCGCCACGGCTGACGGTCGAACTGGTCTTCGGGAGTCATGCGCATCAGCACGTGGACAAGGCCGATGTGGTCGCTGACAACGATTTCGGATCGATCAGGGCCGTATTGACGCAGCGTATTCGCCGCTCGTTCGATGTCGTGCCGGGTCACTGGCCGGCCGTCGAAGCGTAGCAATCCGGCGATGCCGCTCATAAGAAACGCACGTCCTTATCAACATGCTCCGCCGAATTCGGCGAGGCGCGTGAACCTGTTGGCCTCGGACGCTCCAACGATCTTGTTCTCGCCGATCTCGACCCAGGCATGCGCGGCCAGTTCGCTGCCTTCACGGGCGACGCCAAGGCAAAGCCGGCTCGCTATTCCCCGCCGCCGCAGCATGGCATGCGCCGCCAGCGCACGCGGTAGACAAAGAGCGTTCATCCAGGGTCTCGCGCCGAGGCTCTCGACCGCCCACGATATCCAGCTCACTTCATCGGTAGCGAAACGATGGATGCGCCGGGGCGGCCTTTCGGCCCACGCGAAGATGCGCGCGGGTGAAACAAGGCGAACCGCGAGCCGCGCCAGAACGAGCATGACGGTGGCTTCTCGCAGATAGACACGCCGCATCGTCTTCGCCTTCATTGCTCGTCACCCGGATTAATCTCGTGCACCAGCCGATGTTCGAGCAATGTTTGCAGGAATGGTGTCACGTCGCGGGACAAACTTTCCGCGTCGACGTCATGGCGTTCCAAGAGCGAGTCGAAAATCTGGCCGACGCGGCAAGGCCCGGCAAGCATGGTCCAGATTTCAGATGCCACCTGGTTGAAGCCGAAATACGAGCCGGCGCGCACGCTCAAAACAACGACGCCGCCATCGAGGTCGACCGCGGTCGGCTCCTTGTCCTGAACAAGAATGCTGTCGATCGTGATGCTCAAAGCTGTCAGGCTCCACTGCTGCACGGTGAAGACAAAGCCTTGCGCAAGGGTATCGGATGTCGTGGCGTTACGCCACCAGCGGACGCAGCGAGCGAGCTTGATTGATCATGGACAGAGCAGCGCCTGCTCGCCCCGGTCGACCGCCGGCTATCTTCAGGACAGGCTATTCTAGCTGTCGATGCGGGCGGAAAGCGGAAACGCCATCTCGAAGGAAAATCCAAGCTTGGTAGCGGGTGTTGCCGGTGGTGCCGGCTGCACAGACTTAGGTTGGCCATCGCCGCTCTCGCGGGCCGATTTTGTTTCTGTACCAATCGCCAACTTCGTCATGGCCGGAGGCTCCCAGGCGCGCCGCCCGTCAGGAATGGCTTTGCTGGACTTATTCGCTCGCATCATCCGCCTCCGGTACAATGACGTCACAAATCTTCTATGAGGTTGCGTCCAACAAGACAATATGCCGCCTTCGAGATCAGCGCCAAGAAGCCGCAGCGTCGATGTTGAAAGGCCTCTGCGAAGGCGCCGTGGTGCTGTATTGATCCAACGTCCAGCTAATCTGAGAGCGGTTGCAAGCGCTTGGCATTGGCACCCCATCATGTTAGGCTTTTTAGCCCGCGTGGATTGAGCCAACGAGCGCGTTCGCATCGGCACGATTGAATGGTTGGCCGGCCCGGGGATGACGAGAAAGGATCCGCTATGGCACCGATATCGACTACGTCTGGGAACTCCGAGAGCGAAGCCATCGCGGCAACGAGTTCGACTGAAGCAACTGAAATGACGCCAGAGAGTCGCAATGAAGCGGCGTCCAAGTTGGTCGACAAATTTGCGATCTGGTCCGGCGTCGCCGGCCTGATCCCGGTTCCCATTGTCGATATCGTCGCCGTCGGCGGACTCCAGCTTGAGATGCTGCGTCGCGTTTCGCAAATCTATGTCGTGCCGTTCTCCGAAAACCGGGGCAAGGCACTGATTGCAAGTTTGGCGGGCGCGATGATCCCGGCGACCAGTGGCATGGGCGCCACCAGCTTACTCAAAGCCGTGCCATTCTTCGGAACGATCGTAGGTGGATTTGTGATGCCGGTACTTTCGGCCGGCGCAACCTACGCCATCGGCAAGGCTTTCATTCAGCACTTCGCGTCGGGTGGGACTCTGCTTGACTTCAACCCCCCGGACTATCGTGAGTTCGTAAAGGCTCAAAAAGAGAAGTGGGACGCCCGAAGAGGCTCCGGCCGTGACGCTCAGCGCGCCGAGTCCTCGTCCGGCTCTTGACACGCACGGGCGTATGCCAGCCAATCTGGGAGTGGTTCCACCCAGCCAAGTGCGACAATTGTCGCCTGACCAGACCGAGCCCCATGCTCGAAGCCCTCGTCTACATAGCTTTCTGCCTGCTCACGGGACTGTGCGGCGTCGAACGCCGGATGGGCTTTTTTGGCACGTTTCTTCTCGCGCTTGTCACCACTCCGTTGCTGGTTCTGCCCATCCTATTCATCACCGGCCCGTCGCGCCGCGTCTTGCGTCGCCGAGCGGAGGCCGATGGATTGGATCGGGTCGGCGACCCCGTCCCGCGCTGAGGCGGCGGCGTCTTGTGTAAATGTAGCTGGACGGCATCACACTAATGTCCTTCATCCAGCTCGTACGCCGCGAAATGCACGGCTCACTGCAGAAGCTGGTGTTCATGTCAGCCGTCGGCGGTGTCAGCAATTCTGCGATTCTCGCTGCCATCAATGCCGGCGCGGCATCGGCGGACCAGACTCAAAAGTCCAGTCTGTGGGCCGCCACGTTGTTCGTGATCTCGCTTTTTCTATTCATCAAGACCCAGATCTACGTCACCACCACGATTACTGCTGAAATCGAGGCCATCATCCATAGGCTGCGCGTGCGCATCATGGATCGCGTCAGGCGCTCGGAACTGCTGGCGGTAGAACGGATAGGGCGCGCGAGGATCGTTGCCGCCATCACCAGCGATACCGCGGTGATGACGCAGGCGAGCAACGTGCTCTGCTATTCAATGCAGGCTCCGGTCCTGATCTTTTTTGTGGCCATCTACGTGGCTTATTTGTCGCTCGCGGCATTCGCGCTGAGCATCGTGATCGTCGGCACTGCGGGAACGATATTCCACTTCAGAAGCCGACGCCTCACTGCGGAGAGAGCGAAGGCGGCAGAGCAAGAGCGCCGGCTATTCGACCGGATGGCCGACTTCCTGGATGGATTCAAGGAGGTGCGGCTCAACAGCGCACGCAGCGTCGATTTATTCGACCACGCCTTCGACGTTTCGAGAGCCGCAGCCAACATCAAAATACACAGCCAGACCGAATCCTTCAGGCAGATCGTGTCGGCGCAGAGCTACATGTACATTCTGCTCGGCACCGTCGTGTTCGTGACGCCGATATTCAGCGCATCGATAGGAGGCTCGTCGATCACGAAGGTCACGACGGCGCTCCTGTACGTTATCGGCGCGTGCTTTGGTTTGGTGCAATCGATACCGGTCCTGATGAATGCGAATGCAGCGGCGGACCGCGTCGAGCAGTTGCAAGCCACTCTCCAGGCGAGTGCTTTGACGGAGGAAGGCGAGACCAAGGTATCGCACCGATTCGAAAAGATTGAGATGCGCAACATTGTGTTCCGGTACGTTGACCGATTTTCCGAAGCCGCCTTCCAAATCGGCCCGATCGACTTCACATTGCAGTCCGGCGAACTCGTCTTCATCACAGGCGGCAACGGTTCGGGAAAATCGACGTTTTTGCGGGTTCTCGCCGGACTCTATCCTCCTGATTCCGGCGAACTCACGCTGGACGGGGTCCGTATCAATGACCATACGCGCGAGTCATATCGCTCGTTGATGTCGGGGATTTTTTTCGATTATCATCTCTTCCGTCGGCTCTATGGTATACCCGAACCGGATCCAGCCGAGGTCGAACGGCTGCTGACCCAATTCCGGCTGGAAGAAAAGACCGGTCTTTCGCACGGCGAGTTTCGCACGCTCGATCTTTCCGGCGGCCAGCGCAGACGTCTCGCACTTATCGTGACCATGCTTGAGAAACGCCCGATCCTTATGCTGGACGAATGGACGGCCGAACAAGACCCCGAATTTCGCCGCAAATTCTACGAGGAGCTCCTGCCCGATATGCTGAAAGCCGGTGCGACCGTCGTGGTGATTACGCACGATGACCGCTATCTCGACGAGCTGGAATTGCCCGCGCGCAGGATTCGCATGGATGAAGGCCGTATTGTCAGCCAGCGTCCGGTGGAGAACGGCTGATGGCAGATTATTCAGCGTTGCTTGACGAGCCGCCGCCGCGCCAGAAGCGCCAAGGGTGGAGTTACGTCGGACGCCACCTGTCTGGCTTTGCCATGGTGTTGATGATTGTCTTGCTCATCGCCACGGTGATGTTTCCGTACGTGGTGATCACGGTTCAGAGCGGCCAGGTCGGGGTCCTGTGGAGACGCTTCTACGCTTTTGATACCTACTGCTGGTGCTTTGCCGGGCGAGGCACGGCGCTCGATCCCCGCGAATTGAGGGAGGAAGGTCTCCATATCATCTGGCCGTGGGACCGGCTGTTCCTCTATGACCTGAGGCTGCAATCCACGACGCAGACGTACAACGCTATTTCCAAAGACGGCGTGAGCGTGACCGCTCAGATCAGTGTGCGATTTCAACTGGCGCACAACTCCGTCGCCGTGCTTCACAAATTTATCGGTCCGGGATACCTGGCGTCGGTAGTGGGACCTGAAATTGGCAGCCAGGCACGCGAAGTCATTTCCCAGTACACGGCGCAGGAGGTTTACACCCACCGCGAACCGATTCAGGAAAAAATCCGGGACAATACGCAAAAGAGCCTGGGCGCACATCTCAACAAGCTGGTGCAGCCCGAAGCCATGGAAGAGCTGGACCCCAAACACTACAACGACTTCCTGCAAGGCTCGATCCAAATTCTCGACACGCTCGTGCTGAGTATCGAATTGCCGCCTGATATCGTTGCCGCCATCAATCGCCAGACCGAACAGTTCTACATGATCCAGGAGTTCAAATTCCGCGTGGAGCGCGAAGCCGAAGAGTCAAAACGCAAACAGATCGAGGCCAATGGCATAGCCGCCTTCCAAAAGACGGTCAGCCAGGGGATTTCGGATTCGTACCTGCGTTGGCGTGGCATCGAGGCCACGCTTGCGCTCGCGCAGTCCTCCAATTCGAAAATCGTGGTCATCGGCAGCGGCAAGGATGGCCTGCCGATCATTCTTGGCAATGTCGACACTCCGGCGGCGCCAGGCACAGTGCTGCGTCCTGGCGCAGCCGCCGCGACCCCGCCGACCGAAGCTTCGCCTCCCCCGGCCAATAAAGTGCTCCCGGGACCAACAGCAGCGCCGCCAGGCGCGACGCCGCCCGCGGGCGAACCGGCGGCGCCTGTGCCTCCAGGCAAATCATCGAGTTCCACTGCGCCGCCGGCGTCTGGCAAAATTTCGACGGCGGATTCGTCTGCCGCTCCCGCGAGCCCGGACAAGACGCCGAGCTCATCAAGCCCGCTCGATCTCATTGATGTCGAATCCATCCTTTCCCGAATCTCGGGGGCCTTGCGCCCAAGTGAATCGGCGCCAGGTTCTGGGACATCGCCACAACCGAAAAAATAGACAAGGGCCGGAGGTACGGCAGCAGCCGCGATTGCATTACGGTCTACAAATCGGCGATCATTCAGACGCGTGCCCGGCGGCCCGCGCAGGCGGCAGGAAGAAATTGGTCAGGAATCGGGGAGGAATGGCAACGTGACCGACAGGACGGAATCAGGCCGCCCGGTCCGGACGCGCCATCAATCGTCGCAGTTTTTTGCGACGCCCGCAGGCCAGTTCGTACGCGTCGTCGCCTATGTGGTTCTCGTCTTCGGCGTCTTATTCGGAATTTACCGATTTGGCCGCGCCATGGGTGATCGCGAGGTCAGAGTCTCCAACAGCACGATCCAGCAGTTGCGGACCGAGAGCCAGAAGATCTCCACGCAGAACGCGAAGCAAGCGGCGACGATCACCGACTTGCAGGCCAATCTCAAGAAAATTCAGGCCAAGTTGGATTCGATCCTGCCTTCGGAGAACACTTACAATATTACTCCCAATCAATCGCTCATCGTCGCAGACGGACGTCTGACCGTTGGATTAATCGGTTCACCCGCGAATCAGAATGTCAACATCAACGTCAACGGCAAGCCGTATTCGGTGCCTGCGGGTGACACCATCAATATCGCGCTCGATGCGTCGACGGCCTGTCAGGTGACAGTGCAGTCCTTTGATATGTTCATGGCTGTTCTCCATGCGACGTGCGCGGCGGCGAAGCCGAAGTAGAATTCGAATCCCGCGATAAAGCCGACTATTCCCAGATGATGAGGTTGGGAAGCGAGGCGTCGACCTGCCGCAGCACGCTATATCCCACGCCGGCAAGACCGCGGAACAAACCCAGGTTGAAGTGTCCCTTTCCGCTGTTCCATCGATAGTCGCCGGTTGATGCAGCTCGTTCCAGAACCTGCATCAGCCGCTGCGATGCAAGGTCACAAAGTTCGTCGCGCCCTAGGGTGCTGCCGGCCTCGCGGAGGAATTCGATGCCGCCGAGCGCTCCACAGCACAGCGTATCGAGTTGACCCGGCCTGCTTTGCTTCACGCCCTCGACAGCGTTCCGGATGTCGGTTGCCAAAAACTTCGAATCTGCTCCGGCCCGTTTGGCCGTGCCAATCCGCGCGAGGCCAATGCCGGTCGCGCCGTGGCACCACTGGCATGGCCAGGATGGTTCGCCGCCGCCGCGGAAATCGGGCCAGTTGTGGTGCCCGGCGTCGTAGCTGGAATCTTCAAACGCAATGCATTCCGAAGCCGCTCGCGCAAACTCTTCGCGCCCCGTCGCCGCCGACAACGACGCCAGCGCATATGCAAAGCCTGCGGCGCCGTGCGACATGCCATTGAGCGCTTGCGCACCAAGGCCTTGCCCGACCCAGCAGCGGCGGCCCTCCGGTCCGAGCCGGCTTAGAGCCATCAGATGTTCGCCGCACTTCGTTGCGCGCCTTAGCACCTCGTCGGATTGCGTGTCGCGATAAAGACGAAGCAGGCCGAGTATCGCGCCGGCGCTGCCCCCGATGACGTCGAGTTGTTTATCTGCTGCGATAAGGTCATCGGTGAACAATTCCGCCGCCGCATGTGCATCCGCAAGCAAGGCATCGTCATGGAGACACTTCGACATCACCGTCAGCGCATAGACGATCGAGCCCAACCCGGTGGCGCCGCCTACGCCCACGGATCGGGCCACGCGCGCCGCGTCGCGGCTTTTCAGCTTGCTGCGAAGATGTGAAACGCCGGCGAGTGCAAGTTCACCTGAAGACCCGGACCCCGTCACCGCCGCATGCGCGGCGAGAAAAACCGAAATCCCGGAAACGCCGTTGTAGAGATCCGGACCGAGGCAAACGAGCTGGAAAACCTCGGAGTCGCCCAGCCAGTCGAGACCGATCCACGCGGCGCCCGGGCCCCGGCAAATGGCATGACGGGATAGCTCTCTTGCGATCCTGTCGGCTTCCGCAATAAAAATCCCATTTGTCGACCCAACCGCCGAGTCCGGGCGCAACGCTGATTTCGTCTCGCCAACCGTCGCGGTCGGTCCGGCAGATTTTAAGCCCGAGTTTGTATTTGCCCTGATGACTTCGATCTGCCAGGCGATATCCCGTTCATCGAAATTCTGGACACGAGTCCGGGCGCGATCCAGACCCGATTGTCCCATTGCCTCGATCGAGAAGCCGGTCGCGTCGCCGATCTTCTTTCCGTCGCTGTGCGATACGAATAGCGGTACGTTCAACGCGATGAGAGCGTTCCGTTCGGCCCGCTGCAGCGCCCAGACCGGATCGGAATCTTTCTCCCACTCCGCAAGCCTGGCGACGAAGTCCGCTTGCGCGGACCAGATCACGCCGTCGTTCATGGTCGGATGATTTTTCAGCCGCTGGAGCAGCATGGAGTAGAATCGGGTGGGCCGAATGACCGTGCGGACGGGAACGCCGGCAAAGCCGTCGAACAGTCCTCCCTGCTTTGCGTCCCTGCTCTGGCGCAGCAGGAATTTCGCGTAGTCCTCGAAGCCCGAGACGAAATCGTCGATATGATCGCCAAACCTGACATAACGGCCATAGACGTGCGGCAGGTTCGGATTGGCATCGCCGGCTTCCTTTGATTTCACCGGCCGCATCTCGTCGGTGTTGATGTTGTTCCATTTGATCTTGATTTTTGAATTCCAGTCCGAGGTCATTCCGCCCATCGCAAAGACTTTGTTGTCGGGCGATCGTGCATGGGCGGGAAGGAGGCCGACCATCATGACCGAGTTGGCGAGCGCTTCCACGGCCGCGTCAAAGGCCTGCGCTTCGGTGTCATGGCTCTTGTTCTCCTCGGCATTAGCTTGAAGGATCGTCTCCAGATCGATCGGCACCGGATGATCGCCGGCCGCAATCATGTTTTCCTGATGCATGTCATTGGCGGCGAAGCAGTGGAACAGCGCAAGCCAGGCGCCGGCGCGCCGGTAAAATCGCTTGCTGCCGTCCTGATCAGCACATCCCGTATGATCGATGAATTCGGTCCAACCGTAGCCGTCGCGCGCGATGGCACGCACCGCCTTCAGCGCGATTGGCGGCTCGGCCCGGTTCAATCGCTCGATCAAACTGTGCCAGGCGACGTCGAGCCGCAAATCCTTTGGCTTGTAAACAACCCGCGAGCCGTCCTCGAAGCGCACGATCCGGACCGAACGGCCGCCATTGTGCGGATCGGCGAGGTCGCCGTCGATCATGGCAACCCTGCTGGCATTGCGGGATTGAAGTAAATCTCGACGGAACGCCGCCACATCGGCATCAAGGCGCAGGACGAATTCGCGCGACGTATCGATCCACTGTCGCGTAATCGAAGCGATCAGCCGCAAGAGAATCGGTTTGTCTTCGAACAAACCCCGGAAGCCGCCAGCTTTCATGTTGGCGACGAATTGCTCGTAGAGCGAAATGCCGGCGTCTCGCTGAGGTTGCCCTGCATCTGGCGGCGTTGGACCGGACGTGCGCGCCTTGACGAAGAGTTCGTAGATCGCCGGCGTGGACAGACCGGACAAATCCTTGAGCAGCGAAAGGCGCAGGCATGCGCGAGCGGATTCGTTCAGGTTGTCGAACACCTGTGCGTCGATATTCGTCCAAAGCAAGGCTTCAGCTTGTTCGACCACCGGTGTGAACAGGTGTTCGAACGCATAAGACTCGGTCTGCCCAGGCGCAGCAATTGGTTTGGTATTTCCGGCCGGGCTTTGCAGCGCCGCCTCGATCCATATTGCGTCATCGATCCACGCAGGCACGGATGCGGA
>DASXLC010000127.1:0-106444 GCA_036496445.1 Pseudolabrys sp. | reverse complement strand
GGCCTTCAGTAAGAAAATTCCACTCCTCGGAATATCTCAACGCCCTGGCGAGCGGAGAAATCTGTTTGGTGGTGGGCTGGTCAGGTGACATCAAGCAATCGCAGAGGCGTGCGATAGAAACCGGGAATGGTGTGGAAATCGGATATTCGATTCCGAAGGAAGGCGCGCAGATGTTTTTCGATAACCTCGCCATTCCGAAGGACGCAAGTCACGCCCCCGATGCGCATGTCTTCATCAATTATCTTTTGCGTCCGGAAGTAGCCGCAAAAAACAGCAACCTGGTCGCCTACGCCAACGGCAATCTGGCGAGCCAGAAATTCCTTGATAAGGCTGTGCTCGATGACAAAAGCGTATATCCCGACGCTATCACGATGAACCGGCTCTATACAGTGAGCGCACGCGACCAGAAATCGCAGCGTTTCGTGAACCGGCTGTGGACGAAGATCAAAACCGGCCGTTAGCGGGCTGCGACTCCTCAGGCCGCCAGCGGCGGTGCATCCATAGCCACTGCTCGGGCTGCTCGCGAATCCAACCCTCAATCACCGATGTGATGATCTGCATGGTGCCAGCGACCTCGATTTTTCCCTTCGCATCGAGAACCGGCTTGATTTCGTCAGTGAGCTCGGCGCGGAACCGGTGGTTCGCCAGGCGTACAATGCGGGTGCCATGGATTGGGCAGTCGAAATGCCGCGCGAGTCGAGCCAGAAGCGGATTTGCCATGGTACGCCGACCGAAGAACGTCACCGGGACACCGCGTACGTAGTACTGATCGACAAGCATGCCGACATGTGCGCCGCGTTCGAGCGCTTCGGAAATCTTCACTGGCGCATAAAGATCGGTTGAAATCATCTCGCCCATGCTGGCTGTACGGGTCTCGGCGAGCCAACGATCGATCCCGGAAATATTTGGCCGCCGATAGAGCACCGCGCTATCGAGCTTGTGGGTTGCCGCACAAACGGCCGGTAGTTCCCAATTGGCCAGGTGGGCTGCGAAAATCAGCGCCGGTTTTCCGTCGTTCAACAGCCTGAAAAAGCGGTCAATATCCGGTTGCGCGATCTCGATACGGCTGGGGTGTTTGGGGTCAAAATTCCAAAGCCGGTCCAAATGTGCAAACTCCGCGCCCATGCGGCCAAGATTGTCCCAGCAGCCGCGCAAAATGGCGTCAATTTCGATTTTGGATTTTTCGGGAAAAGCGGCGGTAAGGTTGGCGCGGCCAATTCGATTTTCGGGCAGTAGCGGGCCGATCGCCCGCATAAGCCCGCCAGCAAAGTCAGCCATTTTGTCCGCATCGATCAAGCGCAGACCGCTGAGCACGGTGATCGCCAGTTTTCCGACCACGGCATCGCTCGCGCGCTTAAACCCACGGCGCAAGCGCAGCATCATCCGCTTCATCGCAAAACGCTCGTATCTATATGGTGCATGATCTCTTCCGAAAGCCGTCGCCACTTCGGGATCATGTACTAGAAGTTCACGATGACTTTGCCAAACACCTGACGGCTCTCAAGTCGGGCGAGGCCGCGCTCGAAATCGGCGAGCGACACCTCGGTGTCGATGATGGGCGCCATGCCGGAAGCAATTTTTGACAGGCTGTCGCGAATATTACGCATGGAAGCGCCGAATGAGCCAAGTATCTTGTACTGCTGCTGGAACAGCTGCATCAAGTTGATGGTGACTGTCGGGCCAGCTGTCGAGCCGCAAGTTACCAGCCGGCCGCCGCGCTTGAGGCAGAGCAGGGAGCCATTAAAGGCCTCGCCACCGACATGTTCGAACACGACATCAACACCTTTTTTTGCGGTGAGCTTGCGAGTGACGCCCTCGAAGCGTTGGGTCTTGTAGTTGATGACGTGGTCAGCGCCCAGCGCTCGGGCTTTTTCTGCCTTCGTGTCGTCGCCAACTGTCGTAATGACCGTGCAGCCGAGCGCCTTCGCCATCTTGATGGCGACAGAACCGATGCCGGAGCCGCCTGCATGCACCAAAATGGTTTCGCCCGGTTTGAGCTTGGCGTTGTCGAACAACATGTGCTCGACGGTACCAAAGGCAATCGGAGCGCACGCCGCGTCTCGCAGCGAAACGCTGGCCGGTACAGGGACCACCAAGCGTGCGGGCAGGTTTATCAGGTCGCGAGCAAAGCCGTCGATATGAAAGCCCATGATGCCGCTGACATTTTCGCAAAGGTTGTCGCGGCCTTCACGGCAGGCGGCGCAGTGTCCGCAAGTCATCGCCCCATACATCACGACCTTATCGCCAGACTTGAAGCCAGTGACGCCTTCGCCGATCGCGGCTATTTCGCCGGAGGCTTCGGCGCCAACAACGATCGGCAATTGGCGCTTTGCGAACGCCATCCCACGGAAGCCCCAAAGGTCGAGGTGATTGAGCGCCACAGCCTTGATACGGATCTGGACCTCGCCTTCCCCGGGTGGCGGCGGTGGAGGGACGTCGGCAAGCTCCAGCTTGCGGTCGGCGATTAGTCTTAACGCACGCATGATGATTGGCTCGGGCGGCCGCTAGGCCGGCTCGAGTCCCATCACCAGCGAAACGTTCTGCCCACCAAAGCCGAACGAATTCGAAATGGCGTGCCGCAAGCTTGCATCGCGTGCCCTATTCGGTACCACGTCGAGCGGAATCGCCGGGTCCGGAATGGCATAGTTGATAGTCGGTGGAATGCGTTGCTGCTGCAGCGTGAGCAGGGTGAATACCGCCTCAACCGCCCCGGCGGCGGAAAGAGTATGACCGATCATGGATTTATTGGAGGAAATCGGCAGGCTCTTCATGCGATCGCCAAATACGGTTGCGCAACCAAGATATTCCATCTTGTCATTTTCTGGGGTGCTTGTGCCGTGGGCATTGATGTAGTCGATGTCGTTCGGCGTGAGGCCGGCGTCGCCAATCGCGTTTGCTATACAACCAATTATCGGCTTCCCATCGGGGCTCGAACGCGTGCGATGGAACGCGTCGGTCATCTCACCGCACCCTTCGAGCACACCCAGGATCTTCGCGCCGCGTGCTTTCGCGGCATCATAGCTTTCAAGCACCAGCGCGCCAGCGCCTTCGGCCATTACGAAGCCGTCGCGATTCTTTGAGAATGGCTTGGCTGCGGTCTGTGGCACGTCGTTGCTCGTCGACAATGCGGAAAGCAATGAAAAGCGGATCACCGCCTCGGGATTGATTGAACCGTCCGTGCCGATGCAGAGCGCGGCGTCGGTTTCGCCCCGGCGAATCGCCTCAACACCGAGCTGAATGGCCGTCGCGCCCGACGCGCAGGCAGTGGAAAGCGAAATCGGCGACCCTTGTGTACCGAACTTCTCCGCCAGAGTGTCAGCAACCGAACCGAGCAGGAAGCGACGGTGATAGGCAGGAAATTCCGCGCTCACACGCCACATGTCCGAGTAAGTGACCTTGTCGTTGGCTCCTGACTTGGCACCGACCTCGAGTCGTTGCGGCCAGTCCAACTCGATTGGCGGTACGGCCAAAAATAGGGGACCTGGAAATTGGCCCGGCTTGCCGAGTTCGGATTGTACGATAGCCTCTTCGGCGGCGAGTTGTGCGAATGACTCGGTCAATGCGGCGGCGTTGGCCTGCGGCGGCAGGTAGTCAATAGTGCCGGCGATGCGTGTCTTTAAGCCATCGGTTGGAAAACGGGTAATGGCCTTGATGCCGGATTCGCCGGCTGTGAGTTTTGCCCAATTGTCCGTTTTACCCGCGCCGAGCGATGTAACTATGCCCAGGCCAGTTACGACCACCAGCGGTCGCCCCATTTTGTCTTTGCCCGCTGTCATCTTTCGCTCTCCTCAGCCGATGCGCTCGACCAGCGCGAGGCCTTCGCCTCGCCAGTGCCCAACGCCGGTCACCAAGACTTGAGTCACATCCCCGTTCGTTGGCCGCTCCAAACCGGTGGAGTCACAGGGCGGAAACAGACTACCATGATCAAGTACGGCCGTGGCCAGCGCGATGTTCATGGGGAATTGCGGCTCTAACCCATGACCGAGATATGATCCGGTGGCACGCACGGCAAGATCGGAGTGCAGCTCCAGAAAATGTCGCTCCTCTGCGGTTGCAGGATTGGCGCCTGTCGCCCCTGACAATAATGCGGCATGGCCGATATTTATCTTGTCCTTGATTCGATCCCATAGCCGCGACAGCGTTTCGGTAACCGTTCCAGGCTTCCGGTTGGCACGGTCGGAGACCACAGCGCTGAGGCGACCCAATGGTTTGGCACCGCGTTTTTCCGCATGATCGCTTCCCTCGATCACGAGAAAAGCCCCCAGCGACGCCAACGCAAAACCACCTTTGCCATTGCCGCGCTCCCACACCGGCTCAAAGTTGTTCTTCAACGCGAGGCCAGCAAACTCATAAAGCATCAGAAGATCAGGCCGCTCTCCATTGTATGAGCCGCCCACCAGAGCAATGTCGCTTTGCCTTGCCCCAATGCGCGAGTGCGCGATACGCACCGCGTCGATACCGGCCGATTCTTCGCCCATGAACGTCCGAGATGAGCCTGTCACGCCGTGCACAATGGAGATATTTCCCGCCAGCAGGTTCGAGAGCTGGGCCAGAAATAAAGTCGGCCGTAAGTCGCTCATCAGGCGCTCGTTTAGAAACGCGGCCGGATTTGCGGAGTGTGCGATCCCGCTGAGAATGTTCGAATCCACTGTCAGGTCACGCTCGCCGCCACCGGCCGCGACGATCATGTCCATGTGTGACAGTAGATCGGTGTTGCCTTTCACGCCCGCCGAATCGAGTGCAAGCCCCGCGGCATATGTACCGATCCGCTGCCAGTTTTCCATTTGGCGCTGATCACCCTTTTTGGGGATCTGGAGATCAAAATTGATCGGCGCCAGTGGATTCACAATGAAGGGGGCAAAAGTAGCCGTATCGGCGCTCGGCTGTGCTTTCATCAGCTTCTGCCAATGCGCGTCGGGTCCTTCACCGAGACACGAAACGATTCCAACCCCGGTGATCCAGACGTCCCGCGTGCTCTCAGCCATTGGCCGGCACCTCGGCCGGAAAACCGACTCGCTCGGCGGCTTCGCGCATCCGCAGCTTCATCTCAGCATTCGGAAAATCGAGGACGCGCAGCGTTAAGGTTGCGTCGCAGATGGGCTTGCCGTCCAACAAAATACTCGCCTGCGTGATCGCATATCCCGAGCCCTCATGAATTAGGCTGGCCTTCACTGCCAACTTGTGGCCAGGCGTGACGAACATGCGGAACTTGGCGTCCTTAACTGCCGCAAGGAATGCCATACGCTCGAACTGATTTACAGCGACCACGAGCCAGCCCGATGTCTGGGCCATGGCCTCGATCAGCAGCACGCCAGGCATTAGTGGAAAACCGGGAAAGTGCCCTTCGAAGATCGTATTCGTGGTTGGAACCGTCGCCTCGGTGGCGATTTTGCGGTCGGCCAGCTTTAGGTCGACAATACGGTCGATCAGCTGAAAGTACTCAAGACGCATGTGACCGCGCTTCAAGCTCCCTTGGCAGCGACAAGTTCGTCGATGCGGGCGCTCAAGTTCTTAAGTACAAAATACTGGTCTGTAGTGGCTTTGCCGTCGTTGACCTCCTGGGTCCACTGCTCGAGCGGAAGTTTGATCCCAAAGGCCTTGTCGATGGCGAATGCGATATCAAGAAAATCGAGACTGTCGATCCCGAGATCATTAATCGCATGACTTTCCGGCTTTATGGAGTCGCGCGGAATATCACAGGTTTCAGCGATAATATTGGCGATGGTGTCGAACGTCGAAGACATCGGTAACTCTCTGGTTGATTTGGAGTTCTGGCAAGTAGGCGGCCAACGCGCCCCGAGCTTGCGCAACAGCCCCCAATCCGTACTTTCGCCTGCGAGCGATTGGATGCCCGTATAGCGAAGCATAGGGACAAGTTCAATGGTGACGGCCACTTAGCGCGAAATCTGGCGATCGGCGCGTTTTTGGGACCCGGGAACCTTTGTGCCCGGGATTACCAGCGGTCCTTAGTCACTTCGACCGGCGTACATCCGCGGCGTCCTGAAAGCACACAATCCTGGTTCTTACGCATCGCGGCCATAGTATCTGCGAGCCAAATTCCCGCACCGATCAGCCCGACCACAAAGACAAATACCGTCACGTTTACGATCATACGATGACGATAGTCGTCTGAGCTCTCGCCCTGTTCGTACTTCGTCAAGTCGGCGACCGGCGCCGCCGGAGGCGGTCGCGTGCCGGTGTTGTTGCGTCGGAAGTTGACGACGCGCGGTCCGTCCTCGGCGGACGAGGAGGAGTTCTGATCAGGCATACCGCAGGCTAGCATGCCGGGCGATTGCATTCGACTCCTGATGAAAAAGGAGCCTTTTCGTAAATGCATGGCATCCCAACCAAAATGCACTGTGGCGAACACCTTTTCCGTCGGGTAAGAGCAGTTTGCCAGGAGTTCGCCGATGATCCGCACGTCGTTTATTGCCTCCGTCGTCTTGTTTGGTTGTTGGATTGGCCCGGCGCAGGCCGAAGATGTCACGGTCGGGAGCTTGAAGATTTCGACTCCCTGGGCACGCGCTACGCCAAAGGGCGCTTCTGTCGGGGGCGCCTACATGACGATCACGAATACAGGGAGTGTGGCTGATCGCCTTGTCGGGGGCTCATCGGATGTCTCCAGCCGTTTCCAGATCCACGAGATGAGCATGGACAACGGCGTGATGAAAATGCGTCCGCTCGACAAGGGACTCGAGATCAAACCGGGACAGACGGTCGAACTGAAGCCTGGTGGAAACCATGTGATGTTCGTCGGGCTGAAGCGCTCGTTGGAGGAGGGCCAGCACGTCAAAGCGATGCTGGAATTTGAGAAATCTGGCAAAGTCGCCGTCGATTTTACCGTTGAAGGCATTGGCGCCCGAGAAGGCGGCGCGCCGTCTGGCAAGATGCAAATGCAGCACGGCCATTGAAGGGCGCGATAGGGTCATAAAATCAGGCAATCGCTGATCCCCGCTTGTTTGCGTTAACGCGGCAAAATTCTTTCGAGCAGGAAACAATATCGAGACTCCTGCGTTGCTCCGGGCCCGGGGGAAACAAAGGAGGCTGATATGAGAATGGTCGTTCTAGGCGCGGCCGTCGGGGCTGTGCTTGTTGGTGCCGGTCCGGTTACTGCGCAGGTTGTGGTGCATGACCGCGATAGAGTTGTGGTTCGGGAGCATGTCGATCACGGTCATCATTACGGATGGCGTCATAGTCATGCTGAATGCCGTACAGTACGCGTCAGGACCCGTCTTCCAAACGGCAATGTAATCGTAAAGACGCGGCACACCTGCTAATCGGGCGAAAGCCAGCTGATGTTTCCCAGAGGGTGGTTCCGGCGCGTACTGCGCCGGGACCCGAATTGCGTATATGATTTCTATTTTGGCTCGGTGAACGCCAGTTTTTCGTGCTCCGGCGGCAGCATCCGGAAAATATTTAGGGTCATTGAGATTAGCGCGTAGTACCCGAGTATCCCCACCAACTCTACAGTCCCCGCGTCGCCCAGGATGGATTGCACGCGTTTGTAGGTTCGATCCGTCACCCGGCGAGTCTTGTAGAGCTCTTGAACGAAATCATAGATCGCGCGCTCGTCCTTCGGCGCCGCTTTCGGCATTCTCCCGAGCCGCAGATCGTTAATGGTATTCGGCTTAACGCCGCCCTTTTCGGCGATCGGCGCGTGGGCAAACCATTCATATTGTGCGCGCCAGAACCTTGCGGTGCACAAGATGGCGAATTCTGACAGGCGGGGCGGAAGTGC
Source organism: Pseudolabrys sp. (assembly GCA_036496445.1). Lineage (GTDB taxonomy): Bacteria > Pseudomonadota > Alphaproteobacteria > Rhizobiales > Xanthobacteraceae > Pseudolabrys. The sequence goes on along the minus strand of DASXLC010000127.1, from coordinate 98,706 downwards.
TGTCTGATATCGGCAGTGAGCGCCTAGCTTTTGAGCGAGCTCGCCGAACGCGGGGGCATGCATCCAGGCCGCAAACGGTCCGCGGGGCGTTATTGAAGCACCGCGCGGCCCGGCCCGAAGGCTCTCCAACAGCGTACGCTGGGCGTCGCTCATGTGCGATTCATCAATCAGGGCAAGGCGTGGCGCCGGGCGTTTGGCGGGCATGATCGGATCCTTGAAGTTTTGTGGATGACGCTGAAGGGGGTCGCGCTCAGTATAGCTGAAATCAGCCTGTGCCCACCGCGCACGAATGCAATATCGTGCAATTCAAAAAGAGTACCTATTCGATAATAGCCGTAACTTTCATCAGACCGCGATCGATCATATGCAAGGCCTTCGCGGCGGCAAGTGAGAGGTCGAGGACGCGACCTCGCGTGAATGGTCCACGGTCATTGACCACAACTATGACGCTCCGCTGCGATCGCGGATCGGTGATTCGTAAGCGCGTGCCGAATGGGAGGCTGCGGTGCGCAGCGGTATATTTTTTCGGGTCATAGCGTTCGCCGCAGGCCGTACGGCCAGAGTAGTTCGTACTGTAGAAGGCAGCGACGCCGGAAAACTGCCGCGGGCTATCAGCGAAGGCAGTTGTGCAGGCCGCGCACGTCGCCAACACGACCGTTGCCATCATCCGTTTGCTGGATGTCATTCCGAGGCTCCCCGCGCACGCACTCGCGACGGTACTTTCGCGGAACTGATTAGCAGGCCGAAAGTTCCACGAAAAGACCCGGAAATTACGAAGTTGATCGGGTGGACGTTTTTGCGCGGTGCGCGGCGGTGCGCGACCTGCGATCGTTTGCAGGCGAGGTCTTTCGTTTCTCCAGATGGCTTAGCGTCATTTCCGACCTGGCGCGGCAATCGTCATGGAGCGCTTTGAGCTCATCATCGGTGAGGTCCTCTATCGCGGCAAATTTGTTTTCCGCCCCCTTCATCGCGAGGACGAGTTCGGACAATTTCAGTTGGATCGCCATTGTATCCCGATTCTGGGTGTTCTGAATCAGGAACACCATCAGAAATGTGATAATCGTGGTGCCGGTATTGATAACCAACTGCCATGTGTCGCTGTAGCTGAACAGCGGTCCTGTCGCGGCCCAGACGATGACCACTGCGACAGCCAGCAAGAATGCTACTGGATGTCCTGTCCATGTGGAGATCGCGTGCGCAAACCGGGAAAACTCCGGCATCAGACGCGGCGAATCATTTTTCAATCGATCATCGCGGGTGCTCTTTGTTTTATTCATTCTAAACGCCATGGATATCAGAGAAAATATGCCCGACCGCCAACGCGCGGGCGCGTTCCCGTGTTCCATGCGCTGAGCATTGGACAGGGTGAACGACTTCTACTTCAACTTTGGCAGGGATTGTTTCACGCGGCCGATCTCGGCCCATGGGTCCTTTTGCTGGCGCGACAGGCGCTGCATGAGGTTTTTCACCGTGTATTGGTTGGCCGCCTTCAGGCTGCCCAGTTCCGGCCAATCGATCGGCACTGAGACAGGTGCGCCGGGGCGTGCACGGGTAGAGTAGGGCGCCACCGCCGTCGCCTCACGGCTGTTGCGCAAATAGTCGACGAATATTCGCTTGTTGCGCTTCGCTTTGGTGGCCGTCGAGACATAGCGCTCGGGCTCATCCGTTTCCATTGCTTCGGCGATGGTTTTGGTGAAGGCCTTCGCCTCCTCCCAACGCGTCGATTTGATCGGCAGAACGACGTGAAGGCCCTTGCCGCCTGATGTTTTGAGGAAGCTCTTGAGCTTGAGAGCGGATAACCGCTCGCGCACGTCGCGGGCAGCCGCCATAACGTCCTTCCAGCCCGTGCCTGGCCCGGGATCGAGATCAAACACGAGACGATCGGCGCTTTCGCGATCGTCAATCGTCGTTCCGCGGGTATGAATTTCCAGCACGCCTCCCTGCACGAGGGCGATCAGGCCATCGAGACCGTCGATGGAGATGATCTTGTCGCCCTTTTCGGCGACGAGATGCAGGTGTTCGGTCGGAATGCCGGCGCGCGCATGTTTTTGAAAGAAGCACTGGCCTGACGCTCCTTCCGGACAGCGTACCAATGCGATCGGGCGGCCCACGAGATGCGGCCCCATCCATTTCCACACCTGGACATAGAAGTCGGCCAGGTCGCGCTTGGTGACACCCGCGTCGTCCCAATAGACGCGGTCGGGATGCGTAAGGTCCACGCCCGCAACCCGGGCGTCGTTCTTCTTGACCGGTGCGCTACGTTTTACGCTCTGTCTCCGGCTTGCGACGGCGATGGTCTTTTCGCGCACGATGTCCTTGGCGGACTTGTCCTCCCGCACGCCCTGGAACGACGCTTGCCTCACACGGTCGCCGTGGGTCCAGCCATGGAAATCAACCTCAACTACCATTCTTGGTTCAACCCAGAGCGGTTTGCGCGCGCCTCGTTCCTCGGCAGGTATCGTTTCGAACGGTGCTTTCGCAGTCTCCAGGGCCTTGAGTTTGCGGAAAAGCGAGCGCGCGGTTTCGTGCGTGAAACCGGTTCCGGTGCGTCCTGCATATTGCAACTTGTCGCGTTCATAGAAGCCAAGCACAAGCGCTCCCACGGCACGCGCATCGGCGGTCGACGGTACGACTCCGGCGACCACGAGTTCTTGACGATCCGAACATTTAATCTTGATCCAGTCATGACCGCGCCCCGAACGATATGGAGCGTCAGCGACTTTCGACACAATCCCTTCCAATCCCATTTTGCAGGCGTGCTGAAGCAGTGTTGAGCCCGCCTCGGAGAACGATTCGCTCAGACGGAGTGGGCCTCGTGCGGGCTGCCGTTTTAGCAGCTTCGCAAGCGCTTCTTTGCGCACAACCAGCGGCATTTGTTTCAAGTCCGCTCCGTCGAGATGCATGAGGTCAAATGCATAGAGCGTCATGCGATCGTGTCGTAATGCTTTCAGATCTTGTTGCAGCAATGAAAAGCTGGAAAGGCCGTCGCCGCCTTCGACCACCACCTCTCCGTCGATCAGCGCGCTTTTTGCCGGAAGCTTCGCAATTGCAGCCGCGACCGTGGGAAATTTGCTGGTCCAGTTAAGTCCTTTTCGCGTGAGCAATTTGACCTTGCCGCGATCGAGTCTGGCCTGAATGCGGTAGCCATCGAACTTGATTTCATGCACCCATTTCCCGCTGTCGGGTGCTTTGTCAGACAGCGTTGCAAGGCTTGGCGCAACAAATGCGGGAAGAGCGGCGTGGCCGACGCCGGCAAGGGGGGCGCTTTCGGCTGGAGTTATACTTTCAGCCCGGCGCATGAGCTTGACGGCGGCAGAATGCGCTCGCTTGGGTGCCTTCTTCGGCTTCGATGGCCGAACCTTCGGCTGGCTCGCTTTCGACCGATTGCTTCGCCACTCTTTTTTTGGACCGTTCGTAATTTCGTCCATAGTACGCCCGGTCACAGCCGAGAGAGGTTTCTCCTCCAGGATGTCCGTATCGCGGGCAGAGCGTTCGGCCTCATCATGCTGTTTGATGAGAAGCCAGTTGTCGCGCTTTTCGCCCGCCCGGCGATGCATGCGCACCAGGTGCCAGCCGCCGCTGAGCTTTTCCCCCGCGAGGGTGAATGCGAGATGGCCCTTTGCCAGACCTTTGTGTGGATCGTCTTCCGGCTGCCAATGACCACGGTCCCAGATCATGACCGTGCCGCCACCATATTCACCCTGCGGGATTGTGCCTTCGAATTTGTTATAAGCTATCGGATGATCCTCAACCTGCACTGCCAGCCGCTTTTCGCCTGGCACCAGGCTCGGGCCGCGCGTCACCGCCCAGCTTTTCATCACGCCGTCGAGCTCGAGACGAAGGTCGTAATGCAATCGTCGCGCGGCGTGCTTTTGGATGACGAAGGCATTGCCACGCTTTCGCGTCACCTCGCCCTTCGGCTCGGTGGTAACGCCAAAGCGTCGCTTGGCGCGATACGGCTTGAGACCTGATTTCTTTCGTCCGCGCATGACGGTGACAGTCCCATCTTTTCGGTTAGTGCGCTAGCTGGCCCATTTCATTTCCATCGTGCCGTCGGACATGCCGCCGGTGAAACCCGTTTGTCTGCCAAAGGTACGCACTGGAACGTTTGCACAGGCCTGAGCGTTGCTTCGACAGGCGGCTCCCATGCCGCATTCGAAGTGGAGGACCGCCATGTTGGGTTGGGCCGTAACATTTCTGATTGTTGCGCTTGTTGCTGCATTGCTTGGCTTCGGCGGGATCGCAGGGGTCGCCGTTGAAGCTGCGAAGATTGTTTTTTTCGTCGCGATTGTTCTGTTTGCAATTTCGGTGATCGCCGGTCTGGTGCGTGGGCGACCAACTGTACCGTAGCGTTCGTCAGCGTAGTGTGTGTCCGGCAGGCCCTGTACGACTTCGGTCGTGCGGGGTCTGCCGCTGTTTGGCCGTATGAGCGTTGCGCTATGGGAATGAACGAGCAGACAGTGTTATTCGCCGCCGCTTGCGAGCACCGCGCGAGTCGTTTCGTCAGGGCCGAAATCTTCCGCGCTGTTGACATGGAGCAATTCTGCCAGGCGTGTGCGGGCTCGGTTGACGCGTGACTTGATGGTGCCGACCGCGCAGCCGCAGATCCCGGCCGCTTCTTCATAAGAGAACCCGGAAGCGCCCACCAGGATCAGCGCCTCGCGTTGATCCGAGGGAAGCTGCGCCAGCGCTTCACGGAATTCCCGGAATTCAACGTGACCGTACTGATCAGGCTGCGACTTCAGCGATTCCGCATGATGACCGTCGCTGTCTTCAACCTCACGCCGGCGCTTGCGATACTCCGAACGGAAGTGATTGCGCAGGATGGTGAACAGCCAGGCGGACATGTTGGTGCCGGGCTGGAAGGAGTCGATGTTGGCGAGAGCGCGCAGCAACGTTTCCTGCACCAGGTCATCCGCGCGATCCACGTTCCCACACAGAGAAATCGCGAACGCGCGGAGGCTAGGCACCGCACTGAGAACGGCTTTGCGAACCGACTCGTCCATCGGCATTATTGCGGGTCCTTTTTGCCGCTGCCTTCTAGGCGATCAATCAGGTCGCTAAACCGGTCAGGTACGCCCTGGTTCACGACGTCGTCGTACATGGCTCGCAGCTGCTGGCCGAGCCGCGCTTGCACGTCTCGACCGAGCTTTCCCGGTTTCGCGTTGAGCCTTTTGCTCCGAGCTGCCGCGGCTTCCATCGGATTTTGCTGTCCCACGGGCTTCCGTTCGTTCATTGTTCACCCCAACAAATCCGAGGCCCGGGGCGGGCGCCGGTTGCCCCCTTGGTTCTGAACAAAACCCATTACCTGGCAGATGGTTCCTTAGGAACGGAACTTTTTTGCGGCAATGGCGTTGGCGCGCTACAGGCTGATCGGATGTGGGGGCGACCCCACGATGCGCTTTGATTCGGGAGGGATTTTTGTCGACATCACAAGCAGTTGCTCAACATTTGCCGTATCTTCGCCGTTACGCGCGGGCTCTTTCCGGGAGCCAGGCCTCCGGCGATGCCTATGTGGCCGCGACTCTCGAAGCCTTGATCCAGGATCCGAAAGTTCTGGATGCCGGGCTTTCTACTCGGATAGCGCTCTATCGGCTTTTCACGAAGATCTGGAATTCGGTCGCGCTGAACGGCATGTCGTCGGGCGGGAGCCCGAGTCAGCCGGTCGAGCGCCATCTCGCCCAGATTCCTCCGAAGCCACGCCAGGCGTTTCTGCTCGTCGCCCTCGAGGGGTTGTCCGAGGACGATGCCGCCAAGGTGCTCGATATCGACGCACCGACCTTGCGCGATCTTGTCGAAGAGTCCGGGCGCGAACTCGCTGCTGAGATCGCGACTGACGTATTGATTATTGAAGACGAAACATTCATCGCACTGGATCTTGAGGGTTTGGTGGAAAGTCTCGGCCACCGCGTGCTCGGCGTTGCCCGTACGCACACCGAGGCTGTGGCCCTGGCAAAGGCCAAACGGCCTGGGATCATTCTGGCAGATATTCAACTCGCGGACGGCAGTTCGGGTCTTGATGCAGTGAACGAAATGTTGCGGTCGTTTGAAGTGCCGGTCATTTTCATCACCGCCTATCCAGAGCGTTTCCTTACGGGCGAGCGTCCGGAACCGGCCTTCCTGATCGCCAAACCATTTCAACCGTCGACGGTGTCGGCGGTGCTAAGTCAGGCGTTGTTCTTCGAACGTAACGCCAGGCGACGGGAGCGCCGCGCCAGCTAGGTAGTTGAACAGGACTGCGCTTTGTTGAGCCGGTCGCCTCAACGGGCACGGTGCGGCGTGGTCGCGCTGGGCTGTTTTCGTCAAACGGTTCAGCTCTGGGTGGCAACCATTCAGCGAAATATTGCAACAGTTTGCGTGACTCATGCGTTGAGTTCGGTTGTGGCATTTCGACTAACGCCGCCGCCCGTAACGATTGACTGCCAACGATGACCTCTTTCATTGACACTTGGGTCGATGAACGCCTTGATGGCAAGCCGCCGTGACCGTTGCGAGGGGCAATGCCCGCCTCCGGTCGTGTCGCGTACGCAACGAAACGAGTACCATGGTGCGCAATATGTCAGGGGCGCAAGAATCAGAACTGGCCAAGCTCGAACAAGAATACCGTCGGCTACAGGACCAGGTCAGTGCGCAGACCTGGGAGTTAAACCTGTTACGGGCGCGCTTCGCCCGATACGAAACGGCACTCCGCGGCTCGCAGGTGACCGTATACACGCAAGACGGCGATCTTCGTTACACCTCGATCAGCAATCCGATGCTAGGCCGGTCCATTGAAGAGATTCTCGGTCATACGGATTTGGAGATTCTGCCTTCGGACAGCAGTGCCGCTATAATCGCCGCAAAACGCGAAGTGCTTAGAAGCGGCGAGGCCAAGCGGACGGAGGTGCCGCTCGACGATGCGCCCGGGATTCGCTGGCATGATCTGCACATTGAGCCGCTTCGAAACGAGGCCGGTGATGTTGTCGGGCTGACCTGCGCATCTGTCGATGTGACTGAGCGCAAGGAGGGCGAAGCTCACCTGCGGTTGTTGCTGCGTGAGTTGACCCATCGCTCGAAAAACTTGCTGGCCGTCATCCAGGCAATGGCGCGGCAGACCGCACGTCATACCGGGTCAGTCGACAGCTTTTTGTCTCAGTTTGGCGCGCGGTTACAGGCGCTCGCCGCATCGCATGATCTTCTGGTACGCGAGAGCTGGTACGGTGCCTCGCTCGGCGAACTTATCCGGTCGCAACTTGGTGGCTATCTTGACGCCCCGGTAACTCAGGTATCGATCGAAGGGCCGGCTATTGCCCTCAAACCCGAAGCGGCACAGAATCTGGGCCTCGCTCTCCACGAGCTTGCGGTCAACGCCGCGAAATTCGGGGCTCTATCCGTGCCAAATGGCCGCGTATCCATCACCTGGAGCCAACGCGATCACGGGGACGACAACTCGGTTGAACTGGATTGGCGCGAGCAGCTCGGACCTAAGGTCAAAGTCAGACGCAGAAAAGGATTTGGCAGCATGGTTATCGAGCGCAACCTCGCGCTTGCGCTCGATGCTGAAGTGGATTTGAAATTCGATCCAAGTGGACTGCGCTGCCATATCGTCATTCCCCCCAGTCAAATTCTGGCCCTGCGGTAAGACTGTCCGGAACATAATTGATCGCCCGCGGTTTCCGTGTCAGCAGGAAATGGAAAGCGGCGATGCGCAGGTTCATATCGTATATTCTGGCTGGCACCGTAGTCGTTATCGCAATGGACGCGATGGCGCCTCCGGTTGGTCTCGGTCTGGCTACAGGCACATCGCTGGCGGTCGAAGAGGCAGGTCAGGTTGTTGATCGCACTCACAAAGGTGATCGCTTGCAGGTGCCGTTGGCGAATGGACGGCGAATGCTCCCGCCGCGCGCACCGACAATGTTGATCGGGTGCGAACCGGTTTTTAGCTCGCTATCGGCTGGTTCACGCGCCAATTTTGCTGGCCGCTGTGTCTCTTGATGCGTCAATCGCGGTCGTGACGTGTGCAATTCCTGGGTGGCATTGCGGTGGAACCTGTTGTTTGCATCGACGTTGATAGGCCACGATCAATCGAAACGGAGTTTGATATGCATAGGCCATTGAGCGTTATCGCCACCTTGGCGTTTGTCGCGGCGGTGGCATCACCTTTACCGACGCTCGCCCAAGGTGAGCGAGTAAAGGCTGGGACACTGACATGCGATATTTCCGGTGGTATCGGCTTGATTATTGCGTCGCATAAGGACGTGACCTGTATGTTCTCGCCGTCTCAGCCTGGACCGCGCGAAGTGTACGTCGGCGGAATCAACAAATTCGGTCTCGATCTCGGTGCCACCGCCGGAGGGGAAATGGTTTGGGCCGTCTATGCGCCGACAACGCGGCGCTTCGGCGCGCTGGCCGGCAACTATAGCGGCGCCACCGCCGAGGCGACGGTCGGCGCGGGCCTCGGCGCCAACGTGTTGTTGGGCGGTTCGGATCGCACCGTAGCGCTACAGCCGCTCTCTGTGCAGGGGCAGGCGGGCCTCAACGTTGCGGCCGGGGTGGCCGAGCTCACTCTGCGCCCGGCGCGCTAGCCTGTTCTACTCCTGAAGAGCGCGGCCGCCCTTGAGGGCGGCCGCACTATTTCTGCCGTGCCTTATTCAGCCGAACGTAAAGGCGTCGTGATAAGCGCCCTGCACCTGGCCACCCGGCACGGGGCCACCACCGGGCACGTGGACCCTGTTGCCGATCACTGCGCAGGTCGCGCCATGCAGTCCGTGACGCGGGACAGCCATCGGAGTGAGTTGCTCCCAAGTATCTGTCTTCGGGTCGTAAGCCTCGTTGGTCCCGAATACCTTTCCGGTGGCCTCGCCGCCGAACACCACGATCTTGCCATTGATGAAGACGCATGACGGGCCGCTACGCGGCGTAGGCAGTGGCGCTCGGAACGTCCAGGCGTCGGTCTTCGTGTCATAAACCGCATTGAGCCCAGTATTGAAATCGTAAGAGTCCATGCGCCCGGCGATGGCATGGATTTTTCCATCAACGACGGCGACCCCCATGTGATCTCGCTGGCCGACGAAGGGCTGCGTTCCGGTCGACCCGCGCATGCCACCGAGAATTGTATATTTATCGGTCGAGGGATCGTAGATCTCGTGCCATTCGACCGAGCGCACATCGCGTCCGCCAAGCAAATGGATCTTGTCGTCCAGTACGATCGCCGACATGGCGCCGCGAGGACGGCTGAGGCCCGCAATCGGTGCCCACTGGTCCGTCGCGGTATCGTAGACAAAGCACTTTGAATGCGGACAACGGTTCTGTTCGATGAAACCGCCAAATGTGTAGATCTTCGAGCCGATCGCGACACCCGCCACGTGGTTGCATGGCAGCGGAAAGGGGGCCTTCAGCGACCAGCCGCCCGTCTTAGGATCGAAAACCTGATGGAAATTCTGGTCGACACGATGTTTTGCGTAACCAGCGACTGAGTGAATCATGCCCTGGCATTCGATCACTGCATGTTCGCCGGTGGGGATCGGCATTCGCGGCTGCTCGACCCATTTGCCGGGATTGGCGGCCTTGGGAGCAACACTTGTCATATAGCGCTGTTTTTCGACGGTCTTGGGAATGTCGGTGATGGATTTGTCGTTCAAGCCGAGAAAAAGCGGCAGCTCTGGTTCTGATGCCATGATTGACCTCAACTGACGTAACCAGGGACGGCGTCCCTCAACAATTTGCGTGTGAGCTCCACGCCCTCGCGCGCGACATCGTAGGGCGAACGAGCCCACTGTCCCGGATTGGGCGCTTCGTAACTCAGGTAGCCGGTATAACCCTTTTCAGCCAGAAGCCCGAGCATCTCTCGCCATTTCACCACGCCCTGACCCGGTGGAAGCCGGTCGGTTGGCCGCCGCACGCCCGTCACTGGATTTGGAGACAGGTCACTGTACTGAAAGCAATAGATCTTTTCGGACGGCACCTTCTCAAATCCACGGCCGCCTGCGCCACTACGCGTGAAGTGATAGGCGTCGATCAAGTAGCCGCAATTCGGCTTGTTGGCGCCTTCGATCAATTCGGTCAGGACATCCAAGCTGTTGAGCACGTCATGTTGTGAATTGAATTCGATCGCCAGCTTCAAATTGTATTCAGTCGCAATATCCCCGGCATCCTTAAGATATTTGATTGCGTCCTTGATCGGCCCGTTCACCTGGCCCGGTGCGCTCATCAACGTGTCGCAACCAAGCGCCACCGCATTCTCGCAGGACTCGCGGAACACCCGGAATAGCCGCTTGCTCTCATCGCCGGTGGCAAATAGCCAGCCGTATTCAACTCCGAGTACCCCGCAAGGTATCCCGCTTTTTTTGATAAGTCCGAGCACCTCAGGAGCGCTCATGCCGGCGTCGAAGCACCGTTTGAAATCGGTCCGGCGTAGTTCGACCGCGTCGTAGCCCGCTTGCTTGGCGGCGTCGAGTGCGGATGCGAGCGGGGTCGTGTCGATTGTCCACATATGCAGGGCAAGGCGCCCGAACTTTTGAGACATTCCTTCAGCACTCCATTTTTCGCTAACTGCGTTCGTATTGCAGGATGTAAAGGCCGGCATTGGTATCAGTGAGGTACATCACGCCGTTTGGATCGACGAATACGTCGCAGGACTGGATGACCTTTGCCGGGTTCGGCCGCTGATCGACGATACGTTCGGGCGGGGGCGGAACGAAATAGCCGACTTCCCTTGGCTGGAACGGATTGCGAATATCGTAGATCCGCAGTCCGGCATTGTGATAGGTCGCAAAAACGAGGTCATCAGTTTGCATGGAACCGGGGCGGTTTTCATGCAAATTGTGCGGTCCGAATTTAGCGCCCTTTGCGCAGAAATTTTCCTCGGCCGGGGTTGGCAACGTGGCAATCGAAACCGGATTTGATGGGTCCTGCACATCGATCAACCAGGTGTAGGCCAAGCCGTTTGCGCAATTCGCCGAAGTCGCTTCGTCGGCGAGTACGAGAAGCTTGCGCTTCGGCAGCGGCAACGGCGTGTGTGCTCCGCCGCCAAATGGTGGCGAGTAGTTGCGGTGGCTGATCAATTTAGGATTGGTCGGGTCACTCAGATCATGAATGGTGAAGCCGCCGTCGCGCCAGGCTGCATAGCCAAGGTTGCCGGCGCTGATAAGATGATGCAGTGCGGTTCGCTTGCCGAACGAGGCCGGCGGAGATTCTCCGCCACCCCGGTTCATTCCTGGTAACCACCACCGTCCGGCCAATTTCGGCTGCCTGGGATCTGAGACATCGATCACAGCCAAAGCGTGGTCGATGAATCCCTCGAAATGCACCGACACGTAGGCGTATCGGCTGCCGACCCACCAGATTCGATGCGCCCCGAAGCCGGGCATTGCGAGGAACGCAATTTCGCGTGGGCTTGCCGGATTGGCCACGTCGAAAATGCGCAGGCCTGCCGCGAACGGCTGCTCCGTCTGTACGGAGTCGATCAGTGATTTGGCGTAGTAATCTTGTTGAGTTGCATATTGCTGCATGGCCCAGATGTTGGGGCCGTTGACGGCGAGCAGGATGTCACCGTGAATTTGCAGGTGGTGTGACCGGGTGTTCTTCGGGGCTGCGACGAAAGCCACTGTCTTTGGTTGGCGGGGGTCGCGCACATCGATGACCGAATAGCCATCGCTGAACATGTGTCCGACAAAGGCATGTCCTTTGTGCAGGATGATCTGCACGCCATCGGGTTTGCCCCCCTGGTCGCTGCGGGCCAGGAACCGGACATTCTTCGCTGACGCTCCTGCGGTCATCGGCAAACCGGAAAATTCATTGCAGAACGAATTCGACGCGCCGGGGCCCGGCTGGCGCAGTGCCGGCCGGGCCCCGTAACCGCTTCGCCGCCCAGCCGTTAGCCGGTTGGCGGTGCAATCTCGTCCAGGCCTTTTTGACGCGCCTCCGGACCCATCTGGGTAACCGAGAACGCAGCAATCACCAGAACGACAGCCAGACATACGAATACGGTCGTCAGACCGTAAGTGTTCTGAATCCACAGGATCGTGGGCACAATGAAGGCCGTGGCGAGCCGTCCGACTCCGGCGGCCCAGCCAAAACCCGATGCGCGGGCGTTGGTGGGGAACACCTCCGACGCAAAGATCTGCATCGAGTTGCCGGCAACCTGGATGAAGAAGATCATGACGAAACCGGCGACCAGCAGCTGTGTGTCAGTGGCCGCGTTTGCAAACACGATCGCCATCAATCCGGCCGCGACGAAGGCGCAGACCGACGTGGGCTTCCGTCCGTACTTGTCGAGGGCATACATCATGAACAGGCTCGCGCACGGCACCGCCAGCGTCATGCCGAACGTGTAGGTGAGCGATTTTGTGATGGTGAAGCCCTTTGCCGTCATGATGTTGGGCAGCCACGTGCCCAGTCCGATTGCGACGCCGAAGAAGGCCGAGAAGCAGATCATGCCGGCGATCACGCGCCTCGGGAACATCTTGAAGACCAGCATAAACGGATCAGATCTCGTGTCGCTTGCAGCGCTGGTTGTGAGTTGTTCCTTCGGCCCTTCGATTCCCATGCGGGCGAGAACGTCCAGAGCCTCCTTCCCACGGCCGTGAGTTGCCAGGTAACGAGGAGACTCCGGCAGCCAGAAGCGGAACAGCCAAACGATCAGCGCACCGATACCAATGACAATCCATACGCCGCGCCAACCGATTGCATCGCGGAAGGTGAGCGTAAACAAAGAAGCAATCGGCCAGACGCAAGCACCACCGATGAAATGCACGATTGCGAGGATGCGCCCGCGGATCAACTTGGGCGAATATTCGCCAGCATACGCGAAGGCAAGCGGCTGTTCGCCACCGAGACCAAGCCCCGCGATGAATCGGCAGACCATCAGCCAGAAAACAGTCGGCGCGAGAGCACCGAGGATGGTGAAGACGCCGAACAGCAGCAGGTTGAACTGGTAGACTGTCTTGCGTCCCCAGCGGTCGCTGAACTCGCCTTGACCGGCGGCTCCGATGAACATCCCGAATACTGTCGCGCTGCCGACGAGGGCGGCTTCAGCGCCAGTAGCAAATTTGGATTGGATCATGTCCGGGATCAACGATCCAAGCACGATCAGATCGATGACGTCGAAGAAATAACCGGCGGCGATCAGTGCGACCACCTTGACATGCATCTGTGAGATCTTCGCGTCGTCCAACGCCTTGCCGACGAATCCCTCTATCGTTTGAGCCACGACGTTCCTCCCTGTTCCCGTTTTTAATTGGTTACCCAGCAGCCACCACTAGGATGATCCACAAATCGGTTATTGGCCAGAGCAATTGCGCGCGCAGTGGCTACTGCCAACTGAAATTGCTTTTTGCAATTTCGAGGAGTGAAAAGGGGTGCGTTGGCTGGGGAACTAGGATTCGAACCTAGATTCTCGGAGTCAGAGTCCGATGTTCTACCGTTGAACTATTCCCCAACGGGGCTAGGAGCCGCAATGGCCCGCCGGCAGCCATCAAGAAGCCCCCTCACATGGGGCAATTCCATCAGTTTGACAAGGCCATAAGGTGAACTGCGTCGATTACTCGGCGCGGCGCGTCCGTGTTGTGACCGTGACAATGGCAACCAGGCTGAAGGCAGCTATCGCGAGAAATACGAAGCGCGGGCTTCCATAGTCCATGATTGCACCGAAAATCAGCGGCGAAATGATGCCGCCGATATTGAAGCCAGTGGTGACGAAACCGAAAACCTTGCCGAATGAACCGGGTGGAGTAACTTCACGGACGATCATGTCGCGTGACGGCATGATGATGCCTGAGAAGAAGCCGATCAACGACATGGCTGAAATCAGCACAACGGGACCAAACTCAATTTCACCGATCAAGGTCGTAAACAGCGCCATCGCACCAAGACCGACGGCCGCTACCAAACCGTGCCGTGTCGTGCGGCCGACGAGCAGCCCACCAATCAAAACCCCAATTGCTGAAAGCAGGAGATTGCCGGACAAGGCCACATTGGCCGTAGGCACCGGGGTTGCATAGAGCGCGCCGAGTGCAACCACGGAATAATTGTAAAGACCTGCACTTATCATCGCGAGAAGAACGAAGAAGACGAGATTGAGTACGATCGGCGCCGACAATAATAGTTGCCACCCCGCGGCTGAACTATCCGCATTCTGGCGTGTGGCGAGGGCAGAACTCGTCCGAACGGCGGAAAAATCGCGGATCGCGAGCAGAACCGCCGCCACCACGATACCCAGTGCGCTCGCTCCGATAAAAGCGCCGCGCCAGCCCCATTGGCTCTGCATTATGAGAAGGCTCGCCGGCGCGACAGCTGAACCAAGCATGCCAGCGAAGGTATGCACGGAGAAGGCCTGCCCAATGCGCTCGGACGGCACGTGTTGCGACAGCAGCGAATAATCGGCCGGGTGAAAGACCGTATTCCCGACGCCTGCGAGGGCAAACATTGCGATCAGGACCCAGAATGAATCGACAAGGCCAGCGGTGATGAAGGCAACGCTGCTGATAATCAGGCCGGCAACCAACAGCGGACGCGCGCCAAACCTATCGACCAGGAACCCCGCCGGTGTCTGGAGAGTCGCTGAAACAATATTGAACGCCACAAATGCAAACCCAATCGCCGTGTAGCTCACGCCGTATTCGGCGCGCACAAACGGCATGAGAGGCGCAAGCAGAATAATGAAATAGTGCGCAACGAAATGCGCCGCACATACCGCGGCGACCACGCGAACGTAAGATGGCCGGCTTGCGCCAAGGATATGAGCCGCCTGGCTCATGCTGCAGGAACTCCAAAAAGGCGGCGGACTATGCCCCGGGCGACGTTGGTAATCCAATGCATTTCTGGGGGTCTGCCCATGTTGGCTTGGTATGCGGTTGCGGCTCTTAAGGCCCCATAAAAATTTCGTCTGGCACAAGCATCTGTGAAGTGAAGGGGCTATCCGCGGTGTTAGACTTTCACAGACAAGGCCGGCAGCTGATGGGTTCCCGGCCAGGCGGGGAAAGAGCGAGGGCTCCATGATTGCACTTACGGTGAACGGAAAGGCGTATTCGCTGGACGCCGAGTCGGAAACACCACTGCTTTGGGTCATCCGCGACGAACTCGGAATGACCGGCACGAAATTCGGCTGCGGCATCGCGCAGTGCGGCGCCTGCACGGTCCATGTGGACGGCGAAGCCGTTCGCTCCTGCAGCATTCAGGTTGGCGATGTGGCCAACAAGAGCATCACGACGATTGAAGGGCTTTCGCCGGACGCCAAGCACCCCGTTCAGCAGGCATGGCTTGCCGAAGACGTTCCGCAATGCGGTTACTGCCAATCCGGACAGATCATGGCAGCAGTTGCCTTTCTGAAGGAGCACCCAAAGCCGACTGACGCCGACATCGACGCCAATCTCACCAACATCTGCCGTTGCGGAACCTATGTCCGCATCCGCAGCGCGATCCACCGCGCTGCAGCCCAGATGAAGACGTGAGGGGAGGCGAGCCATGAATCAGGTCATAAAAACATCCATCACGCGCCGTCATTTTGTCGTTGCTTCAGCATCTGCCGCAGGCGGTCTCGCCATCAGCGTTGCGTTCCCGGGCCTCGCCGATGCTGGCAGCATCGGCGCCCAGGCATGGGGTCCCGAGAGCACGCCGAATGAGATCAATGCGTTCCTGGCCATCGATCCGGACGGGAGCATCCTGATCCGCTCTCCGCATCAGGAGATGGGGCAGGGCGCGATCACGGCGTTGCCGATGATTGTCGCGGAAGAACTCGAATGCGATTGGTCGAAGGTTAAGGTCGAATACGCTTCGCCCGCAAGAAACCTGCGCGAAAAGAATGTCTACGGTGAGATGACAACCGTCGGCAGTCGCGGCGTGCGCACGTCGTGGCAAATGCTTTTGCAGGCTGGCGCCAGTGCACGCGACCGTTTGATCACTGCAGGGGCGCAACGCTGGAACGTGTCACCCTCTGACTGTGAAGCGTCCAACAGCAAGATCATTCACAAGGCAACGGGACGAAGCTTCGATTACGGCGCGCTCGCAGCCGATGCCGCAAACATCAAGCTCGACAAGGAGCCCGCGATCCGCACGCCGGATCAGTTCAAGCTGATTGGCAAGCGGCTTGCGCGACTTGATACCCCGCTGAAGATCAATGGCTCGGCGAAATTTGCCATCGATACCAAAGTGCCGGATATGGTCTATGCGGCCGTTACGGCGTGCCCCGTATTCGGCGGCAAGCTTAAGAGCGTTGACGATGCTCCGGCGAAAGGCCGCCGTGGCATATTACAAGTGGTGAAACTCGAAAACGCCGTCGCCGTCGTCGCCGATCGATTCTGGCGTGCCAAGGAAGCGCTCGCTTTGCTCAAACCCGAGTGGGACGTTGGCGCGGCCGGCAATACCGACAGCGCGCAGTTCGCCAAGCTCTATCGCGACGCTCTTGATGGACCGATGGTGAGCGCGCGCAATGACGGCAGCGTCGACGATGCTTTCGGCAAGGGCGGAAAGCTTGTCGAGGCTGTGTATGAAGCACCGCATCTGGCTCACGCCACGATGGAGCCGCTCAACGCGACCGTGCATCTTCAGCCCGACAAGCTTGAAGTCTGGCTCGGCTCGCAGACGCCGATGGGCACCATTCGGCAAGCGGCGGCTGCTTCCGGTCTCAAGCCGGAGCAGATCGTCATACACAATTGCTTCCTTGGCGGCGGCTTCGGACGTCGATCGATCAACGATGAGATGCGCCAGGCGATTTTGGTTGCCAAAGAGGTCGGCAAGCCCGTGAAGCTCGTGTGGACACGCGAAGAAGACATGACGCAAGACCGTTACCGGCCTCAAGCGGCGGTGCGCATGAAGGCGGCACTTGGATCGGATGGCATGCCGACGGCGTTCGATGCGAAAATCGCCGTAGGCTCGATCCTGCGTTCGACCGGCATCAACAAGGTTGAGAACGGCATCGAGGCGCAGGCTGTCGAGGGTTTCGCCAATATTCCGTACGCGATCCCAAGCGTGCGCGTCGGCTGTATGCTCAAGAACACCCATGTGCCCGTGATGTTCTGGCGTTCGGTCGGCTCTTCGCAGAATGCGTTCTTCGTCGAAAGTTACATCGACGAGTTGGCGCAAGCGGCGGGGCAAGACCCTTACAAGTTCCGCCGTACGCTGCTGGCAGGCAAGTCCGACTTCCTCGGCGTGCTCGACATCATCGCGGAGAAGAGCGATTGGGGTAAGCCGCTTGGTCAAGGCCGCGGCCGCGGCATCGCTATTCACGAATGCTACGGATCGATCATCGGCCAGGTCGCCGAGGTAACGGTGAGCCAAAAAGGCGAGGTCAAGGTCGACCGCGTCGTGGCGGCCGTCGATTGCGGCCATGTGGTCAACCCGGGCATCGTCGAGGCGCAGATCCAGAGCGGGGTGATCTATGGCCTCTCGGCCGCGCTCTATGGCGAGATCACCATCAAGCAAGGGCGCGTCGAACAGGGCAATTTCGACGAATATCAGGTCGTGCGTCTGGCTGACACGCCGAAGATTGAGGTCTATCTCGCGCTTTCTGGCGGCAAGAAATGGGGCGGCATCGGCGAGCCCGGCACGGCAGCGACGGCACCAGCGGTCGCCAACGCTGTGTTTGCGGCCACCGGTACACGTGTCCGTTCCATGCCACTCAAGAACGTGAAGCTGCCTGGTCCGGTCTGACCGAGGTAGCGAAACTGGACGGGGGCATCGAAAACGATGGCCCCGTCGCATTTTCAGGATACTTGGCGCGCCTTTGCGCCCTGGATTGCCTGCCAGATGCGTGCTGGCGTCATTGGCATCTCGAGGTGCCTGATGCCGTAGTCCGACAATGCATCGATCACCGCATTTGCAACAGACGGCAGGCCGCCGGACGTGCCGGCCTCGCCGCAGCCTTTAGCGCCGAGAGGGTTGCTTTTGGTCGGCACCGGGTGACTCACGATGTTGATCATCGGCGCGTCATGCGCGCGCGGCATGGCGTAATCCATGAACGAGCCGGTCACCAATTGGCCGTCGGAGTCGTAGATTGCCTCCTCCAACAATACCTGCCCGAGACCCTGCACCACGCCGCCCTGAATTTGCCCTTCAACCAGAAGCGGGTTGACGATCGTGCCCAAGTCGTTGACCGCGGTATAACGCACCACGTTGGCGGCGCCCGTTTCAGGATCAACTTCGACTTCGGCGATGTGGCAGCCATTCGGGAAGGCGGAGGGGACCGGGTCCTTCACCACATGGTCAACATCAAGCGAACTCGGCACACCGTCCGGAAGTTTGAGGCCCGCACGCAACCGCGCTGCCACGTCAAGCAGGCCGATCGAGCGATCGGTGCCGGCGATGATGAAGCGTCCTGCCTTGAACTCGATATCCCTGACAGACGCCTCCAGCACATGCGAGGCGATCTGCTTGCCGCGATCGATCACGATCGTGGCGGATTCACTTAGCGCTGTACTGACAAACATCACAGACCGCGATCCACCGCTGCCGCCACCGAACGCCATACGGTCGCTGTCGCCTTCAACGATTCGGATGCGATCGAATGGCACGCCGAGCAGATCGCTCAGTATCTGCGCGTAGGTTGTCGCGTGGCCCATACCGAAGTCGAGCGTGCCCGTGATGATCGTCACCGTGCCGTCGGCTTCGAAATGAATCGCGCCCAGCTCCTTTCCGGGAGCAGCGGTGACTTCGAGGTAACAGCCGATACCTAGCCCGCGTAGCAAGCCACTCTTCTTGCTTTCGCGTTTGCGTTTGTTGAATCCGGCGTAGTCTGCCGCCTCCAGCGCCTTTTTGAGCACGCCGAGAAAATCTCCGCAGTCGTAAGTCATTTCGGAAGCGGACTTAAACGGCAGATCGCTCTTGCGGATCATATTGCGTTTACGCAACTCGACACGATCGATACCGAGTTCACTCGCGGCGAGATCAAGTGTGCGCTCGACGTAGTAATTGCCCTCCGGTCGGCCAGCGCCACGATAAGCCGAAACAAAATTGGTATTGGTGAACACACATTTGGTTGCTACTTCGATCAGCGGCGTGCGGTAGACGCTGGTGATGTTCTTGACCTGATTGCCGGTGGGCAACAGCGGACCGAACGCAGCAAGGTAACCACCCATGTCGCCATAGCCGGTAAGACGGATTGCCAGAATATGCGCCGTCTCATCGAAGGCAATTTCCATCACCATATCCTGCGCGCGGCCATGATGGTCGGATACGAAACTGCCGGAGCGCTCGTCGGTCCATTTCACTGGCCGGCCCAGCAAACGCGCGGCGTGCAGGATGCAGACGTATTCCGGATAAACCGAAGCCTTCATGCCGAACGAGCCGCCGACCTGACCAGTCACCACGCGCACCTTGTCGGCGGGCGCACTCAGGATATCCATCAGCGATGTTTTCATGCCATGGACGCCCTGGCTCGATGAATAGAGCGTCCACTTGCTGTCCGTTTTGTCGTACTCCCCAATCGCGGAGCGCGGCTCCATCGCGTTGACCACCATGCGTTGATTGGAAGTCTCAAGCCGTGTGACGTGCTTCGCCCTGGCGAAAGCCTCGGCGACCTTGGCCGCATCACCATAATGAAAGTCGAGCGCAATATTGTTTGGCACGGCATCAAAGACCAGTGACGCGCCGGATTTGACCGCGTCAGCGGGCTTGAGGACGACCGGCAATGGCTCGACGTCAACAGTTACCGCTTCGGCAGCATCCTTCGCCTGCGCAATTGTCTGCGCGATGACGCACGCAACAGGGTCGCCGACGAAGCGGACTTTATCGCCTGCGAGCGCGGGTCGCGGCGTGTAGCGCATCGGCGATCCGTCCCGGTTCTTCAGCGGCAAATTGCATTTGAGCGGACCGTAAGCAGACAAGTCGGCCGCCGTGCAGACGGCAAGTACGCCTGGCATTGCCTTGGCGGCGGCGGTGTCTATCGATCGGATGGTTCCATGAGCGTCGCGGCTGCGGACCATCACAGCATAGGCCTGGCCGGCGCGGCTGAGATCATCCGTGTAGCAGCCCTCGCCCCGCACCAATTTAGGGTCTTCGCTGCGACGGACCGGCTGACCGACGCCGAATTTGGTCAGAGAAAGCGCGATTTCGGTGGTTCGGTCATCCATTTCGGCAGGGGCTTTCCATGGGCGTTGTCAGTTAATGCAGGCGGACTATTTCGACAAGAATAGCTTACGGGACGGAGGGTTGCGTGAGGCGTAGACACTGATACACTTTTCGTGACGAGAAAACATGGCCACAACCGCGATGCGCCGGGGATGGCGGCTTGCGGGACCTTAGGAAGGTTTTGACAGCATGAGTGGCGAGGCCGGGGACATCCCAGGCCTCGACCCCGCTATCAACCGGGCGCCGTTTCTGCGGTCCAGGTGGGGTCGGCGGTCGTCTGAACGGCCCGATGCTGGTTTCGGCAGCGATCGGGGCGGCGCGACATATGCAGCGCTGGATCTTGGCACAAATAACTGTCGGCTGCTGGTCGCGCGTCCATCGGGCGAGGGGTTTCGCGTCGTTGATGCATTTTCCCGTATCGTACGGCTGGGAGAGGGGGTGTCATCGTCGGGGCACCTGAGCGAGACCGCTATTTCCCGAGCGATGGCGGCCTTGGCCATTTGCCGCAACAAGATGAAAAACAAGGGCGTTACGCGCGCCCACTTGATTGCGACGGAGGCCTGTCGGGCGGCGCAGAATGGTGTGGCATTTCTAACGCGCGTCGCGGATGAGCTGGGTCTTGCGCTCGAAGTCATCGATCGCGAGACGGAAGCGCGGCTTGCCGCAACCGGGTGCACGCCGCTGATCGATCCGCAGGCCGACGGTGCGATTTTGTTCGATATCGGAGGCGGCTCGTCCGAACTCGTGCGCCTCGCGCGCTCGCAAAAGGGTCGAGGAGGGCCGCCGCTACCGCAAATTCGTGGCTGGATTTCGGTGCCGCACGGCGTAGTGACGCTGGCCGAACGCCACGGCGGCATTACTGTCACCCGCGAAAGCTACGAGGCGATGGTGTCGGAAGTTGCAGCACTGATCGCGCCTTTCGTACGCGAACACGGCGCAGAAGCAACGACGGGCATTCACATGCTCGGAACCTCAGGCACTGTGACGACAATCGCCGGTGTGCACCTCAATCTCAGGCGCTACGATCGTAACCGCGTTGATGGTTGCTGGATGAGCGCCCCACAGATCAATGCAGTCATCGAGCGTCTGCTTGCCATGAGTTACGAAGACCGTGTGGCAAGCCCCTGTATCGGCGCCGAGCGGGCTGATCTGGTGCTTGCCGGTTGCGCAATTCTCGAGGCGATCCGGCGCGCGTTTCCCTGTCCGCGCCTTCGCGTCGCCGACCGAGGGCTGCGGGAAGGCATGCTGGTGCAGATGATGCGCGAAGATGGCGCATGGGGCGGCGGCAATCAGACGGCGATATCGTGACCGTCCGCGGCAAGGGCGCCGATCCGCGCCAAAAAAAGGTTCGCGTTCGGGGCGGCAAAGGCCGCACAGCATCTTCGCGTCAGTGGTTGGAACGTCAGCTTAACGATCCCTACGTTGCACGCGCCAAGCGAGAGGGCGCGCGGTCGCGGGCGGCATACAAGCTGATCGAAATCGACGACAAAGCGCGCTTCCTCAGGAAAGGCATGCGCGTTGTCGACCTCGGCGCCGCGCCGGGGGGTTGGAGTCAGGTTGCCGCCGAACGTGTTGGCGCGCCGCAGCATGGCAAGGTGATCGCGATTGATATTCTGTCGATGGAGCCAGTGCCGGGCGTAGACTTTATCAGGCTCGACTTTCTCGATCCTGCCGCGGCGGGCAAGCTCAAGGAAATGCTGGGCGGACCCGCCAATGTGATGCTCTCCGACATGGCGGCCAACGCAACCGGACACGCGCGCACCGACCATCTCAAAATCATGGCGTTGGTGGAGGCGGCTGCTGACTTTGCTCGCGAAGTTCTTGCGCCCGACGGCGCCTTCCTTGCCAAGGTTCTGCAAGGTGGCACCGAGACTGCTTTGCTGGCGTCGCTCAAGCGCGATTACAAAAGCGTGAAGCATGTAAAGCCGCCGGCAAGTCGCACGGATTCAGCCGAGCTATATCTTTTGGCCACGGGATTTCGCGGCACCCCTGACATCAAGAATTAACCTGCACGTTGGTCCGAAGGTTCTGCTGGCGTGGGAAGCCTGTCGGCCATTTCCGCCCCGGCTTCCGGCGACAGCTTGGCGAAGATCAATACGGACAGTGCGGAAATTATTGCGACGACCAGAAATGCGGGCGGAAAGTCGCTGGCCTGCAACGGACCGCCGCCCCTGAAGTAGACCGTAAGCTCCACGGCCATGGCGCCGACTGCAACGCCAGCCGACACGGCGAGTTGTTGGGCGACGCTCACCAGGGCGGTTGCTCGGCTGATCCGATCGGGTTCAATATCGGCATAGGCGATCGTGTTGATGCTCGTGAATTGCAGCGACCGAAAGAATCCGCCGACGAAAAGCAGGATCATCATCAATGCAATAGGCGTGGCGGCAGTAAAAGCCGCGCAGACCGCAAGAAAGGCGGCGCTGACCACGGAATTAACAACCAGGATGTTGCGAAAGCCGAAGCGGCGTAAAATAAAAGTTACCGCCCATTTCATTCCCATGGCGCCAAGCGCGGTTGCGAACGTGATCATGCCTGACTGAAACGGAGTCATGCCGAAGCCGATTTGCAGCATGAGCGGCAGCAGAAAAGGCAGTGCGCCGAGACCAAGGCGAAAGATGAACCCGCCGACGACGCTCGCGAAAAAAGTAGGCAATCTGAACAGTGAAAGATCGAGCGCTGGATTGGGAGTGTGCCGCGCGTGCGCGAGATACGCGGCGGTGAAACACGCGCCGCCGAACACAAGTCCGGCCACCACCGTCCAGGGAAGAAAGTTAAGCCCGAGTACCGAAAGCCCAAACGCCATGCCGCCGATACCAAGACCCGCGAGCACCATGCCGACGATATCGAAACGTTCGTTCTTCTCGGCACGAACGTCCGGTATGTAGCGTGTGGCAAGGAGAATTCCAAGCAGGCCAATCGGAACATTGATGAGGAAGATCCAGTGCCACGTCGCATATGTCGTGATGAAACCTCCGACCGGCGGCCCCAGCACCGGCCCGATGAGTGCCGGCGTGGTCACCCAAACCATGGCGCCCACCAATTCACGCTTGCTGATCGTGCGCACTAACACGATGCGGCCGACCGGGGTCATCATCGCTCCGCCCATGCCTTGAACGATGCGGGCAATGACGAAATCCGTGAGCGAGCCCGAAAGCGCGCAGCCAATCGAGCCGAGCACGAACACCGCAATCGCTGCGCGAAACACCGTGCGGGCGCCAAACCGGTCGGCAGTCCAGCCGCTTGCTGGAATAAAGATCGCCAGCGACAATAGATAGGATGTGACAGCCAGCTTGAGCGCGAGCGGGTTGGTGCCAATGTCCGCCGCGATCGCCGGCAGCGAGGTGGCGATCACAGTCGAATCCATGTTTTCCATGAACAGCGCGACCGCAATGATCAGCGGAATAATGCGGTCACGAAACATGGGAGATCCGGCGGGCGTGGGGTGTCATCGAAACTGCCATCTTGAAAGCGCAAAGCGGCGGCAGAAGGAAGGCTCCTTCGCATTTACGAGTTCATAACAGCTATCTGCGATTGCCCTAGGAATCGCCCCCATCCCGTGCTATCGACCCACGCCAACCCAAAAGCGGGCCGTGACGGAAGGCGAGGAACCCCTCGCAACGGGGATTTTTAACCCCATGCCGGCCGGTCTGATGCCTTTTCGGGCGATACGGAGTTGGCAATGGCCGTAAAAAACAACGCAAGCCCGCGCGAAGGGCTCACATTCGACGACGTGCTGATCAAGCCCGGCCTGTCGGAGGTCTTGCCCGCCGACGTTGATATCCGGTCGCGCATTACGCGTTCGATTGCGGTCAATATCCCCATCATCGCCTCGGCCATGGACACAGTGACGGAGGCTCAAATGGCCATCGCCATGGCGCAGGCCGGCGGCATCGGTGTGCTTCACCGCAACATGGAGCCGGACGAGCAGGCGGCTCAAGTCCGGCAGGTGAAGAAGTTCGAATCGGGAATGGTCGTGAATCCGCTCACCATCGAGCCAGATGCGACCCTTCAGCAGGCGCTCGACCTGATGAAAGACAACCGTATTTCAGGAATTCCGGTTGTTGAACGTGCCGGAAACGCGCAGCCCGGCAAGCTGGTCGGTATCCTCACAAATCGCGACGTCCGTTTCGCGACTGATCCGCGCCAGAAAATCTCTGAGTTGATGACCGAGAAGCTCATCACCGTGCGTGAGGGCGTGAGCCAGGACGAAGCCAAACGGTTGCTGCATCAGCATCGCATCGAGAAGCTATTGGTGGTGGATGCGCAATATCGATGCGTCGGCCTCATCACCGTAAAGGATATCGAGAAGGCCGTTGCTAATCCGAATGCCTGCAAGGACGAACAGGGTCGCCTTCGCGTTGCTGCAGCAACGACAGTCGGCGACAAGGGTTTCGCCCGCACCGAGGCCCTGATCGCGGCCGGAGTCGATCTCGTCGTGGTCGACACAGCGCACGGTCACTCGAAGTACGTGCTCGATGCAGTCACGCGCATAAAGCGGCAGTCAAACAAGGTTCAGGTCGTTGCCGGCAATATCGCGACCGCGGAGGGTGCCAGAGCGCTGATCGATTGTGGTGCGGACGCCATCAAAGTCGGCATCGGTCCTGGCTCGATCTGCACGACGCGGATTGTCGCAGGTGTCGGCGTGCCCCAGCTGACTGCGATCATGGATTGCGTGGATGCGGCAAAGGCAACCGGCACGCCTGTCATCGCCGACGGCGGTATCAAGTATTCGGGGGATCTGGCCAAGGCGATCTCTGCCGGCTCTGACTGCGCCATGGTTGGTTCATTGCTGGCCGGCACCGATGAAACACCGGGCGAGGTATTTCTCTATCAGGGGCGCTCTTACAAAACCTATCGCGGCATGGGTTCGGTCGGCGCAATGTCGCGCGGCTCGGCCGACCGCTACTTCCAGCAGGACATCAAGGATAGTCTCAAGTTGGTGCCGGAAGGGGTCGAGGGGCAGGTGCCTTACAAGGGTGCAGCCGCGACCGTGTTGCATCAACTCACTGGCGGGCTGCGCGCCGCCATGGGTTACGTCGGCGCAAAAAATCTCGACGAACTGCACGCCAAGGCGGAATTTGTGCGAATTACCGGGGCGGGTTTGCGGGAAAGCCATGTGCACGATGTCACGATCACGCGGGAAAGCCCGAACTATCCAAGCCGTGTGTAGTTATCTTCCTCCGGGGAGAGCTGAGAGGGTTATTCCATGTCGATCAGATTTGTCCTTCTGCCGTTATTTGTGGAGGTGTTGCTCACCTTCGCGGTGATGTTCGGCATGATGTATTTCCGCACATCGACGATCCGGAGCGGAGAGACGCGTTTTGAGGATATCGCCTTGCGCGAGCCGAATTGGCCCGTGCGCGCGACGCAATTCGCCTATTCGTATGCCAATCAATTTGAGCTTCCGGTCCTGTTTTATGTCCTGACTATTCTCTCGATCATGACTCACCATGCCGATCTTCTCTATGTGCTTCTTGCCTGGGTCTTCGTTGTGCTGCGTGTATTCCAGGCCGGAGTTCATGTGACCAACAACAATGTGCGCGTCCGCGGTGCGTTTTTTGGAGCGAGCGCAATTGTATTGGTCGTTATGTGGCTGATTTTCATCGTGCGCATCGTTCTAGCGCTGCCATGACTCCGGCAGCACGGCTCGCGGCCGCGATCGAGGTTTTTGCCGCGATCGAAAAAGAGCGCCGCCCGGCCGCCGATGTGCTCAAGGCCTGGGGGCTCACTCATCGTTTTGCCGGCTCAAGCGACCGAGCCGCCATCGCGGGGCTGGTCTACGACGGGCTGAGACGCCGGGCGTCGAGCGCGTTTCTCATGGGCGCAGATACACCGCGGGCGGTCCTCCTGGGTATGCTCAGGCGCGAGCGTGGTCTCAACACCGACACAATCGCAAGACTGGCCGATGGCTCGCAATATGCACCCGAGGTGCTCAGTCCCGATGAGCGCAAAGGTCTTGATGCTGGCGATATCAACGGTGCACCGCCGTGGGTTGTCGGCGACTATCCTGAGTGGCTCGACCCGCATTTTTCGCGCGCATTTGGCGATAATCGTGCAGACGAGGGGACAGCGCTTGCATCGCGTGCGCCCTTAGACTTGCGGGTGAACACGCTCAAAGCCGAGCGCGAGACAACCGACGCGATGTTATCCGATCTAAGGCCCGAGCCCGCGCGGTGGTCGCCTTGGGGTTTGCGCATTCGCCTTTCGGCAGACGCAAAAAGCCCTGCAATTCATGCCGAACCAGCGTTTATCAAAGGCCTGGTCGAAGTGCAGGACGAAGGATCGCAGTTGGCCGCGCTGCTCTCTGCGGCGAAACCGGGTGAACAAGTGCTCGATCTCTGCGCCGGCGCCGGCGGCAAGACCTTGGCAATGGCGGCGATGATGCAAAACAAGGGTCAGATTTTCGCGACCGACGATGACAAAAGGCGGCTGGCGTCGATTCACGAGCGGCTCAAGCGCTCGGGTGCGCGCAATGTCCAGGTCCGCACTCCCAAATCGGTCGGTGGGGAAATCGATGACCTGGCGGGCCGCATGGACTTGGTGTTGATCGATGCGCCCTGTACCGGCACCGGCGCCTGGCGTCGCAACCCTGATGCCAAATGGCGCATGCGGCCGGGGGCTCTGGAGCAGCGTCAGAAGGAGCAGGCGGAAATTCTCGATCGCGCCGTGGTACTCATCAAAGCCGGCGGACGTATTGGCTATGTCACCTGTTCGGTGCTGGAAGAGGAAAACGGCGCCCAGATCCAGGCCTTTCTCGCAAAACACCCGGAGTTTTCGGTGCAACCGCCGACCGAGGTTATCCAGTGTCTCGGCGAGCGTGCCTTCATGTTCGGTAAGGCAGCGCGCCTGTCCCGGGAAGGCGTTTTAATGACTCCGCGGACGACTGACACTGACGGCTTTTTCGCCTCGGTATTGAGGCGCGGGGGGTGAAGGGGTGCGCCTGCCGATTTCATAACAAATTACAAACGGAATTCCCCGATTGTGCCCCAATCCGGGCCAAATTTATCCGCGATGATCGCGTGTTTGTGGAACCCGCAAGACTCTTTTTGGAGTTTTTTCCATGCTGGTGGCCAGGCGCGATCCGCCGTTTGATGGGGACGCGCAGGACGCTGTGCCCGCCAATCTGAGCGCGTACCCGCTTCGAAAAGCGTCGAAGCTTGCGCGGTTCGTAACGGCCATCCAGATGGTTGGCTCGCTGTTGGCTGTTCCAGTGGGCATAGCCAGCGCCTATTCGTTCTATCGTGCCAATTTTTCTCCCGAGACCACCTGCCAGAGCTTGCGAAGCAACATCGTTGCGATGCTTGACAGGAGCGTTGATGCAGCTACCCGGCGCGTGCTGGTGCGAAGGGACGTCGAGGCGTTCGAGAAAACCTGCGGTACGGTCGACCCCGATGCCACCACGGCATTCAAGGCGCTCCTCGCGGTCGATAAGACGGCTGCTCCTGCCGCGGCGGCCCCAAGCGTTCCGAAAGTACAACGCAGCGAAACAGTGACGAAGGAACCCGTGCGCAAGGCCGAGCCGCGGCCGCAAACGCCTGCTGCGAAGCAGCCGGTTACAGCCGCAGCCCCCGTTGTCGCGGAGCCCGTACGTCGCGATCCAGCGATATCGGATACGCAGTGGCTTGATGCCGTACGTGAGGCGTTGGTCACTCATAAAGACGAAACACGCGCGCCCGCACCAAAACCGGCGCATACGCCGGATGCCGCCAAACTGCAATCCGCGCCTGTACCGGCTGCGCGTCCGGCGTCCCGAGATGCGGTCTTAACCCCGCCTGCGCCCATTGCGGTAACGCCGGGTACGGCGCCGGCCGCTACGCCCGCCCCTGTACCGATGGCGGCGCCGACCGATGCACCTGTTACGAGGCCAGGGTCACCTGAGGCCGTTTCATCTCCACCCCCCGCTAACGTGGTGGCTCCGGCCGTGGCGCCATCCGCTGCACCTGCCTTGCCGCCGGCTATCCCCATCGCACCGCCACCTGCCGCCGTGCAGGCGATCGACAATCATCCGGTGCCACCAGAATCGATCCCGGACTCCGTGCCGCCTGCAAATGCCGCCAAGCCTGATGAGCACGGCCGCTCACGCATCGGAAAATGGATATCGACAATTCCGCTGCTGGGGCCAGCGGTCGACAACGCTCGGCAGTGAACGTTAGCCCGGCTGCCGTTTAGCAACGGCCAGTACACCGCCCGACACTGCGTTACTTGGAAAAATCGACAGGCTTGACCCGGCAGTGCAAAGCCCGCAAAAAGCGGCGGCACCGAACGGACTTTGCGCACCCGATTCCGGACACGTTCGAGCGATATCGCCGTCCATGCACGACAAGGTTCTGATCGTCGATTTCGGCTCTCAAGTCACCCAGCTCATCGCGCGCCGGGTCCGGGAGGAAAAGGTCTATTCCGAGATCGTTCCCTATCAGAAGGCCGAGGCTGCCTTCCGTGAGATGAAGCCGAAGGCTGTCATCCTCTCGGGCGGGCCCGCGTCTGTTCTCGATAAGGATGCCCCACTGGCGCCGAAAGCGATCTATGAAGCGGGCGTTCCGGTGCTTGGAATTTGCTACGGCGAGCAAGCGATGGCGGCCCAGCTGGGCGGTAAGGTCGAGGGCGGGCATCATCGCGAATTCGGCCGCGCCGAAGTGACGGTGACCGGTGACACACCACTCTTTGAGGACGTGTGGCGCAAAGGCGAGAAGTATCCCGTGTGGATGAGCCACGGCGACCGCGTCACCGTGCTGCCACAAGGCTTCAAGGTGCTCGGCACATCGCCCAACGCGCCGATTGCCATTATCGGTGACGACAAGCGCAAGTTCTACGCGACCCAATTTCATCTCGAAGTCGTGCACACGCCACACGGCGCAGCGCTCTTGCGGAATTTCGTGCGCAAGATTGCGGGCCTTGCCGGCGACTGGACCATGCGCGCCTTCAAGGATGAGGCGATTGAGAAGATTCGCAAACAGGTCGGCAAGGGCCGGGTGATCTGCGGGTTGTCAGGCGGTGTCGACTCGGCAGTGGCTGCCGTATTGATCCACGAAGCAATTGGCGACCAGCTCACGTGTGTGCTGGTTGATCACGGACTGATGCGGCTCGGCGAGGCGCAAAAAGTTGTCACCATGTTCCGCGAGAGCTACAACATCCCGCTGGTGCATGTGAACGCTTCCGACACTTTCCTCAAGGCACTTGATGGCGTCGAGGATCCGGAGGTCAAACGCAAGACCATCGGCAAACTGTTCATCGACGTGTTCGAACAAGAGGCCAGGAAAATCGGAGGCGCCGATTTTCTTGCCCAGGGTACTCTCTACCCTGACGTCATCGAGAGTGTGTCCTTCACCGGCGGACCCTCGGTCACCATCAAGTCGCACCACAACGTCGGTGGCTTGCCCGAGCGCATGCACATGAAGCTGGTCGAGCCATTGCGCGAGCTTTTCAAGGATGAGGTTCGGGCGCTTGGCCGCGAACTTGGCCTTCCGGAGGCCTTTGTCGGCCGGCATCCATTCCCCGGGCCGGGCCTTGCCATCCGTTGTCCTGGTGCGATCACGCGCGAAAAACTCGATATCCTGCGGCTCGCTGATGAGATCTATATCGAGGAGATCCGCCGAAGCGGCCAATATGATGATATCTGGCAAGCGTTCGCTGTGTTACTGCCGGTGAAAACTGTTGGCGTCATGGGCGATTATCGCACCTATGAATATGTCGTCGGGTTGCGCGCGGTTACTTCGACCGACGGCATGACCGCAGATTTCTATCGCTTCGACATGAATTTTCTGGGTGAGGTGGCAACCCGCATCATCAACGAGGTGAAGGGCGTCAACCGCGTCGTTTACGACGTGACGTCGAAGCCACCTGGCACGATTGAATGGGAGTGACCTTGGCGATCACCATCTACGGAATCAAAAACTGCGACACCATGAAGAAGGCGCGCGCCTGGCTGGACAAGCACAGTGTCGACTACGCTTTCCACGACTACAAGTCGGCGGGTATCGAGCGCGACCGCCTTGAGCGGTGGGCGAATAAAGTCGGCTGGGAGACTTTGCTCAATCGCGCCGGGACAACATTCAAAAAGCTATCTGACAAAGACAAAGCCGGCCTCTCCGAGACGAAAGCCATTGCGCTGATGCTCAAGCAACCGTCGATGATCAAGCGCCCGGTGCTCGATGCCGGCGGCGGCAAGTTGCTGGTCGGCTTCAAACCGGAACAGTACATGGCTGCGCTGGGTTAGAGCGGCCCCTTGATCCGGCGCGCTTTCCCTGCCACATGCGCCCCATGAACAGGCCTGTAGTTACCTCCGATTCGATTGCTCTGACGCCGCTTGCCGCGGAGGTTGACCGGCGGCGAACGTTCGCGATTATTTCGCACCCGGACGCCGGCAAGACCACGCTAACCGAGAAACTGTTGCTATTCGGCGGCGCAATCAATCTTGCCGGACAGGTGAAAGCCAAGCGTGACCGCCGCTCGACCCGTTCCGACTGGATGGCGATCGAGCGCGAGCGTGGTATTTCGGTTGTGACGTCGGTCATGACTTTCGACTACGACGGCCGTGTCTTTAATCTGCTCGACACGCCGGGCCATGAAGACTTTTCCGAAGACACGTACCGGACCCTGACAGCCGTCGACTCGGCGGTGATGGTGATCGATGCTGCAAAAGGCATCGAGGCTCGCACACGCAAGCTGTTCGAAGTCTGCCGATTGCGGGATATCCCCATCATCACGTTCATCAATAAGATGGACCGTGAGAGTCGCGATCCGTTCGAGCTGCTGGACGAAATTGAAAAGATTCTGGCTCTCGATACGACGCCGATGACATGGCCGATCGGGCGTGGCCGTGACTTCGCTGGAACTTATGATCTTGCGACAGGCGAGATGCGGCTTGTCAGCGAGGATGGGAAAACGGTTGAACGCCAGCCGCTCGATCTTGCCGCGCTTGCCGCGAAAAATTCGATGCTCGATGCGAAGGCGGTCGCCGACGAGCTTGCTTTGGTGAAGGAAGCTGGCCGGCCATTTGACTTCAAGTCATTCCGTGAAGGGCATCTGACGCCGGTTTTCTTCGGTTCGGCGCTCAAGAATTTCGGTGTCAAGGATTTGCTTGATGCATTGGCCGCCTTTGCGCCGGCACCGCGTGCGCAGGCATCCAATGTGCGCACGATTGACGCCCACGAGAACTCGATGACGGCTTTTGTCTTCAAGATTCAGGCCAATATGGATCCCAATCATCGAGATCGCATTGCCTTTGCACGCCTTTGTTCCGGAAAGCTGCGGCGCGGGATGAAGGCGAAATTGACGCGCACCGCCAAGCCGATGACGCTGTCCACGCCACAATTCTTCTTTGCGCAGGACCGCGCGCTTGCCGAAGAAGCTTACGCTGGCGATGTCGTCGGCATTCCCAATCATGGGACGCTTCGGATCGGTGACACGCTCACGGAAGGCGAGGATATCGCATTTCTCGGCGTTCCGAATTTTGCGCCGGAAATCCTGCGCCGCGTCAAGCTCGGCGATCCGATGAAGGCCAAAAAATTGAAGGAAGCGCTTCAGCAGATGGCGGAGGAGGGGGTCGTTCAAGTCTTCCGCCCACTCGACGGTGCGCCGGCGCTAGTGGGAGTGGTCGGTCCCTTGCAGCTCGACGTACTCAAGGTGCGGTTGTCTGAAGAGTATGGCCTCGAGATCGCTTTCGAGCAGCCCGAGTTTCAGCTGGCTCGCTGGATCGCCTCGGCCGACGTGAAAAAGATCGAGGATTTCGTGCAGACCAACTATTCGAGCTGCGCCGAAGATCTTGATGGCGACAAAGTTTTCATGGCACGCAATCAGTTCATTCTCGACTACACGCGCGAACGTGCACTTGGCATTTCCTTCACCGACATCAAGGACGTGAAGGACAAGGCGGCTTAGTTCAATTTCACATTCGCCGACTTGATTACTGGCGCCCAGCGCGCGATCTCGCCATCCATCCGCCCACGCAGCTCTTCCGACGAAGAGCCAACTGGTTCCATCAGTTGTGTCGCCAGCTTTTCGCGCACTGCCGGCTGCTTGATGATTTCGGCGACATCCCTGCTGATCTTATCGATGATCGGTCTGGGTGTGCCGCCAGGGGCAATCAAGCCGTTCCAGGCATCGGCTTCCACATCAATGCCGGCCTCTTTCAGGGTCGGTACATCCGGCAAATAAGGCGACCGCCGGGCGGTTGAGACAGCAAGAATTTTGACCGCACCTGCTGCCGCCTGTGGCGTTACCGAAATTGCCGGGAGACACGTTATCTGGGCGTCATTGCGGATTACAGCGGTGATCGCTTGCGGCGAGCTTGTATAGGGCACGTGCACCAGTTCGGCGCCTCCCTTGATCGCGATTGCTTCCATGGCAAGGTGAGAAAGGGATCCGATTCCGATCGAAGCAAAATTGTACTTGCGGGGATTTTTCCTCAGGAGCGCGACGAGTTCGCCGACGGAATTGACCCCGAGGCTCGGATTGACGGCGAGTACGCTCGGTTGGGTGACCAGTTGCGTAACGGGCGCGATATCCGTGTGAGGATCGTAGGGCAATTTCGCGAACAACAGGGTGTTAATGGCGAGCGGTCCGCCAATGCTTACCCCGAGTGTCGAGCCATCGGGCGCGGCCTTTGCAACAACATCGGTGCCGATATTGCCGCTGGCGCCGGGCTTGTTCTCAACGACAAATGCACTGGCTGGGTATTTCTGCTGCAGGCCATCGGCGACCAGGCGTGCAACGATGTCGGGCGTCGATCCTGGCCCGAAGGGAACCACGATACGAACGGTCTTTGCCGGCCAGTCTTGCGCAGGCGCGGATCCGGCTGCCACCAACAGCGAAATCGCGACGATGGCGCCATTTAACAAACGATGTGCCGTTGCTGCAGTCATTCGGGGGTATGCCTTGTGCGCGGACCGCTTGCATTGGTTGCCGCTATCCTTTACTGCGGCGGCAATCTGAGGCGAGTGTAGCATGGGCTTAAGCATTCTAATTCTGGGCCTCCTGGTTTTTCTGGGCACGCATGTCTTCGTCTCGTTCCGCGACGCGCGCACCGATGTAATCGCGCGGGTGGGCCCGGCTGTTTATCGTGGGGTGTTCGCGCTGGCTTCTCTTGCCGGACTCGCCCTGATCGTTTGGGGCTACGGGCTATATCGCGCGCATGAATGGATTCAAGTGTGGTCGCCGCCCGCGTTCATGCGGCACATCACCGTCGGATTAATGCTGTTTGCGGTGATCTTCGTTGTCGCCGCTTTTATTCCAAGCCACATCAAGACGCGCCTGAAGCATCCGGCGCTCGCCGGCGTGAAGACCTGGGCCTTGGCGCACTTGCTTTCCAACGGGGATCTCGGCTCGATCCTGCTCTTCGGCACCTTTTTGGCGTGGGGGGTGTATGCCCGCATCGCCGCGAAACGCCGTAAAGACGTTGGACCGTTGGTCGCGCCAGCGAGTTGGACAAATGACGCGATCGTCGTAGGGCTCGGGATCGCAGTTTATCTGGCTTTGGGATACGCCTTCCATCCGGTGGTGATTGGCGTGCCCGTGTTCGGGAAATAATCTGTTATGTCAGTCCAAGACGAAATCCGGCGGCTCACCGCCCCCGACATACGCGCGCGAAAAGGCGGAGAGCCGATCGTGTGCTTGACGTCTTATCATGCGCACACCGCGCGCATTGTCGACGCGCATTGCGATGTGGTTCTTGTTGGCGACTCGCTCGGCATGGTGATGCATGGGCTTGAGACCACCGTTCCAGTTACGCTCGAAATGATGATCCTGCAGGGTCATGCTGTGATGCGCGGATCGAAGCGTGCGCTGGTGGTTGTCGATATGCCATTCGCTTCCTATGAAGCTTCGAAAGAACAAGCTTTCATGAATGCGGCGCGCGTGCTGAAGGAAACCGGTTGCGGCGCAATCAAGGTCGAAGGCGGCAAGCGTATGGGCGAAACCATCCGTTTTCTCGCCGAGCGCGGTGTGCCGGTAATGGCACACGTCGGTCTGACCCCGCAGTCCATCAACACGATCGGATCATTCCGCGCCCAGGGCCGCGACGAAACCGACTGGGCGCGTATCGAGGAAGACACGATTGCGGTGTCGCAGGCGGGTGCATTCTCGGTAGTAATCGAGGCAGTGGCAGAGCCGCTGGCGCGCAAGCTGACCGCATCGGTGCCGATCCCGACAATCGGAATCGGCGCGAGCGTGGCCTGCGACGGACAGATTTTGGTGCTGGAGGACATGCTCGGCCTGTCGCCGCGGGTTCCAAAATTCGTCAAGCGTTACGGCTCGCTTGGCCCCGGCATCGAGAAGGCGGTCGCCGACTACGCTGCGGACGTGCGCTCGCGCGCTTTTCCCGGGCCAGAGCACGTCTATCCGATGAAAGGCAAGAAGGGCTAAGGCCCTGAAATATTAACGAATGTCGGGCTTGCCTTTGCCTTAGGCGCGCCACATCGTTAGTTTACGGCGCAATTCGGCCCCGGGGTCGAGGGGCGGGTTGGGAGCCATCGTGGCCGATATTTTTCATGAAGTTGACGAGGAAGTCCGGCGCGAACAGCTGAAAAAGCTGTGGGATCGCTACAGCATCTACCTTATCGCGCTGGCTGTCCTGATTGTCGCCGGCATCGGCGCATGGCGTGGCTATGAATACTGGGTCGCCAAGCGAGCTGCGGCTGCAGGCGCTGCATTCGAGGCGGCAGCGGCCTTGGGCGAACAGGGCAAATTTGCCGAGGCGGAAGCTGCTTTCGCCAAGGTGGCAGCGGATGCCCCGGAAGGTTATCGCGTGCTGGCGCGGATGCGAGCGGCCGGCGCGCTCGCTCAGATCAAGCCCGCCGACGCAGTGAAGGCTTATGATGAACTCTCGGCCGACGCCTCCCTCGGAGCGACCTGGCAGGATCTCGCCGCGATCCGCGCCAGCCTCTTGCTGGTCGATACGGCCACGCTGGCGGACATGCGCAGACGACTAGAACCACTCGCCGAGCCGACACGCAGCTTTCGTCACACTGCGCGCGAACTTCTCGCGCTGTCTGCCTGGCGCAACCACGATTTTGCTGCTGTGCGCCGTTACCTCGACATGATCGCCACCGATGCGGATTCGCCGATAGGAACGCGCGCACGCGCGGACGTGTTGTCGGGATTGATCGCCGCCGAAGGTAAGAGCTGAGGGCAAGTCATGCGTACAATCCACCGCATTGCACTGCTGACCGTCCTCGCCACATTCGTTCCTGCGCTGGCGGCGTGCTCGGGGGGATTTGATCCCGACAAGCTCGATGTTTTCGGTCTCAGTGAGAAGAAGAAGCTTCCGGGCGAACGCAGGGAAGTGTTTCCTGGTGGTGTTCCGGGCGTTTCCCAAGGTATTCCGCCGGAATACATGAAAGGCAGCCAGCCGCCGGTCGATGCTGCGCAAACGCCGCCAGCCGAACAAGGCAAGGAGGCGGTCGCCGCCGAGCCGGACAAAAAGACTGCTGCCGTCCAACCTGAGGAACCCAAACCCAAACCGAAGCGTGCGTCAAAGCCGCGTACGGTCTCGCAGCCGTCACAGGTTACTGTTTCGCCGGCGCAGCAACAGCAATCCGCGCCTTGGCCGGACCAGCAGCCGGCACCGCAACAACAAGGCCAGTCGCCCTGGCCTGCGGCGCAAGGACAGTCAAATGCTGCTGCGCCGTGGCCATCCTCGCCGCAACCCGGCACCTTCTCACGCTGATGCGTGGGTTATGTGCGGACGTTTGACCCCGGGCTTGACCCCGAGCTGACAGGGGCCGCAAACACATTCTTGGATTATTTTATGGACTGCCGTATTAGGCCCGGCAGCGACAGCGGATGACCTTCACCATTGCCATAGTCGGCCGGCCCAATGTCGGCAAATCAACCTTGTTCAATCGCCTTGTTGGGCGGCGCCTGGCCTTGGTCGACGATCGCCCCGGCGTCACACGCGATCGTCGCGAGGGCGAGGGGCGGCTCGGCGATATCGCTTTTACGGTGATTGATACCGCGGGCCTCGAGCAGTCGACGCCAGAAAGTCTTTCTGGCCGCATGCGGGCGCAGACGGAGACCGCGATCGAGCAGGCGGACGCGATTTTCTTCATGATCGACGTGCGTGCCGGCCCAATGCCGGTGGATCACGAATTTGCCGCGCTCGCACACAAGTCCGGCAAGCCAACCGTACTCATTGCCAACAAGAGCGAGGGGCAGGCCGCGGAGGCGCGGCGACTGGAGGCCTATGAACTCGGCCTCGGTGAGCCGG
This sequence comes from Pseudolabrys sp., assembly GCA_036496445.1. Lineage (GTDB taxonomy): Bacteria > Pseudomonadota > Alphaproteobacteria > Rhizobiales > Xanthobacteraceae > Pseudolabrys. The sequence continues at coordinate 62,465 of DASXLC010000127.1, read as the reverse complement.
TCGCCATCTCGGCCGAGCACAATGAGGGACTATCTGATCTTTACGACGCCTTGCGGGCAGCGCTGCCCGAGGTCACTGCAAGTGCTACTGAGCCAGCGGTGGGTTCAGCCGAGGCCCATCCGATCCGCGTGGCCATTGTCGGCCGTCCCAATGCGGGCAAGTCGACATTGATCAACCGGATTATTGGTGAGGAGCGGTTGCTCACCGGACCGGAAGCAGGCATCACGCGGGACGCTATTGCAGTAGAACATGACTGGCACGGATACAAATTTCGTATCTACGACACCGCCGGGCTGCGTCGCCGATCGCGCGTGGAAGAAAAGCTGGAAAAACTCTCGGTTGCCGATGCGCTCAATGCGGTTCGATTTGCCGAAGTCGTGGTCGTGCTGCTGGACGTCGAAAATGCCTTCGAGGAGCAGGATCAGCGCATTGCCGATCTGGTCGAACAGGAGGGCAGAGCAATCGTCATTGCAGTGAATAAATGGGACCTGAAGGACAAGACGGCAGGCGCTATTGGCAAGTTGCGCGAACAGGCGGAGGAGAAACTGACCCAACTCAAGGGTGTTCCACTGGTAGCGGTCTCCGGTCTTACGGGCGAAGGCCTCGATCGGCTGATGCAAGCCGTCGTCGATGCGTATCAGGTTTGGAACAAACGCGTCGCCACCAGTGCGCTCAATCGCTGGTTCGAGCACGCGGTTAGTGCGCATCCGCCGCCGGCGGTATCCGGGCGCTCGCTGCGGCTTAATTACATTACTCAGCCGAAGAGTCGGCCACCAAGCTTTGTTGTGTTCTGTACGCGTGCCGATGCCGTTCCCGATGGCTACAAGAGATATTTACTCAATTCATTGCGCGACACATTCGATCTTCCGGGAACCCCGATCCGTCTCGCGCTGCGCGAAAAAGATAATCCCTACAAAGGCCGGGCGAGGCGGAAACATTGAGCCGCCGGGGTCAGGCTGGAGAGTGAAATTCGAGAAACTTGCGCTCACGGAAATTGTAGAGCTTCCCGGTTTCGGCGCACTCCGGCAGGCATAAGGGCAATATCGCCTTCGCAACTTCTTCGGGCGTTGGCAGCGTCAGCGGATCGATGCCCGGAAAAGCACTCGCATACATGCGCGTGCGCGTGGGGCCGGGACCGAATAGGTTGACGCGCACAGGCGTGGTCGCACATTCCGCCGCATAGGTGCGCACAAGCGCTTCCAGGGCCGCCTTCGAGGCCGCGTAAGGCCCCCAATAAGCCCTTCCCAAGTGGGCAACGCCGGACGTCAGGAAGACGGCACGCCCAGCGTGCGAGCGTCTGAGGAGCGTGTCCATGCAACGAATGAACTGCCAATTGGCGGTGACATTGACTGCAATCAGATTGTCCCAGTCTTTCGGCTCGACATGGGCAAGCGGGGAGAGGGGACCGAGAATGCCAGCATTGCCGATGAGCACATCGAGCCGCTGGTAGCGTTCGTTCAGGGCAAGTGCGAGTCGTGCGATGCCCTCGCTGTCTTTGACGTCGAGCGGCACAAGCGTCGCCGAGCCACCGCCTTCCTTGATCCTGTCGTCGAGTTCCTCCAGCCCGCCAACCGTGCGCGCGACAGCCACCACGTGCGCGCCCGCCTGCGCAAGCTCAAGCGCAAGCGCGGCGCCAATGCCGCGCGAGGCGCCCGTGACCAGCGCAATACGATCGGTGAGGGGCTTTGCCATACGCGACAGACAGTGAAAGGCGAGCTAGATGGCTTCTGCCAGCAGCGACAATTGGCGTGGGCTCGCCTCTTGCGCGGCGAGATCGGTGAGGGGCGTCGGATAGTCGCCGGTGAAGCAGTGATCGGTAAATTGCGGCCGCGCCGGATCTCGTCCTTCGAAACCCATCGCGCGGTAGATGCCATCAACCGACAGAAACGCCAAAGAGTCCGCTCCAATAAACTTTCTCATGCCTTCGAGATCATGAGTGGCGGCGAGCAGCTTGTCGCGCTCGGGCGTATCGATGCCGTAATAGTCCGGATGAGTAATCGGCGGTGAAGCGATGCGGAAGTGTACTTCCTTGGCACCGGCATCGCGCATCATTTGCACAATCTTCCGCGAGGTCGTCCCGCGCACGATCGAGTCGTCCACGAGCACGATCCGTTTGCCTTCGACGACCGCGCGATTGGCAGAATGTTTCAGGCGAACCCCCTGATCGCGGATCGCCTGCGTCGGCTGAATGAAGGTCCGGCCAACATAGTGGTTGCGGATAATGCCGAGTTCGTAGGGAATGCCGGCCTCCTGCGCGAAACCGATCGCCGCAGGCACGCCCGAATCCGGCACTGGAACGATCACGTCGGCCTTGGCCGGAGCTTCGCGTGCAAGCTCCGCACCCATCGTCTTACGCACGTTGTAGACGTGACGGCCGCCAATGATGGAGTCGGGCCGCGAGAAATAGATGTATTCGAAAATGCAGGGACGCGCCGGCATCGGCGGGAACGGCTTATGCGACTGCGCGCCTTCCTCATCAAAGATGACGACCTCGCCGTTTTCTACATCGCGCACATATTGGGCGCCGATGATGTCGAGTGCGCATGTTTCGGACGCAAGGATCGGGCAGCCATCGAGTCTGCCGACCACCAGCGGGCGAATGCCGAGCGGGTCGCGAGCGCCGACTAATTTCTTGTTGGTGAGGCCGACGAATGCATATGCGCCTTCGAGCTGCCGCAGGCCTTCGATGAAGCGGTCGACGAAGCGGTTGCGCCTGGCGCGCGCAACAAGGTGAAGGATAACCTCGGTGTCGGTGGTTGACTGCATCATAGCGCCCTCGTGCACAAGGTCGCGCCGCAGTTTGATGCCATTGGTGAGGTTGCCGTTATGCCCGATAGCGAAACCACCGCCTTCGAGTTCTGCAAACAACGGCTGCACATTGCGCAGAATGGTTTCGCCGGTGGTCGAATAGCGCACGTGGCCCATCGCGGACGTGCCGGGCAGGCGGTCAATCACTTCGCGCCGGGCGAAAGCGTCACCGACCAGGCCGAGACGACGCTCCGAGTGGAAGCGTTTACCATCGAAGGAGACGATGCCGGCTGCTTCCTGACCTCTGTGCTGGAGGGCGTGCAAACCGAGCGCCGTGATAGCGGCCGCGTCAGGATGGCCGAAAATGCCGAACACCCCACATTCTTCGCGCAGGCGGTCGGCGTTGGGATCGAACTCCGAATCAGCCATGGGCCCGTGGTCCTGTGTGGGTGTGTGCATCGCTATCGCGTTCCACTTGCCCTCGGTTGTGTCAGCGGCAATTCCGAGCGCTGGTCGGGATTTGCATCAGGCACATCCTGATCTTCCGGCTTCGGCTTTTTCAGCCTCTTTAAGATGGTGCTTTCGGGGTCATCCGGCAACATCGACATCAGCCATTGTCCCGTATTTTGCAGGACCACCTTCGACTTGGCGCCGCGGACCCAGTCCGGCTGGCTGCGGTCAGGCACCAACCAGGCGAAAAACAGGAAGGCGACGACGACAATGATCAGGCCGCGGCCAAGCCCGAAAAGGAAACCGAGCGTGCGATCAAGTGCGCCGACGCGGCTGTCAAGAACCATGTCGGAAATGCGCGCCGTGATGATCGAGACGATGAGCAGCGTGCCGAGAAAAACGCCGCCAGCGGAAATTCCGGCAGCCACGGCGTCACTATTGAAGTACTGCTTCGCTATCGGAAGGATGCGACTGTAGGAATAAAGCGTGACCACGGCGGCGACGCCCCAGGCGCCGATCGACAGGATCTCGCGCATGAACCCCCGGATCATGGCGAGCAGCCCTGAGATCAACATGACCGCGAGCAAAATGATGTCGAGCAGCGTGATCGGCATCGAGGACTCATAAACTCCGCAAGTTTCGGCAAGTCATGTCGCGCAGGACAACCGCTCGGCGTGACGAATCCCGGGCAGCCATAGCGGCTCCGGACCAGGGCGGCAATGTCGACCTTAAGTGCTTAATTTCAGGACCATTTCTGCGTTAGCGGTCGGGCGATCGACAGCGCAACTAACCGGTTTAGACGCGCCGTATATAGCGGGGCATCGCGCCCCCGTCACCGGTTTTGTCCACCAGTTTTAGCAGCCATGCTCGCTTTACCCCGGGCTGCAATGTCAGCCACCAGATTGGCGAGGCTTGCGACATCGATAACCTTAAGACCGGACTCTATGGTTTCGCCGCGTGCGGCTTCCGGCATGACGGCACATGTAAAGCCAAGCTTTGCAGCCTCTTTGAGACGTGCCGCGCTCTGAGCGACCGGCCGGACCGCTCCGGAAAGCGATACCTCGCCGAAATAAACCGCATCCGCCGGTAACGGTGCATTGGCCAGCGAGGAAACCAGTGCGGCCGCCGCAGCCAGATCGCCTGCCGGTTCCTGGATGCGCATGCCGCCGGCAACATTGAGGTAAACATCGTGAGCCCCGAGCCGGACCCCACAATGTGCTTCCAAAACGGCGAGAACCATCGAGAGCCGGCTTGGATCCCAACCAACAACGGCGCGCCTGGGCGTACCGAGCGACGTCGGTGCAACCAGCGCCTGGATTTCGACCAGCAATGGCCGGGTGCCCTCGATACCGGCAAACACGGCAGTTCCAGGCTGGCCTAGATCGCGCTCCGAGAGAAACAGTTCTGACGGGTTGGCGACTTCGCGCAAGCCAGAGCCAGTCATTTCAAAGACACCGATTTCGTCCGTCGGGCCGAACCGGTTTTTGACGGCGCGCAAGATGCGGAATTGGTGTGAGCCTTCGCCTTCGAAGGAAAGTACGGCGTCGACCATATGCTCGACGACACGGGGGCCGGCGATTTGACCATCTTTGGTGACGTGGCCGACGAGTATGATTGCTGCACCGGACTTCTTGGCATAACGGATCAGCGCCTGCGCCGAGCCGCGCACCTGAGTCACTGTCCCGGGTGCCGACTCGACTGTGCTTGTCCACATCGTCTGGATGGAATCGATGACGATCAAGCGAGGCGTCTTGCCTTCCGACAGGGTTGCAATGATGTCCTCGACAGCCGTTTCCGCCGCCAGTTCGACGGCGGCGTCGCGCAATCCCAAACGTTCCGCGCGCAAGCGTACCTGCGCCACCGCTTCCTCGCCTGAGATATAGACGGCCCGATGTCCTGCGCGAGCAAGCGCGGCGGTGGCCTGGATCAGCAGAGTCGACTTACCGATGCCGGGATCGCCGCCGACCAACAATACGGAGCCGCGCACAAAGCCGCCCCCAGTCACGCGGTCGAATTCAGCAATACCAGAGGCCAGACGCGGGGCGTCTTGCGTCTCGCCTGCAAGAGGCTCCAACACGAAGAGCCGGCCTTTGCCCGGCTTACGACCGGGCCCTGCCGGACGCTCTGCACCTTCCTCGCTGAGCGTGTTCCACTCTCCGCAGGCTTCGCACTTGCCCTGCCAGCGGCTGAAGGCGGCACCGCAGTTTTGGCAAACGAAGGTCAGGGTGCGTCTCGACATAAGAATCGCCCAAAAAGTTGTCACGAACGCTAAAGCGCCAAAAAGAACAATACAAGAACATTTTAAAGAAATGCTTATTTTTCAGGGTTTGCGGGGACGGCGATAACGCCCACAAATTGGGTCCAAGGGCAGAGCGCCGGTGCCTCAGGTTTGCCGGTAGATCCGGTTATAGCGAGGGCCCAGGCTGGTGAGCACTTCATAGCCAATGGTGCCGGCCGCAGCCGCAAGGTCATCAACGCCGATCTCACCGCCGATCAGGGTGACCAGATCGCCTCGTTTGACAGAATGGTCGGGCAGGGCCGTGATGTCGATCGCCATGAGGTCCATCGAAACACGCCCGGCCAGCGGGCAGCGCGTGCCGGCAACGATGGCGTCTGAACCCGGCGTGGCGTCGGTTGCACTTGCAGCGCGCGGATAACCATCGGCATACCCTACGGCAACCACCGCGACCCGCGTTGGGTGCTTGGCCGTCCAGGTCGCGTTGTAACCAATAGTCTCTCCCTTAGGGACGTTGCGCACGAGGACGACGCGCGCGTGCAATTCGATGACAGGGCGCATTGGGTTGCGGCGGCCGGGTGTCGGATTGACCCCAAAAAGGGCGGCGCCGGGACGCACCATGTCGCAATGGGCGCCATTGCCCAGAAAAATGCCTGACGAATTGGCGAGCGAACCAGGAATACCTCGGTAAAGGAGGCGAACTTCGCGGAATAAATTCATCTGGTGTTCGTTGAGCGGGTGGTCTGGTTGCTCGGCGCAAACAAGATGGCTCATGAGCAAGGTGATGCCGTGATTTTCCGCGCGAATACGCGGCGCCAGCGCGGCCGCCTCCTCAGTGGAAATACCGAGCCTGTTCATTCCGGTGTCGACGTGTAGCGCCGCACCGCCACGCCACTGGTTCACTGAACAGAACGCATCCCATTCTGCCAGTTCAACAAGGCTGCCAATCACAGGACGTGCACCGATGTCGGGAAAAGCCGATGCCGTACCAGACAGGAGACCGTTGAGTACATAGATGGTGGCATCCGGCGCAACAGTCCGGGCGCGCCGCGCCTCAGCGAGATCAGCGACAAAGAAGGTCTTGCAGCCAGCGCGCGAAAGCGCGTGGGCCACCGGTTCGATGCCGCAACCATAGCCAGCAGCCTTGATGACGGCCGCACACTCCGACGGCATTGCGCGCCGGCCGAGCTCCTGCCAGTTCGCGACGATCGCGTCCAAATTGACCGTGAGGATACCGCCAGCCTCGGGAGCGGCTTGATGCGATCCCGGGAGGCTCACAGCGGGCTCTGCCGGCAAGTCAGGCTGCAAGGCGGTCTCGGCCATAGCGTTGGGGTTTACCCGCCCAGGAGCCGGCAGTCCATGTGGCCGTCTCACTTCCCTACATTTCCCTACATTCGCTCTGGCAGGCGCGTATCGCGGGCGAGGGAAGAGAATCTGGTCACGGCGGCGTCGAACTGCAGTTCGACGGTTCCAGTCGGCCCATGACGTTGCTTGCCGATGATAACTTCCGCTTTGCCGTGGACTTTGTCGGCTTCCGCCAGCCATTCCGCGAACTTCTCACGGCTGGATTCCAACGGCTTGCGCATCTGGTGGTAATATTCCTCGCGATAAACAAACAACACCACGTCGGCGTCCTGCTCGATTGAACCGGATTCGCGCAAATCCGAGAGCTGGGGCCGCTTGTCATCACGGCTTTCCACTTGGCGGGATAGTTGCGACAGCGCCAAAATCGGCACGTTAAGTTCTTTCGCCAACGCCTTGAGTTTGGTGGTGATTTCCGTAATTTCCTGCACCCGGTTTTCCTGGGAGCGGCGCGTTGAGCCTTGCAACAACTGCAAATAGTCGATCACCAGGAGATCGAGGCCCCGTTGCCGCTTGAGCCGGCGCGCGCGAGCCGCAAGCTGGGCAACCGAAAGGCCCCCAGTCTCGTCTACATAGAGCGGGATATTTTGCAGTTCGATCGAGTAATCTTTGATCTTCTCGAAGTCGCTCTCACTGATGCCGCCGCGCCGGATCTGGTTGGATGGAATTCCAGTCTGCTCTGCGATGATACGCGTCGCGAGTTGCTCTGCCGACATTTCCAGCGAGAAGAACCCGACAATTCCGCCATTGACCGTGACCGTGTGACCATCCGGTTTGACTTCGCCACGCCAGGCCCTGGCGACATTGTAGCCAATATTGGTGGCGAGCGCGGTTTTGCCCATGCCCGGGCGGCCAGCCAGGATGATCAGGTCCGACTGCTGCAAGCCGCCCATCATGCGGTCAAGATCGTCAAGCCCGGTAGCGGTGCCGGATAATTTGCCGTCACGCTGGAATGCGTGCGCTGCCATGTCGATGGCGGTGGTGAGGGCCTGGGCGAACCGCTGAAAGCCGCCGTCGTACCGGCCCGTCTCCGCCAGTTCATAAAGTCTGCGTTCGGCATCCTCGATCTGATTGCGTGGAGAAAAATCGACAGGTGCGTCGAAGGCGACGTTGACCATGTCCTCACCGACCTGGATCAGCGCCCGGCGGATCGAAAGATCATAGACAGTATGGCCGTAATCCTCGGCATTGATGATTGTGGTTGCTTCCGCGGCAAGCCTCGCCAGGTATTGGCCGACGGTGAGGCCGCCGATATCGACGCTGGCGTCAAGAAAAGTCTTGAGCGTCACCGGCGTAGCCAGCTTGCCTGCGCGGATCAGATCGCGCGAAAGCTGATAGATCTTCTGGTGGATCGGCTCGAAGAAGTGCACCGGTTCCAGAAAATCGGAAACGCGATAGAAGGCTTCGTTGTTGACCAGGATGGCGCCCAAGAGCGCCTGTTCCGCCTCTATATTGTGCGGAGCGGAACGATAGAGCGGGGCAGGTTCTTCGACCTGCTTGCGGGCTGTCGAATCAGCGAGGGCCATTGGATGTCAGTGCATACCCGGGAATTGTGGCATAGCACGCGTTGCACGACAGAAGCGTCCTTGCCGTGCGGTTATCCCGCAATTCACATGCTGTGTTGAGCGGTGGGAAAGGCAGGTTTTTTCTTGACCGCGGGGTCGAGTAACGCCGACCAAAGCCGAGCTATTCGCCCGCGAGCCGCAACTGCGGCCTGCGCGCGCCTTCGGCGGCGGCGAGGCGCCGCTCCTCATGCATAATGTAATCCCGCGTGATCGGCACGACACCTTGGCGCTTGGTAAGCTGGATTTGCATTACCATCATGTTTTGCTCGCGGAACGACATTTCCGAGGCCGCGAGATAAAACTCCCACATGCGCACGAAACGCGGCTCATAAATGCGTTCAGCGTCGTCTCGGTGCGCGAGGAAACGCTCGCGCCAGGCCTTCAACGTCTCTGCGTAGTGTAGACGGAGGATCTCGATGTCCGTCACCAGCAGGCCCGCGCGCTCAATGACGGGCAGCACTTCCGACAACGCCGGGATATAACCGCCGGGGAAAATATATTTCGCGATCCAGGGATTGGTGACGCCGGGTCCTTCCGAGCGGCCGATCGAATGCAGGACCATTACGCCGTCATCGCATAGCAGTTCAGCGCATTTCTGGAAAAAAGCTTCGTAATGGCCAACGCCGACATGCTCGAACATGCCGACCGAGACGATACGCTCAAACGGTTCGTGTAGGTCACGATAGTCCTGCAACAGGAAACGGGCGCGACCGCTCAAGCCCTTTTCGGCCGCGCGTTCGTTGGCGACGGCATGTTGCTCCTGCGAAAGGGTTACACCAGTGACATCAGCACCGCCCAGTTCTGCGAGGTACAGGCCCAATCCGCCCCAGCCGCAGCCTATGTCGAGCACGCGGTGCTTACGGTCAAGGATGAGCTTTGCAGCGAGATGACGCTTTTTGGCGAGCTGTGCGTCGTCGAGCGAGGTGCCCGGCGTTTCGAAATAGCCGCAGCTGTACTGTCGGTCGGCATCGAGGAAGAGTGAGTAGAGGCGTCCGTCGAGATCGTAATGGTGCGCCACGTTGCGGCGGGCTCGCTTGGGCGAATTGAACTGTGCCAGGCGCCGCGCAATGAAGCGCAGCAACCACTGCGGCCGGGCCCAGCCGGGGGCTTCTGCATCTTGTCCAAGCACGACCGAGAGGACGTCGGCGATCGTGCCCTTCTCGACCACCAGCGTGCCGTCCATATAGGCTTCGCCGAATTTGAGCTCGGGATCGAGCACGATGCCGAGTTCGGCGGCATGAGTGGTAAAGCGCACGGCCACCGGCACGCCCGTGCCGTCGCCAAATGTGAAGGTGTTTCCGCGCGAGGTGGTGAGATTGAACGCCCCTCGCCGGATAAAGGCACCAAGCAGAATTTGAAGCAACCGGTCCATCGGCCGCATCCGTGACCCACGCACCCTCATGCTGTCTGGCGAAGCCCTTGCAAGACAACACTGCGGACGCACAAACGTTCGGACCTAGGTATTTAATCAAAGTTCCCGCACGTCAGCAATCCTGCAACACGCAGGGCGGCCATCCGTTCAGATGTGGGTCACAATTCCAATACAATGCGCTATCAAGGCATTGATCGTGGAAAACCGGTGGGCGGCGGCAGCGAGACCATTGATGGGCCTGAAGGCGCTACGTCGCGGCATCTGGTGGGGGGCAGCCATAAGTGCGCTGTGCCTGGTAGGCGGGGCGAGGGCGCAGGAAAGCCTCGACCGGGGCAAAAGCCCAACGCAGCTTTTCGCATCGGATTGCTCGGCCTGTCATAAATCGGCGCAAGGGCTGGCCAAGGCTGGCGGGCTGTTCGGGCTCGATAGTTTCCTGCGCACGCACTATACGGCGAGCCGGGAATCAGCCACCGCGATTGCCAATTACCTCAAATCGTTAGATACGGGCCCGGCATCGCCGGCGCGAGCATCCAAGCGGAGTGCCAAAGGCGATGGAAACGCTCAGCCTGGCGACAGAAAAAGGCCGGGTGCGAAGCCGGGCGAAGCCAAGGGCGTGAGCAAGTCTTCGGAATCGAAGCCGCCCGAGGCACGGCCCTCCGACATACTGGCGCCCGAACCGAGGTCGATTGAATCGAAGCCAGCAGTCCCCTCGGCCGGCGAAGCAAAGCCCGCCGAGGGAGCCAAGCCCGAAAAGTCAGACTAACGACAGAGCGCTCACGCCTCTTCGGTTTTCTTCTTTTTCTTGCCTTTGGTGGCTTTGGCAGGTGCGTCGCCGGCTTGCTTTGCCGCTCCATCGCCTTCCGCGTCCTCTTGACCGCGGGCAGCCTTGACCGCTTCCGGCTCGAACAGGGCTTCCGCAGCCGCCGCCGCAGCAGCGGATTCCTCTTCCGCCTCCGTGCGCCGTACAGTGACGTCTTCGCCACGCGCCAAACGTTCGGCTTCGTCGGCGCTGCGCGCGACTGTAACTGTAATCCCAACCTCGACTTCGGGATGGAGGGCCAACGGTACCTTATATTGACCGATCGTCTTGATCGGAGCGTTGAGCACGATCTCTGAGCGCCCGACTTCGGCGCCGTCAGCCTTGATTAGGGCAGCGATGTCGCGGCTCGACACCGAACCGAACAACTGTCCGGACTCGCTTGCCTGACGCAACACCACGTAAGTCTTGCCGTTGAGTTTGCTTCCAATCTTGCCGGCCTCGCCCTTCATCTCGAGATTGCGAGCCTCAAGATCGGATTTCATCTCTTCGAATCGCTTCTTGTTGTCAGATGTGGCGCGAAGCGCCTTGCCGCGCGGCAGCAAGAAGTTACGGGCGAATCCGTCCTTCACGCGCACGACGTCGCCCATTTGTCCGAGCTTTCCGATACGCTCGAGCAGGATCACTTCCATTGTCGTTACTCCTCGATCTGAACCTGGTTTGTTGGTGACTGTGTGACTCTCATGTAATCGGAGGCGGTCCGCGCTTGCGCGAGACGCGTGCACGCACGTCGATCATCGTATCCAGCACGCCGAGCAGGCAGAGTGCCAATACCAGCCAGCCAATCATCAGCACGACGAGATAGGTCCCGGCGAGCAAGAATGGGCGCGAGGTCATGCCCTGCGTGATCGAGTGCAACACTGCGAAGCCAAGTACGCCGTATGCCATGAGCAGGCTCGCCGAAAATATGCTTCCGACGACCCCGATCAGGCCTCCTGCAAAACTCAGGGCGATCGCGAGCACGAGCGCCGCCGTCAGCAGTGGCGGGAAACGCATCGCCCAAATCTGCGGCCACGGCCGCGTCAACCGTCCGGAGAATTTCACCACGCGGCCGGCGAGCCAAAGGTTGAACAGATTCGTCAGTGTGGCGAGAACGGCTGCGGTTGCCGGGATCACCGACACCAGGAAATTGATAAACCGCTCAGGGTCAGTGCCACCTGGCAATGTTAGCGGAGTGTCGACCGGTGTGCCGATCTGCACTCTCAGCATTCTGGCAAGTGCGTCGTGGAGGCCGGCACGGAAGCTCTCGCCATCGGTACCCAGGTTTGGGATGGCAACGACAACGACGAGCGCAGCGAGGATAGCTGCCCATGCCACAACGCGCCCGGTGGGATACCATTCAAGTGGGCCCTCGTGGCCATGAGCGCCCGCAGGGCGGGCGAGCATGGCGAGATAGGCAAGCCACCAGCCTGGAATACCGGCGCCCGCGAGGAATGCAAACACGAACACGGCGCCGAATACGAGGCCCAGAGCCATTGCGCCGGTCAGCGCTGCGGTGAGCGCGGCCCAATAACTCCAGCCAAGCCCGGCGATCATGATTGGCAACGGTGCGAGATAGAACAAGGGAATCGACAGCAACGTCCCCGAAGTCACCGAGGCGAACAGCAAGGCCGCGGCGGCTCCGGCTCCAATTCCTATGATTGCGAAGTGCACCATCACGAGCTGTCCCGCTCTCCAGAGCGGTTAGAGACGGAACCAGATCCGCCCCAACCATCGGCTTCCAGGTTCCTGGAAGCCTCGTTTTTATTCTACTGTATCACGTAAGGCAGCAGGCCAAGAAAGCGCGCACGCTTGATTGCTTGCGCCAATTCGCGCTGCTTCTTCGCTGACACCGCAGTGATACGGCTCGGTACGATCTTGCCGCGCTCCGATACGTAGCGCTGGAGCAATTTGACGTCCTTGTAATCGATCTTGGGCGCGTTGGCGCCGGAGAAAGGGCAGGTCTTGCGACGGCGGAAGAACGGGCGGCGTGCGCCGCCTTGCGATGAGAATGCCATGACCTATTCCTCCGCTACCGAAGCTTCGCTGACCTCGATATCCTCGCCACCCTCGTCGCGTCGCGGACGGCGTTCGCCGCGGCCGCCACGTTCGTCGCGGTCACGATCGGACTTGCGCATCATTGCCGAGGGACCTTCCTCGTGCGCCTCGACGCGGATGGTGAGATAACGCAGCACGTCTTCGTTGAGCCGCTCCTGACGTTCGATCTCGTTGAGCGCTGCTGGCGGCGCATCGACGTTGAGCAACGTCATGTGCGCCTTGCGGTTCTTGCGAATGCGGTAGGTGAGGGACTTCAAGCCCCAGTATTCATTCTTCGTGATCTTGCCACCCATTTGTCCAATCACGCCGGACAGCTGCGTGGTCAATTCCTCAACCTGCTGCGCGCTCAGGTCCTGGCGCGTGAGGTAGACGTGTTCATACAACGGCATGAAATGCCTTTCCCTTGTTCAGTTCCAAGTCCTCGATCCCGGCGCCTAGCCCCTCGAGCCCTTCGGGAAAGGCTCGAATGCTCTGAAGGCGGAAACACGGGACGCCGGGCCCAAAAAGCCCTACCGGCTTCATAACTGCAGCCAGCCGGCCGTCCGTTAAGCTCCCAACCAGGATCGACGGAGCGCGCGGTTTATAGGGGTTTTTCGCAAAAAGGCAAGACAAAACGAGGCAATGCCGAAACGCATGACCACCGGTTCAGGCGGCGCGCGGGCCAAGGTCGCCGCTTTGAAGACGATCGGCGAGTTTGACTGCGAGGTCGGCGCCCTCGCGAAGCTGGCGGTCGGTATCAGCCGTTTGTTCGCCGGCCCGCCGCATCTTTTTGAGTGCCTCGATCAGCCGATCAAGGTTTTGCGCCAGGAATTGCTGGCGAAAAGCTGGGTCGTTGCGCGCCCGCGCGAGTTCGTTCTCGGTGACCAGCTCGCTCATCGCCTTGGCTTCTGAAAGATCCGCGTGAATCTAGCGGAAAGAGTGTTGTTGCAACGTTACCGCTGGCTGCGAAACTTGACAGAACCGGTATCGAGGTGTCTTTCGGCGCGATTTCGGTGCAGTAATCAACGGACAAGACATGGCCGTCGCTTTTGTGTTCCCGGGCCAGGGCAGCCAGGCCGTCGGGATGGGGAAGACGCTGGCGGCGAATTTCGCCGCCGCGCAGCAGGTGTTCGAAGAGGTCGACGTCGCGCTCGACAGCAGGCTCAGCAACATCATCTTCGAGGGGCCCGCCGGCGCACTCACCCTCACTGAAAATGCGCAGCCCGCGCTCATGGCAGTCTCACTTGCTGCCTTGCGCGTACTCGAGGGTGAGGCAGGACTCGTATTGGCACGCGATGCGCAATTCGTCGCCGGGCACTCACTTGGCGAATATTCGGCGCTCGCCGCGGCCGGTGCGCTCACCGTCGCAGATGCTGCGCGGCTGCTGCGCACGCGCGGACAGGCGATGCAGAAGGCCGTGCCGGTCGGTATGGGCGCGATGGCAGCGCTCATTGGTCTCGAATTCGAGGCGGCGTCAGCGGTTGCAGCGGAAGCCGCACAAGGCGAGGTATGCCAGGCTGCCAACGATAACGGTGCCGGCCAGGTAGTTGTCTCTGGCAATAAAGCGGCGGTCGAGCGTGCGGTGGAAATCGCCAAGGCGAAAGGCGCAAAACGTGCAATGCTGTTGCCGGTATCTGCTCCCTTTCATTGCGCGCTGATGCAGCCGGCAGCCGATGTGATGGCGGAAGCGTTGGCCAAAGTATCCGTCAAGCCGCCGACGGTGCCGTTGGTCGCGAACGTGCTGGCAAAGGCGATAGAGGATCCCGCAGAGATTGTGCGCTCGCTCATCGCGCAAGTCACCGGGACCGTACGCTGGCGCGAGTCAGTGGTGTACATGGCGGGTGCCGGTGTGACGAATTTCTATGAGGTTGGTGCCGGCAAGGTGCTTAGTGGACTGATCAGACGCCTTGCGGAAGGTGCGGTCGTTACCGCGATCGGAAGTCCAGCGGATGTTGCTGCCGTCAGGGCGGGGAGGAACTGATGATGTTCGACTTGTCGAGCAAGGCTGCACTGGTGACCGGCGCCAGCGGAGCGATAGGCGGTGCAATCGCGCGTTCCCTGCACGCGCAGGGTGCGACCGTCGCGCTTTCCGGCACACGCAAGGAAGCGCTTGATACTCTCGCTGCTGCATTGGGTGATCGTGTGCACGTGCTGCCTTGTGATCTTGCCGACAAGAATGCGGTCGAAGCACTGGTGCCCAGCGCCGAAGAAAAAATGCAGAAGGTCGACATTCTGGTCGCCAATGCCGGAGTAAATCGAGACAATCTGTTTGTGCAATTGCGCGACGAGGATTGGGATCAGGTCATTGCCGTCAATCTGACGGCCACGTTCCGGCTGACCCGCGCCGCAGTGTCGCGAATGATGCGTCGCCGTTGGGGACGTGTGATTGCGATTTCCTCGGTGGTCGGATTTACCGGGAACCCGGGACAGGGAAACTACACGGCCTCAAAGGCCGGCATGGTCGGCATGATAAAGTCGGTTGCCGCCGAGTACGCCAAACGCAACATTACTGCCAATTGTATCGCGCCGGGTCTCATCGCGTCGGCTATGACCGAAAAGCTGAACGAGAAGCAGCGCGAGACCATTCTCTCGCGCATTCCGGCCGCCAAGCTCGGAACCCCCGAGGACGTGGCGGCGGCCGCAGTTTTTCTGGCCTCGAATGAAGCGGCCTACGTCAACGGGCAGACCATTCATGTGAACGGCGGGATGGCCATGATTTGACGGTTGGTCGCGAAATGCGGGGACGGTATTCGTGAAAGAACGTGAGCAAATGGGAGGCGAAAATGGCGGATTTCAGGGCTTGCTCGCTTCGCTTTCACACGCTAGTCAACGTATTTGAAGTATGGTAACCGGACTTTGGCCTGGCTGGGGCGGCTAATCGCGGGCGTCGAAACCGATATTCCGCAATTGGGGATCGTCTCAACAACGTCAACCACCACGAGGCCATACGCGATGGTTGCGATCTGAGTCTGGATGCAGCCCAATCTAAAAAGCACGAGGTCGGAACGATGAGTGACATTGGCGAGCGGGTGAAAAAGATTGTTGTGGAGCACCTGGGCGTAGAGCCGGACAAAGTGACCGATCAAGCGAGCTTCATCGACGATCTTGGCGCCGACAGTCTCGACACCGTCGAGCTCGTGATGGCTTTCGAAGAGGAATTCGGCTGCGAGATTCCCGATGATGCCGCCGAGACCATTTTGACCGTCGGCGACGCGGTGAAATTTCTCGAAAAGAACGCTAAAAGCTGAGCAGGCGCGCCGCGCCGTTGCTCAATCGCTTTGCTCGTTATTGGCTTATGATCTGTACGCGATGCAGCGGCACGAATGACTTGGCTCGGAGCCGGCCATGAGACGTGTCGTCGTTACGGGTTTGGGAATGGTTACGCCGCTCGGGTGCGGCGTGGAGCCAACCTGGAAGCGGCTGCTCAGGGGCGAGAGCGGCGCCGGGAAGATCGACAGCTTCGACGTCTCTGACATCGCGTGCAAGATTGCTTGCGAGATCCCACGCGGGGACGGCTCGAATGCGACCTTTAATCCCGACCAGTGGATGGAGCCGAAAGAGCAACGCAAGGTCGACGAGTTTATCCTCTTTGCGATGTGTGCGGCTCGCCAGGCGCTCGATGATGCCGGGTGGCGTCCAACGAGCTATGACGAGCAGACGACCACGGGCGTGCTCATCGGTTCCGGCATTGGCGGTATTGAAGGCATCGCGGAAGCCGCCATCCAGCTGCATGAGAAGGGCCCTCGTCGGGTGTCGCCGTTCTTTATTCCGGGCCGCATCATCAACCTTGCCTCGGGATTCGTATCTATCGCATTCGGCTTGAAAGGGCCGAACCACGCGGTTGTCACCGCATGTTCAACCGGTGCACATGCGATCGGTGATGCGGCTCGTATGGTGGCCCTTGGCGATGCAGACGTGATGGTGGCCGGCGGTGCAGAGTCGCCGGTCAATCGTATATCGCTTGCCGGCTTCTCGGCGCTGCGGGCGCTCTCAACCAATTTCAACGACGACCCGACCCGCGCATCGCGTCCCTATGACAAGGATCGCGATGGTTTTGTGATGGGCGAGGGGGCCGGTGTGGTCGTGCTTGAAGCGCTTGATCATGCCAAGGCGCGGGGCGCAAAAATCTATGCCGAGTTGATCGGTTACGGCTTGTCAGGTGATGCCCATCACATCACTGCGCCGGCTCCTGACGGTGATGGTGCGCTGCGTTGCATGAAGGGCGCCATTCGCACTGCAGGGATTTCAACCGGAGACATCGACTACATCAACGCACACGGCACCTCGACACCGCTAGGCGATGAGATTGAGCTTGGCGCCGTGCAGAAACTTGTGGGCAATGCGGCCGGCCGGATGTCGATGTCATCGACCAAATCCTGCATCGGGCACCTGCTTGGCGCGGCGGGTGCGGTCGAAGCTATTTTCTCCATCCTTACGATTCGCGATCGGGTTGTGCCTCCCACGATCAATCTCGACAATCCTTCGGTCGACACGCCGATCGACTTGGTCCCACACCAGGCACGCAAACGCGATGTCGACACCGCGTTGTCGAATTCATTCGGTTTCGGCGGAACAAATGCTTCGCTGATATTCCGCCGTTACGCTGCCTAGGAGGCTACGCGGCAAGCGTCCCAAGCTTTCGCCATAATGTTTTCTAACGTGCGACGGCATTTGATGGTCTTTTGCGGCGGGCGATGCGACGAGGGTACGGGCCGGTGCTGACAGCGGGAGCGGATTAGGTGAATTCAAACCGACCGGTAAGCGGCAACAGCAACGGTCCGTCGACCGGCAAGGCGCCATTGCCGCGCAGTCCACGAGCGGCTCTCGAACCAGAAAGAGTACCTCTACCAACCCGTCCTTCACGGCGCGCACGCCATCCGATCATTGTGGTTGGAAATGCGATATTCACTGTGCTCGTGGTGATCTCCATTGCGGTAGGCGCCGGACTGTTCATCGGCAAGCAGCGGTTCGAGGCGCCCGGCCCGCTTCCCGAGGACAAGGTGGTCAACATTCCGCGCGGCCTCGGTATTCGCGATATTGCGGATCTGTTGCAGCGCGAGGGCGTGATAAATCAGCCCTACGTTTTCATGGGCGGCGTGATTGCGCTCAAGGCACGGGGCGAACTCAAGTACGGCGAATATCAGTTCAGCAAGCAGTCCAGTGTTGCCGACGTTGTCGAAACGATCACCGAGGGCAAGGTGGTGCAGCACGCATTCACCGTCCCGGAGGGTCTGACGTCCGAACAGATTGTTGCGCGCTTGCTGGAGAACGAAGTGCTTACCGGGCAAATCAAGGAAATCCCGCGCGAGGGTACGTTGCTGCCGGAAACGTACAGATTCACTCGCGGGATGACGCGTGAGCAGATCATCCAACGCATGCAGCAAGCGCACCGACGTGTGCTGCAGGAGGTCTGGGAACGTCGGATACAGGATCTGCCCGTCAAGACCCCGGAGCAATTGGTCACGCTTGCTTCGATCGTGGAAAAGGAAACCGGCAAACCGGACGAACGCACGCGGGTGGCCGCTGTTTTCGTCAATCGACTCAAGACCAAAATGCGCCTTCAGTCGGATCCCACGATCATTTACGGGTTGACCGGCGGAAAAGGCTCACTGGGCCGGCCGATCCTCAGAAGTGAGATCGAACAAGCGACGCCTTACAATACCTATGTCGTCGACGGCCTGCCCCCGGGGCCGATCGCCAACCCTGGGCGCGCATCGCTCGAGGCAGCTGCAAATCCCGCGCGAACCAAGGAGCTCTATTTCGTTGCCGATGGGTCGGGTGGTCACGTTTTCTCGGACAACTACGCTGAGCACCAGAAGAACGTCTCGCGCCTGCGTGGGATCGAGCACGGCAACGGGGTCGCGCCGGCTGCGGGTAGCGCCAGGCCGTAGGCTTGTGACGTTGAGTTCCCGCGGCTAAGGTCGCCGCGCTTTTGAATCGTAACAGCACGAGACGGACACCCATGGCTCTGTCGAGCATGACCGGATTTGCTCGCGGCCAAGGCCTCACCGGTGCCTATGCGTGGAGCTGGGAAATCAAATCCGTTAATGCCAAGGGCCTCGACCTGCGATTCCGGCTGCCAACAGGCTGGGACGCGGTCGAAGTGCCGGCACGGGCGCGCGCCACCGAAAAGCTTTCGCGCGGCACCGTTTATGCGAATCTCGCAGTTGAGCGCAAAGGCGTGCAGCCGACGGTGAAGGTCAACGAGCCGGTGCTCGGCGCGGTTCTGTCGACGCTCAAGAGTCTTTCGGGAAAGGTGGATGCGGCGCCTCCGAGCCTCGACGGAATTCTGTCCCTGAAGGGCGTGATCGAGGTGACCGAGGAAGATGAGCGCGAAGAGGACCATCGCGCCGCCGAGGCTGCAATCATTGCTGGCTTCGAGCAGGCGGTGGCTTCTCTTGTCGCCATGCGAGGGGCGGAGGGCGCTACGCTTGGCCGCCTGCTGTCGACAAGACTCGACGAGATCGCGGCTCTCGCTGAGCGAGCCGAGAAGGCGCCCGGGCGCAAGCCGGAAGCGATCAAGGCTCGCCTGGCCGAGCAGGTGGCAACGCTGCTTTCCGCAACGGAGCGTTTCGATTCCGACCGGCTGCACCAGGAGGCAGTCCTGCTCGCCGCTAAGGCGGATATTCGTGAGGAGCTCGACAGGCTTGCCTCCCATGTGGGGCAGGCGAAGAAGCTTCTCGCCGACGGCGGCGCAATCGGCCGCAAGCTCGATTTTCTGGCGCAGGAACTGCACCGCGAATCAAATACGCTCACCGCGAAAGCCAATGATGTCGACCTGACCAATATCGGGCTCGAGCTCAAGAGCGTGGTCGAGCAATTTCGCGAGCAGGTGCAGAACCTGGAGTGATCTGACATGGCCCATCAGCGGCAGCCGGACATTGCCGTCGCCAGGCGTGGCCTCATGCTGGTCCTGTCTTCGCCTTCGGGCGCAGGCAAGACCACGCTGTCGCGCAGACTGCTCGACGGGGACAAGCGCGTATCGCTGTCGGTGTCGGTGACAACGCGTAGAATTCGTCCTGGCGAAACGGAGGGTCGCGACTACCGGTTCATCGATCGCCAGCGTTTCGACGCGATGGTCGACAACAACGAATTGCTGGAGTGGGCCGAGGTCTTCGATAACTACTATGGCACGCCGGCCAAGCCGGTGATGGATGCGCTTGCCGCCGGCCGCGACGTCTTGTTCGACATCGATTGGCAAGGCACCCAGCAATTGCGCGATAAGGCGCGCGGCGACCTGGTATCCGTCTTTGTACTGCCACCCTCGATCCCGGAACTGGAGCGGCGATTGAGATCACGCGCGCAGGACGATTACGAGACAATCCACCGCCGCATGGCGAAGGCTGCAGATGAGATGAGCCACTGGGCGGAATACGACTATGTGGTTGTCAACCACGATCTCGATCAGGCTTTCGCCGACGTGAGCGCGGTCCTTGCCGCGGAGCGCGTCAAGCGCGAGCGTCAGATCGGGCTTTCCGACTTCGTGCGTGGCCTCCAAGCAAAACTTTAGGCGGTCAGCACCACACGCCCTACAATTCGCCCCGCGCGTAGATCGTCGAGGGTCGCTGATGCTTGAGCGAGCGGCCGTTCCGCGAGGGGCGGGGGTGCGATCTTCTTGGCTCGCACCAAGTCGATCAGTTCGCGGGCCTCGGCTAGTGTGCCTGTCATCGTGCCTTCGATTGTCATGGCTTTGAGCGGAAACATGGCCACCGCAGTTGAATAGGCCCCGCCGATCAAGCCGGTGACCACGACTTTCCCGCCTTTGGCCAGGACGCCAGTGGCGAAATTCAATGAAGCATCCGACCCGGCGAAATCACAGGCGGCGTAGATACCCCCGCTGGCCTTCAGGAGCGCCTTGCGTGCGTTCGGATCGGACGGATCGAAGGCTTCTGCGGCCCCGGCGGCGAGCGCCGCCTCGCGTTTTTTTGGATCGATATCGGCGACAAACGGTGCCGTGCCGTACATCGCACGCGCGAACGCAAGACCCGTGAGCCCAACGCCACCGAGGCCGATCAACAAGAGCGGCGCGCGCGCAGCGCGGTCGGCAAGCCGTTTGAGTGCAGAGTAAGCCGTCAACCCCGAACACATGAGCGCGCCGGCATACCCCGCCGGGAGCGGTGCGTAGTCGATCAGGTATCGCGGATGCGGTACGAGGACATGAGTCGCAAAGCCCCCGTCCACGGTAGTTCCGAGATGACGCGGAGCGGTGCAAATGTTCTCGTCACCCACTTTGCACGCAGCGCACTGCCCGCAACCGATCCAGGGATATACGGCGACCCTGGCACCGGATTTTGTGTCGGAATCCGGTCCCGCGCCTTCGACCGTACCGGCAATTTCGTGGCCGAGCGTGAAAGGCAACGTGCGTCCAGCGCGGACGTCGAGTTTCTTGTCGCCACCCAGCACAAAGTAACCATCCTGCATGTGCAGGTCGGAATGGCAGACGCCACACCGTTCGATGCGCACCAGGACCTCGGAGCCTTGCGGTTGCGGTACGTCAGCGACGGTTTCGCACAAGGGCGCGCCGTAAGCCGTCAATGATTGGCGATGCATTTGCATTCGATGGCAATTCTACACGGTGGCTTTAGCCTGCCCACTGAAAATATTTGCCAGCGCCACGAAACCCTCGACTGGAATTTCCTCAGCCCGCGCTGTCGGTTCGATGCCTGCTTCCGAGAGCAGCGCTCCGGCATCGACGCCCAGCGTTTTCAGGCTTTGCCGCAACATCTTGCGACGCTGCCCAAAGGCAGCTTCGGTCACGCGCTGAAGCGCAATCGATTGACAGGGGAGCGGCACCGGCCGCGGCGTCAGCCGGACCACCGACGACGTCACTTTTGGCGGTGGTACGAATGCCGACGGCGCCACATCGAACAGAAGTTTTGCCTCCGTGCGCCACCCGGCCAGCACCGACAGACGCCCGTAAGATTTGCTTCCAGGCGTGGCAACGATGCGCTCAGCGACTTCGCGCTGGAACATCAGTAACAACGAATCGTACCAGGGCGGCCACGGTTCGGTCGTCAGCCAGCCAATCAACAGAGCAGTGGCAATATTGTATGGCAGGTTCGCCACCACGCGGGCGCGTTCTGGGCCAAGTTGGTCGCGCGGATCGATGCGCAGCGCGTCGCCGGCCACGATCTCCAGCTGGCCTGGATAGCGCGCGCCGATCTCTTCAAGCGCGGCAATTGCGCGTTGATCGCGCTCGACGGCGACGACACGGCGAGCCCCCAGGGCCAGCAGTGCACGCGTCAACCCGCCCGGGCCGGGGCCGATTTCCACGATCGTTATGTTTTCGAGCGGTTCGGCGGCGCGCGCAATGCGCGCCGTCAGGTTGAGATCGAACAGAAAATTCTGGCCGAGGGACTTTTTCGGCGTCAGACCATGGCGACGGATGACCTCGCGCAACGGCGGCAGGTCATCGATTTGTGCCATTATTTCGCGGGTACAAGCGCGGGTGCGGCCGTCGACAGGCGTGCCGCGAGCGTGAGGGCTGCCACCAGGCTCGATGGGTCAGCCGTGCCGGTTCCCGCTATATCGAATGCAGTACCGTGGTCGGGCGAGGTCCGCACGAATGGCAAACCAAGCGTCACGTTCACGGCGTGATCGAACGCCAGCGTTTTGATCGGGATCAGTGCCTGGTCATGATACATGCAGAGCGCGACGTCATAGCTCGCGCGCGCCCTCTCATGAAACAAAGAGTCGGCCGGAAGCGGCCCAATCGCTTCGATGCCCTCCGCCTGTAGCCGCTTCACCGCGGGTGCTACGACGGCCCCGTCCTCTTCGCCAAGCGCTCCTTCCTCGCCGGCATGCGGGTTCAGCCCGGCGACTACGATGCGAGGACGTGAAATGCCGAAACGCGCGGTGAGATCGCGAGCCACGATCCGTCCTGTCTCCACGACCAGGTCGGATGTGAGCTGCGTGACCACGTCCTTGAACGGCAAATGGATTGTCACCGGTACAACGGCAAGCTCCGGAGACCAAAGCATCATCACGGGTCGTGCGGATTTGCCGGTCGCTTCCTGCACCAGCTTGGCGAGAAATTCGGTATGGCCTGGCTCTGCAAAGCCGGAGCGGTAGAGCACATTCTTCGCAACCGGGTTGGTAACGACCGCGGCGGCGTTGCCTGCAAGCACGTCCGCAACCGCGCGCCGGATAGAGGCGATTGCGGCCGGTGCACTCGAAGCATCAGGCGCGCCGGGTGATGCAGTAATGGAGGCACCGAGAGCCACGATCGGCAAAGCACGTGCGAATGTTTTGGCCGCCTGCGCCGGAGTCACCACGCTCATAGTCACGTCAACGCCAAGCACACTCGCGCGTTGCCTGATGAATTCCGGGTCTGCGATGAGATAGAAGGCTGGCAATCGGAGCTCGACGCGCCGTCGCCACAGCTGAATCGTCAAGTCGGGCCCAATGCCGGCCGGCTCGCCCAATGTCAAAGCCAGAGGGAGGGCAAGGGGCTCGCTCATTGTTTGATTTTGTATTCGATCATCGCCTGCTTGCGAACTTCATCCAGATATTTCTTGGATTCCGATTCAAAGCGCTTGGCGAAAATCTGTTCGCGCGTTTCGCGTTTGAGGGGGGACTCGTTTGTGCTCTCTTTCTTGCCGCAAACGGCGAACATCTGCAGCCCCTGGGCCGTCACCTCAGGCGCGGTCAAGCGACCGACCGGGATATTGCCGAGCACCTCACGTAGCTGCGGTGTCAGGTCTGCGGAGTTTCGCGTGACCGGATCGCGCACCGCCACGTCGCGCAAGGTGCGTGCCAGAGCAAGGCCTTCATTGCAGGAGGCGAACCTGCCGCGCAGGTTTTCGGCCTCGCTGCGCTTGGCCGCCACTACGCCATCGCTCGAACCGCGCGCCACAACAATCATCACCGGATAAAGCGTATACGTGTAACCGACCGCCGCAGCTTCGTTTTCACTGCGGTCCTTGAGTGCGCTGGCGATGTCGCTCTCACCGACCTGAAGTGAGGAATTATATTTGCCGCGGATCAGTTGCTGCCATGTCAGCTCTGCCCGGATGCGAGCCTTGACCGCATTCGGAGAAATGCCGGCACGCTCGAGGACCTGAGCAAATTGAGCCGCCGTGATATGTTGGCGTGTCGCCATGCCTTCGAAGGCGTTGTTGACCTCGGTGTCCCCAACCTCAAGCCCATAGACCTTGGCGCGCGAGATTTTGAGCCGGTCGTCGATCAGGTCGTTGATGATCTGCTGGCGAGTTGGGTTTTTGTGAGTCGAATTGGCTTCCAGCTTCGTACGTTGCTGAATATCAAACTCAGTAATCGGGGAGCCGTTGGCCACGACAACCACCTGGGCGCGCGCCATGACGGGCATGGCAAGCACCAGGGCGACAATGGCGCCGATCAGCCATCGGTTGCTTTCTACGCTTTTCACGCTCGTTCTCGCATTCTGATATTCCAGAAACCTGGCGGCGTCAGTTTGAGGTTGGCCGCCCTACACCCTGGCTCGCCGACGTGCCACCCAGCGTGCGCAGGCTTATCTGCAGCATGATTGTATGGTTGGCCTGAACGTTTCCGCTGTACGTATAATTTGTAATGTAATTCAAGCCCAATATGAGGCAATCGTCGACATAACCCACTCCGACCCGGGTCTGGTCGAATTTTCCGGCATTGATGTCGTAGCGTGCACCTCCGAGCAGGACCCAATTGGCGTCGAGCTTGACCTGTCCGGTGCCCAATATTCCTTGCTGGCGGTCGAGGATGCCCAACGCCGGCTGGGCGGCATAGTCACCATAAAGCAGGCTGCCGCTCCAGCGGTCGAAGTTCGCACGCGCCTCAAGCTCGACACGCTGCGGGTTGAACGTGTCGCTATCAAAACGGAAGCGGGACGTGAACATGTAGATGTTGTTCGGCTGGTACGACAGGCGCGCCACATAGTCGGATCTGGTCGTGTCGAGACCACTGTCGAGACCGGTATTCGTGGTGCCGCCGAAGGCAAAGGAATTTTGTCCGAACAAGCTGTAGGACTGGCCGAACAACGCGTTGATGGAGCCGGCCCGGTTGAACTGTGCCGTGTACTGCAGGCCGTAGTTGGCGCGGCCACCACCTTCGACGCGGTCCCAGCCGGAGAATTTGTCAACCCGGAATAGATTGCTGTCGTCAAACACCAGGCTTTGCGCGTCTTCGGTCGGCCAGCGTCCGATCTGTTGCTCATTCGGCCGCACGATCACCTGCGCAATTGGCTCGACCGTCTGCGTGCCCCATGATTGCACGTTGATGAACGGATAGCGGTATTCCAGGCCCACGGTTGGCATGGCGCGTACCAGGTCGCTGTCACCGGTAGACATGAAGTTGGCGACGGCCGGATCGTTCTTGATATCAATCGCGCCCGCGTCTGCTCGCACTGATGCGAAGGGTGTGAAGACTTGGCCAAACGGATCCGTAATGCTTCGGCGCCACGTCATCTCGGCCGAGAACCGGCTGTAGGTTCCAGGAACGCCGCGCAACAGGCAGCTGCTGGTGTTCTTGATCGCCGGGTTGGCGGTTTGCGTGCAGGTGCCATTTAGTAACGCGCTCTGGGTGATGGGATCGAAGTCGGCATCGCTGCGCGTGAGACTTGTGAAGTTCACCCGATAGCCGAGTTCGCCGCCGAGAATGGGACGATCAAAGACATAGTTGTAATCGATCACCGGATGGATGACGGGAATCTGGCCTTGCGCGTCCGCGTCCGAGAAGCCGAAGTAGTAGATCGTGCGGGCATCGAAATAGCTGCGGTTGCCTTTGCCGGAAATAAATAGCTGCGAGATAGCTTCGCTGGCCGTGTTGATGAACGGATCCGTTATACGATATCGCGAAAGGCGGGGGTTGTAGTCTTGCAGGAATGTGCGGTCGGACAGCACCGTTCCGTCCCAACCCCACACCCAGTTGTTATTGATCGCGAATAGGCCTGTGCTCTCCAGGCTCCCGCGCCAATCGCGGAAGCCGGGTGTATACGTGCCGTCGCTGCGAACGAAGTAATCTTTGTCGAGCTGGTATATGCCGGCAGCGCGGATCGAGTAGGCGCCACTCATCAGGCGTTGCCGGAACTCACCTTCAAGCAGTGGACCCTGCTTGGTGGTGATCATCGGCGCGAAGGTGGCATCGTAGTCAGGCGCCAGTGCCCAGTAGTAGGGCACGTCGAGCGCGCCGCCATAAACCGAGCTGGATGAGAGGACAGGCACCAACATGCCGGTCTTGCGTTTGACAGTCGGATCGGGCGCAGAGAAATACGGCAGCCACGCAATCGGCTTACCAAAGAATTCGAGGTGGGCATCCTCGAAGTACATCATCTTCTCGCCCTGGTCGTGGATGATGCGCGCGGCCTTCACCTGCCAGAGCGGCGGTTTCTTCGGGTCGTCCTTGCACGGAGCGCAGGCGGTATAGACGCCGTTGTGGAACACGGTGTAGTTGCCGCTCGAGCGTTCGGCGCGCGTCGCAGCCATGCGAGTCTGATCGGGTGCATCCAGTCGAAGCGAGTCGACGAAACCGTCGCGGTAATCGTCCGACAGGTCCATAATCTCGCCGTAGGTCACTTTGCCGTCCTGTTCAGTGAGCCTGACATTACCTTCGGCGTGCAGACGTTTCGTCTTCTGATCGTAAATGACGCGGTTGGCCTCCAGAGTGGAGTCGCCATAATAGATTTGGACGTTGCCGACGGCGGCAACGCGGTTGTTGGCATAGTCGTAGTCGATCTCGGTCGCTTGAACGAGCATCTGCTTTTGCCCGGACTTTTCGCGCTCGAGAGCAATCTTGGATTTTTTCGGCGGCGGCGGCCGCGTTGGAAACGTCAATTCCTGCGCCGCCGCAGGGACAGACGCAATCAATCCGCCACAGGCCAGCAGGCCGAGGACAGCGGCAATTATCGCGACGCCACGGCGATACGGCCGCGGCCCTGATGGACGAGTGCTAATCAGCCCCGCCATCACCCGTCCTCCTGGTACAACAACGCAATAAACCCCGTCACACCGCCGACAAGCACAGGCAGCCAAGCCGCTGCCACAGGGTGCATCAGCTCAGCCTTGCTCAAATCCTCGGTTACTTTCGATAAAACGTAAAGCAGAAACCCAGCCGCCACGCCACTTAAAACCATTTTTTGGACGCCGCCAAAGCGGAAGAATCGTAAACTCACGGCGGCAGCAAGGAGAACCATGGCGGCCAATAGAAACGGCCGTGCCAAAAGCTTCTGCAGCTGCAATCTATAGCCTGAGGCAGCCAGACCGGCGTGCTCGGCGATCTGGATATACTGGGGAAGCTCCCAGAACGGTACAGTTTCCGGAGTGGCAAAACTCTCGCGTACTTGCTCAGGTGTAAGGCTGGTCTTGAGCCGGTATTCTGACTGGATAGCCGGCAACACCCCCAGTGAATAGACGCGGGCGTCGCGCAGCCGCCATGCACCGGGTTCCAGCACCGCCGCGCGCGCTTCGATGCGTTGTTTGAATCGGCCGTCGTTGTCGAACGCGAATATTGAAACGCCGCTGAGGTTGATACCCTGGTCGCGGCTGCTGACGGCGTTGATGATCGCCTGGCCGTCGTCGGTGCGCTGGCTTACCCAGAAAGTTCCGCCGCTTTGCCTGAGCGCATTTGCGGTTTGCCCAAATAGCTCGGACTCAAAACGCTTGGAGCGTTCCTGAAGTATCGCCGACACCGGATTGTAGATGGTGGTCGCTACGATACCCAGCACAAACGCCACGCCGATGGCTGGCGTAACGAACTGCCACGCCGACAGGCCAGCGGACCGGGCAATCACAAGCTCCAGACGCCGTGACAGATTGAGATAGCAGGACATTGCGCCGATCAGCACACAGAACGGCAGAATGCGCTCCACCACCTGCGGCACCCGGTAAATCGATGTTTTTGCAACCAGCACCGCCGACACATTCGGGATGTCGCCGGCGCGGCGCATCATCTCGATGTAATCGATCAGCGTAACGAGAGCGAATATTCCCGCGAACACCACCAGGACTGAGTTCAGGAAACGCAGTCCGAAATATCGTGACAATGTTCCGATTAGTATTGGCATGCGGTCACATCACGGTGTGGCGAAACGCCGACTGAGGCGCTCGGTCAGCGCCGCTAGCCAGTCGGTGATGAAAGCGGGCGGTTCCAAAATCAGTCCGCGGCGAATGACGTAGAATCCAAGGCCGAAGGCAACGGCCAAAGCCAGATATTGCAGCGACAGCATCCAGGGAACGGCGGCGCCGAATACGGTCGAAGCAAAACCGATCAGGCGCAGCAAAGCGACGCCGCCAATGGCTCCAAGCATCGACAGCGTGCGGCTTTGCCGGGTTGTGCGTGGGGCACCGAGATAGGCATATGCGATCACGACAAAGGCCAGAGGATAGAGCGGTGCCACAAGGCGGTCGTGAAGTTCGGCGCGGAACTGGTCGGGCTGCTCGATGTAGAACTGATCCTTCGGATCGGGGAATAGCAGCTGCCAGAGATAACGCTCGCGGATCGAATATTTCACCGCCTGCGCGCCTCCGGCGAACTGAGACAGATCAAACGCGTAGCGGTCGAAAACGACCATGGCCGGATCACGCTGGCCCACTTCGTGCCGCTGGACGATACCTTTTTGCAGGACCAAATACGTGCCGCTGCTGTTATCAAGCAGCTCGCCGACCTCTGAAAGGACGGTGATGCGTTCATTCGGATTGCGCCGATCATCAAGGAATATCCCGGCAAGCTGTCCGTTTGGACGCCGCTCGCGAATGTGGATGGTGACGCCGCTTTCGAGCGCCGTGAAGCGGCCCGGCTGCACGATGTTGCTCACCACGTTGGCGCGCACCTCGGTCAGCCAGTCACGCAACATGCGCAAACCTTTGGGCGCAAAATAGGCGCTGATTGCAGTGACCAAAAGCGACACTACGATTGCCGCCGCCATAAAGGCGCGAAACAAAACCCACGGCGACATGCCGGCGGCATTCATCACGATGATTTCGGAATCGTTGGACATCTTGTTGAGCACGTGCGCCACCGCAATCAGCAGCGCGATCGGTGCAATCACAAGAACGAGCAGCGGTATGATCAGGCCAGTGACCCCGATGAAAACCAGAATGGTCTGGCCTTGGTTGGTCATGATGTCGATGTCGCGCAATGCCTGCGTGACCCAGATCACGGCGGTCAGGCTGACCAGCACGACCAGGAACGCACCCAGCGTGGTGCGGAAAATATATCGGCTAATCGACCCCATTCGCGGCATCGTCCCCTGATCCGGCATAGACCGGACCCCGCGTTCGGCTCCCCACCGGACGCGAAGCGCTTCCAGATTAAAACTCAACCCCCGTCAGACCTACCTTTGATCGCGCCACAAAATGGCCGGGCAAAGGCAAAGCCGTTGAACATGCACAACAAAATGTAAATGCGGGGATTCTGGGCAACAGCTCCGTAGGCTGCAAGCTGGCCCCTTGGATACCGTCGAAATACGCGGATCGGGAGCAAATCCCCGGTCTTCTTTGGAAAAGAGGCCGGAATCCGCCTTATTGGGGCTTTGCAGGGGCTGTATGGCCGGGCCATATGGCCTTCTGGCCTTCCGGCAGGGAAAAAAGGGACTTTTGATCGATGACCGATGCCTTCAAAGTTGGCTTTGGACCTTTCGCGGCCCCCTCCAAGGGTGTCGTTGTTGTCTTCTGCGATGAGGGACTGAAGCTCGGTCCCGCCACCCGCCGGATCCTGGGCGCGGGGGTGGTCGACCAGGTCGCGCGAGTCGCTAAAGCCGAGCGCTTTAAGGGCAAGAAAAACGCGACGTTGGAACTCATCGTCCCGGCAGGCCTCAAGGCTGAGCGCCTCATCGTGATCGGTCTGGGCAAGACGGTGGACCTCAAGCCGAAGGATTTCATCAGGCTCGGAGGTCTCGCGGCGGGCAAGCTGCCGACCTCCGCGAGCGACGCCGCCGTTTTCGCAGAACTGCCTGGCGGCGCCATGAAATCCGAGCAAGCTGCCGATCTCGCGCAAGGTTCGCGTCTGCGCGCATACACATTCGACCGCTATAAAACCAGACGCAAGGACGACGAGAGGCCGCCGGCGGTGCGCAGCATGACGATCGCCGTCCAGGATGTTGCGGCCGCGCGCAAGGCCTATGAACCGCGATCAGCGATTTCCGAGGGTGTGCTGTTGGCGCGTGATCTCGTCAATGAGCCCGCCAATGTGCTCTACCCGGAGGAATTCGCGCGCCGCGCGAGCGCACTGAAGAAGCTCCGCGTTGCAGTCGAAATTCTCGACACCAAGGCAATGAAAAAACTCGGTATGAATGCATTGCTCGGCGTCGGGCAAGGGTCCGCGCGCGAAAGCCGCGTGGTGGTGATGCGGTGGAACGGCGGTAGGGCAGGCGAAGCACCAGTTGCCTTTATCGGCAAGGGTGTCTGTTTCGACACCGGCGGAATTTCGATCAAGCCTGCCGCGAGCATGGAAGACATGAAGGGTGACATGGCGGGCGCTGCTTGCGTGGTCGGCCTGATGCATGCGCTCGCCGCGCGCAAGGCACGTGTTAACGCGGTGGGCCTCATCGGTCTTGTCGAAAACATGCCGGACGGGCACGCGCAAAGGCCGGGCGATATCGTCAAATCAATGTCCGGCCAGACCGTTGAAATCATCAACACGGATGCCGAAGGCCGCCTCGTGCTTGCCGACGTTATCTGGTACGCGGCCCAGCGATTCAAGCCGAAATTCATGGTGGATCTGGCAACACTCACCGGCGCCATCATCGTCGCGCTCGGTCAGGAATATGCGGGTATGTTCTCGAACAACGATCAACTTGCCGAGCGCCTGACCGGGGCGGGGCTTGAAACAGGTGAGTTGGTGTGGCGCATGCCGCTCGCACCGGAGTACGACAAGATGATCGACTCCAAATTTGCCGACATGAAAAATACGGGCGGCAGTCGTTGGGGCGGGGCGATCACCGCTGCCCAGTTCATCAAGCGTTTCGTTGATGACAAAATGCCGTGGGCGCATCTCGATATCGCGGGCACCGGATTTGACTCACGGCAAACCGACATCAACAAAAGCTGGGGATCCGGGTGGGGTGTGCGGCTCCTGGATCGTCTGGTGAGGGACCACTACGAGAAATAGCGCAGCGACATGCAATGACCGAGATGCTCTTCTACCATCTGCAGGGCCAGAAGCTCGAAGGCGTGTTGCCAGCTCTGCTTGAGAAATCCCTCGAGCGTGGCTGGAAGGTGGTTGTTCAGGGATCGTCCGAAGAGCACATCGAGGCTCTTGATGCGCATTTGTGGACTTACCGGGATGACGGATTTCTGCCCCACGGCACCTGGCGCGAGCCCGAGGCGGCTCAGCAGCCGGTGCTTTTGACGCTCACCGAAAGCAACCCCAATGGCGCCACCGTTCGTTTTCTCATCGACGGTGCGCCGATGCCGGCCGACCTTCAAAACTACCAGCGCATCGTCCTTTTGTTCGATGGCAACGATGAGGAGGCCGTGACCGCCGCGCGCGCTCACTGGTCTGCGGCCAAAGAGAAGGGGCTGGACGCAACTTATTGGCAGGCGGACGAGCAGGGACGGTGGGCGAAAAAGGCGTAGTGCAACGGGTGGCGCGCATCCGCAGGACTACTCGGCCATTGAACCACCGGCCAATGGCCGATCTTTGATAGGTAACCCGTTGAACGAGCGGGCCTTGCCGCCTGCCATTGTGATGACGCAAAATACGTCTTAAGGGACAAACAGATAATCCGCAGGATCAACCGCCTTGTCGCGTGACTTCGCCCATTTCCGTATCGCGCTTGCTTGCGCCACTGCGCTTGCCGTGTGCGGCTGCAGGAATTCGGCAGAGATCCTGCGGGATCAAAACGACGGCGGTTGGTTTTCGAAGCCGGTCGCCATGTTCGCAAAACCTGATTGGGCAAGGCCAGTGACCACCGGGGTCAATCTTGGTCCGCAAGGCCCGGTCGGGGCTGAGGACATGGTGAGCGCTGACGGGCGTTGCGCGATGCCTGCCGCGGCAACGGCACAAGCAGCCGAACCATCGCCGGCAACGACCGAGTCTGCGCCGCCTGCCGATCGCGCGGCTGGTACGGTGGCTGCCGATCCTGCTGACTCGCAGACGCCAGCTGCCACCCGAGCGGCGGCTGCTCCCAATTCAGGCCTGCAAAGATTGGAGCCGGCAGCCGGGCCGCCACCTGTGGCCGGCGGCATTGCTCTGGGCATGACCGAATGTCAGGCCGTCCAACGCGCGGGCACACCTAATGACGTTGCCATCAGCGCCGATCAGAAGGGCGAGCGCAAGGTTGTGATCACTTATCTGAGCGGACCGTGGCCCGGTATCTACACCTTTGCCGGCGGCCGTCTGAGCGTCGTGGAACGGGCGCCCGAGCAGCCGAAGCCGGCCGCACCGAAAAAGACCCCCAAGAAGAAAACGCCGCCAAAGACCGCCAGCCAGGAATTCAAGTCCAACTCCGTGCAGTAGTTTGACCGGATCGGCGTCGGCCGATTGCTCAGGTCGTTTCGAGCGCGGCGCTGGCAGCAAGCCATTCCTCTTCCGCCTTGGCGATGGCCGCGACCACATTGGCGCGCGTCTTGGAAAGCTCCGCAGCGCGTGCCGGATCGCGTGCAAACAATCCGCCGTCGGCAAGCGTGGTATCAAGTTTGTTGAGCTGGCGCGTGAGCTGGGCGAGCTTGACCTCGGCCTCCGATACACGCTTGCGCAATGGCGCGGTCTCTGCGCGTTTTGCGGCGGCGGCCCGGCGCGCGTTGGCCGGATCGGGCCGCGCCGCGGGTTTGATCGCGGCCGCATCATCGGCTCCGGAATTGTCGAGCACGCGCCTCCGGTAGTCGTCGAGATCGCCGTCGAACGGTTTCACCGATCCACCCTGCACCAGCCAAAGCCGGTCGGCGCAGGCTTCCAGCAGATAGCGGTCGTGCGACACCAGGATAACCGCTCCCGGAAAATCGTTGATCGCCTCAATCAGTGCAGCTCGGCTGTCGATGTCGAGATGATTGGTCGGCTCGTCGAGAATGATCAGGTGCGGCGCACTAAACGTTGCCAAGCCCAGCAGCAGCCGCGCTTTCTCACCGCCGGACAATTTCTCCACCTTGGTATTGCCGGCGAGGCCGGAAAACCCGATGGCACCCACGCGCGCGCGTACTTTCGCTTCCGGCGCGTCCGGCATCAGGCGGCGCACATGATCGTAGGGGCTGGCCTGAGGCTCAAGCTCGTCGAGCTGGTGCTGGGCGAAATAGGCGACCTTGAGGTTCGACGCGCGTGTGATTGTGCCGTGCTCGGATGGCAGCCTGCCGGCGAGCAGCTTGACCAAAGTGGACTTGCCGTTGCCGTTGGCCCCGAGCAAAGCGATGCGGTCGTCATTATCGATGCGCAAGTTGAGGCCGGACAGGACCGGATGCCCAGGCTCATAGCCGACATCGACGCCGTCGGTGGCGATGATCGGCGGCGACAATAGCTTGTCCGGCGCGGGGATATTAATTGGTCGCACTTCCTCGGTCACCAGCGAGGCGATGGGTTCCAACTTGGCCAGCATCTTCAGCCGCGATTGCGCCTGTCGCGCCTTGCTCGCCTTGGCGCGGAAGCGGTCGACGAAGGCCTGGATGTGTTTTCGCTCCGCCTCCTGCTTCTTGATCATCTTCTGGTCGAGCACCAGACGCTCGCGCTGCTGCCGCTCGAACGCCGAATAACCACCGCGATAGAACACGAGCTTGCGCCCTTCCAGCGACAGGATGTGGCCGACCGCAGTGTCGAGCAGATCGCGGTCGTGACTGATAACAATCAGGGTCGCCGAATAGTGTGCCAGGTGATCCTGCAGCCAGAGCGTGCCTTCGAGGTCGAGATAGTTGGTCGGTTCGTCAAGCAGGAGCAGGTCCGGCTTGGCAAACAAGGTCGCAGCAAGTGCCACGCGCATGCGCCAGCCACCGGAAAATTCCGCGCAAGGACGCTGTTGATCGGCAGTGGAGAAACCCAGCCCGGACAGGATCGAAGCCGCGCGGGCAGGCGCCGAATGCGCGTTGATATCGGAGAGTCTTGTCTGGATTTCGGCAATACGGTGCGGATCGCGCGCGATTTCGGCCTCCGCCATCAAACGTGTGCGCTCGCTATCAGCCTGCAGCACGACCTCGATCAGGCTTTCCGGGCCATTTGGTGCTTCTTGCGCCAGCCGTCCAATCCGCCAGCGCGGCGAAATGGTGACCGAGCCGTGCTCGGGTGAAATATCGCCTGCGATTACGCCGAACAACGTCGTCTTGCCGGTGCCGTTGCGGCCGACCAGTCCGACGCGCGCGCCGGTCGGGATGCGCGCGGACGCGCTTTCCAGTAGTGGGCGGCCGGCAATGCGGACAGTCAATTCGTCGATCACAAGCATGGCCCGCGCCTTTTGGCCGAGGGGGCAGCGCGAAGCAACCCCTGACTGTGTCTTAGTCGGTCTTGCGCAATAGGCCTTGACCGGTTTCGCGCTGATAGATGATCAGATCGAAACTCGGCGTGCGCTCTTTGCCGATGATGGCGCTCAGCAATGCATGTGCCTGGCCGCGGTGATGCGTTTGATGATTGAAAAAATGATCAAGCGCCGGGGCAAGCACTTGTTCTATGTCCTGTGGGTTAACGACGGTACGGAAGCGGATCGTTTTAACGAGATCGTCCTCGCTCAATGTGCCGACGTAGTGGAGAATGCGTTCATCTTCCACGCGTCGCGCTGCCCGCAGCTGCATGAAATCGTCGTAGAGGATTGCATCGAGACCGGGCGGGACAGCACCCTGGGCGGTGAAGCGGCGCATCCAGATGCGATCGCCGACCAGGAGGTGGTTGAGGGTGCCGTGCAGCGATTTGAAGAAGGCGCCCCGATCGGCGCGATAGTCCCCATCCGCGACCTGGGCCGCGGCGTCGTAGAGCCGTTCGTTGCACCAGGTATTATAACCGGCAAACATAAGGTAACGGGCCAGCATACTGCTCTCCTCCAATAAAATCCGTGCCTGAAGCGACCGATCTTGCCGCCTGGAAGGCTCGTCGGTATAAGCCGCGCGGCACAAGTTCACCAATGAACTCTTCGATTGTTCTCCAGTGAAGGAAGATCCGATGGCGGTTGAGCGCACTTTTTCGATCCTGAAACCCGACGCGACCGGGCGCAATCTGACCGGCGCCATCAATTCGATCATCGAGAAGGCAGGCCTGCGTATCGTCGCGCAGAAGCGCGTGCGCATTTCCCGCGAGGAGGCGGAGAAATTCTATTCCGTGCATCGCGAGCGTCCGTTCTTTCGTGAGCTTGTCGAGTTTATGATATCCGGACCCGTCGTGGTGCAGGTGCTGGAAGGAGAAAATGCCATCGCGAAATACCGTGAGGTCATGGGCGCTACCGACCCTGCCAAGGCCGCCGCGGGAACCATTCGCAAGACGCACGCAAAATCGATCGGCGAAAATTCGGTCCATGGTTCCGACGCGCCTGACACCGCGGAGCGGGAAATTGCCCAATTTTTCTCGGAAAACGAGGTTGTCGGATAGCGACCAAAGGGCGGGCATTGCGCCGCGCATTGGCTACTGGTACCTCCCTCTTGGCCCTGTAGACTGGTAGCGAACCGATCGCTTCGCCGCGGGCCGGTGAAGCCGAAGAGCAACTTGGGGAACGGACTGTGGACGCTCTGATATCCGAAATGATGCGCCCGGCATTTTGGTTGGCCGCGCTGCAAATCATGGGAATCAATATTCTTCTTTCCGGTGACAATGCGGTTGTCATCGCACTTGCTGTCCGTGCGCTTCCGCCCAAGGAACGGTTTTGGGGAATGGTTCTTGGTGCGGGCGCTGCGGCAGTTTTGCTGATCGTGTTTACCGGGATCGTCGCGACTTTGATGAAGTTGCCCTACCTTAAACTCGCGGGGGGGCTGGCCCTGTTCTGGGTTGCCATCAAGCTCGTCTCGCCTCAGGCACATGATGCCGAGGACACACCCGAAGCGGTTGAAGATCTGTGGCGCGCAGTTCGCGTCGTCGTCGTCGCCAATATCGTGATGAGTCTCGACAACG
This sequence comes from Pseudolabrys sp., assembly GCA_036496445.1. GTDB lineage: Bacteria > Pseudomonadota > Alphaproteobacteria > Rhizobiales > Xanthobacteraceae > Pseudolabrys. The sequence goes on along the minus strand of DASXLC010000127.1, from coordinate 26,943 downwards.
TGATTGCCGTGGCGGCGGCAGCCAAGGGCAACTATGTCCTGCTCGGGCTCGGCCTTGCCGTCAGCATTCCCGTCGTCATCGCGGGTAGCGCTTTATTCCTGGCGATCATCGAGCGCTTCCCGATCGTGGTGTGGGGTGGGGGAGCGTTGCTTGGCTGGATCGCGGGCGGACTGCTTCCGGAAGATCCCATCATTGCCGAACATTTTTCGGAAGCAACCGCAGACACGCTGGAAGTTGTCTGCGGGATCGCGGGCGCCATCATCGTCGTTCTGGTCGGCCTATATCTGGTAAAATCGAGGCGTATGCGGGAAGAGACGGCATAGGCCGCCACTCCAGCCTGGGATAACGAGATGAACAGAGTGGTGCGGAGCGTCGGTTCGGCGGTTCGCATCGGGGCAACCGCTTGCCCGCATGATTGCCCGTCAACCTGTGCGCTCGAGGTCGAGCTTCTCGACGAGCGGACCATCGGGCGCATTCACGGCGCGAAGGATAACGACTACACCGCGGGTGTGATCTGCGCCAAAGTTGCGCGCTATGCCGAACGTGAGCATCACGCGCAGCGGCTATTGCATCCGTTACGTCGCACGGGCGCCAAAGGCTCCGGCCAATTCGAACGCATATCCTGGGATGATGCGCTCGATCTGGTAGCCGAAAAATTTCTTCAGACAGAGCAGCGCTACGGAGCCGAAAGTGTCTGGCCCTATTATTACGCCGGCACCATGGGGCTGGTGATGCGCGACGGCATCAATCGCTTGCGCCACGTCAAGAAGTATTCCGGCTTTCATTCGACTATCTGCGTTAACCCCGCCTATGCGGGCTTTGCGGCCGGGGTGGGGCGCATAGCGGGCGTCGACCCGCGCGAAATGGCGAAATCCGATCTTGTGGTGATCTGGGGCACCAATGCGGTGAATACGCAGGTCAATGTCATGACCCACGCCGTAAGGGCGCGCAAGGAACGTGGTGCCAAGATCGCAGCGGTCGACATCTACATGAATGAGACGATGGAGCACGCCGATCTACCGGTGCTCGTAAAGCCGGGGACCGACGGTGCGCTTGCTTGCGCAGTCATGCATTGCCTTTTCCGCGACGGCATGGCCGATTGGAACTATCTCGAAAAGTATACCGATGTTCCACGTGAACTTGAGGTGCACCTGCGCACGCGTGATCCTGCCTGGGCCTCAGCCATAACCGGGGCAACCATCGAGACAATCGAGGCGTTCGCTCGGCTCATCGGCGAGCACAAGCGCGCCTTCTTCCGGCTCGGCTATGGGTTTTCGCGCTCACGCAATGGCGCCGCTAACATGCACGCCGCTAGCTGTATCCCGGCGGTGACGGGTGCCTGGCAACACGAAGGCGGCGGTGCGTTTCACATCAGTGCCGACATTTTTCGCCTCGACAAGACGTTGATTGAGGGGCTCGACGTTTGGGATCGCGCTATACGGATGCTCGATCAGTCCCGCATTGGTGCAATCTTGACCGGCGAACGCGAAGTTTTGCAAGGCGGTGGCCCCGTCCGCGCGCTCATCATTCAAAACACCAATCCGGTGTCGGTGGCGCCCGACCAGAACAGGGTCAAGCAGGGGTTCGCGCGGGACGATCTGTTCGTCTGTGTCCATGAGCAATTCATGACCGAGACGGCGCTCATGGCGGACGTGGTGCTGCCGGCGACCACCTCCTTGAGCACGATGATATCTACCGCGGCGGTGGCCATCAGTATCTCATCCTTGGTCCCAAGGTGGTCGAGCCGCCGGGTGAATGCCGCAACAATCACGAGGTGATCTGCGCACTGGCCAAGCGTGTCGGCGCCGAACATCGCGGGTTCGAAATGAGTCCGCGTGAATTGATCGACCAGATGCTGCAGGTCTCGAAACGGGGCACGCTCGCAGAGCTTGAGGACAATCGATGGCTCGACTGCCAGCCGCCATTCCGGCAGTCGCATTACCTGGACGGATTTCCGTGGCCGGACGGGAGGTTCCGGTTCAAACCGGATTGGGACAATGTCCCATTCCGCAGCCCTTGCAAGAGCGGGCCGATCGCGGAAATGCCGCCGCTACCCGATCACTGGACTTCGATCGAGCGGCCGGATGAAGAGCATCCGTTCCGGCTTGCGACCTCGCCGGCGCGCGGCTTTCTCAACTCCACCTTCAATGAAACCCCGACCTCACTCGCCCAGGAGCAGCGGCCGACGGTGATGATCCATCCTGATGACGCGCGCGCCTGCGAAATTACAGACGGCGACTACGTGGTGCTCGGAAACAAGAGGGGTGAGGTCCGCTTGCACGCAAAACTTTTCGCCGGCGTGCGTCACGGCGTGCTGATTGCGGAATCAATCTGGCCGAACTCGGCCTTTGCTGATGGCTGCGGTATCAATACGCTCACAGGCGCCGACCCGATTGCGCCCTATGGCGGGGCCGCTTTCCATGACAACAAGGTCTGGATACGACGAGCGCGCGCGGATTGAAACCGCGCGCGCCTTGTTGAGTGCCGGCAGTTTATAGCTCCTTGCCGATCATCCGATCGACCGAGTATGGGCCGCCGCCCCGGATTGCGATTGCAAACAACACAACTCCGAGCAGGAGGACATATTCGAATCCGCCCTGGCCCACCGCGAAGCCCTTGCTCATGTGGACGACAAGGAACGCGATGCCCATTTCGATTGCGAGCGCGGCTGCAAAAAATCGCGTGAACAGTCCGACGATGATGCAGAGGGCGCCGATTGTCTCAAGAAACATGGCTGCGCCGGCGAAGGCGCCGCCAGGGACGAGATTGTTTTTCGTCATCATTCCGGTGACGCCAGCGAGACCTGGACCTGTCACCTTGGCCCAACCGTGCATGAATAGGATGTAGCCAATAATCACGCGGACCAGCGTGTAGGCGATCTCCCTCCAGGACACATAAAAATCTGCAAGGCCCGGAAAAACCAGTTTCGTTTCCCCTTTACCATTCATGGCGTCGTTCTCCCCATTTTGCTTATCGCGCCGCTCGCTGTGGCGGCACCACCGATGCACCAGCGAAGGACTATAACACCGGACAGTGCGAAGGTATTCAATGGCTGTGCACTGCAGCGCGGAATATTCTAGGTGGGGTCGGGCACCAGACTTTCCGAATCGGGCACCGGAAGACCATCGATCAGGCAACGTCCATCGACAACTTTCACACGGCCTTCCGCCAAGAGTTTGAGCGACAGAGGGTAGATTCGGTGTTCAGTCTTGAGCACGCGAGCGGCGAGGGCTTCCTCGCTGTCGCCAGGGTGCACACTGACCGCGCCCTGCAGGATGATGGGCCCGGAATCCATTTCCGGGACTACGAAATGCACGGTGGCGCCGTGGCGTTCGACTCTGGATTCAAGCGCGCGCTTGTGAGTATCGAGACCCTTGAACGCCGGCAGTAGGGCAGGATGGATGTTGATTATGCGCCACTGCCAGTTTTTGATGAAAGCAGCAGTGAGCAACCGCATGAACCCGGCCAAACACACAAGATCGATGTGCTGCCTTTCAAGTGTTGCCTGCAGCGCGCGTTCAAACGCGGCGCGATCCTTGCCGAATGTCGTGTGGTCGACAATCTCGGTGGCGATGCCGGCGGCATGCGCGATCAAAAGGCCGCCGACATCCGGCCGATTGGAAACAACCAGGACGATCTCGGCCGGATAGTTCTTGTCTTTTGCAGCCTCAATCAGAGCCGCCATGTTGGAGCCGCGTCCGGAGATGAGAACGGCGACCCGTTTGCGACTCATGATTCACCCGAGATTGAGCTTGCCGTCATAAGCGACACTTGTGTCGCCGCTGGCGCTGATGATGTTGCCGAGCATCACCACAGTCTCGCCTGCGCGCGTAAAAGCTTTGACGACCGCGTCCGTTTTCTCCGGTGAGGCGACAACGATCATTCCGATGCCGCAGTTGAAGGTTCGCAACATTTCACTTTCCGCTATGCCGCCTTCGCTCGCGAGCCACTGAAATACGGCTGGAACTGCTACCCGTGCGAGGTCGATACGAGCGCCGAGCCCCCTGGGAAGAATCCGCGGGATGTTGTCGGGAAATCCACCACCGGTGATATGCGCGAGACCTTTTACTGCGTTGGTTTCCCGGATCGCTGCAAGACACGCCTTAACATAAATCCGGGTGGGGGTGAGAATGGCTTCGCCGAGACTTTGCTTGGGCATGAACGGCGCCGGTGCCGTCCATGGTAGTCCGCTTTTTTCGATCACCTTGCGCACGAGTGAATAACCATTGGAATGCACCCCGGATGACGAAAGGCCGAGGATAACGTCTCCTTCGACAATGTCGGCTCGCGGGAGTAGAGCATCGCGCTCAACCGCGCCGACCGCGAAGCCGGCGAGGTCGTAATCGTCGCCCTGGTACACGCCCGGCATTTCGGCAGTCTCTCCGCCGATCAGCGCGCAGCCGGACTCGCGGCAGCCGACACTAATGCCGGCGACCACCGCCGCGCCGATTTCTGGTTCCAGCCTGCCGCACGCATAGTAGTCGAGGAAGAAGAGGGGTTCGGCCCCCTGGACCACCAAATCATTCACGCTCATTGCCACCAGGTCGATGCCGATTGTGTCGTGACGACCGGTTTCGATGGCGACTTTGAGCTTGGTGCCGACACCGTCGGTCGCCGCAACGAGTACCGGGTCGCGATAGCCTACCCGCTTGAGGTCAAATATCCCGCCAAATCCGCCAATTTCGGCATCGGCGCCGGGGCGGGCCGTTGCGCGGACAAGCGGCTTTATCAACTCCACCATCCGGTTGCCGGCATCGATATCAACACCGGCTTGCGCGTAAGTGAGACCGCGCCGTTTTTCTGTCATGATGGACCTCGTTAGCGCCGGGGTCCTACGTTGGAATCGCAAGTCGCGCAATGGTCAGAGCGTCGTTATACTCCGCAGATGGAGTTAGCGTGTTTCCGGCGCTTGAGGCCGGACCACTGCCGCGAGCCGGGATTGCCTTGAGTATTCCAAATCTCATTACGCTGGGGCGTATTCTGCTGGTGCCGATCGTGGTCTGGGCGATCGCCTCCGGTGAGCAGTACATCTGGATCGCCTTCATGTTGTTCCTGGCCGCCGGCGTCAGCGACGCTGTCGACGGCTACCTCGCCAAGCGGTTCCAGATGACCACCGAGCTGGGCGCCTACCTTGACCCGCTTGCCGATAAGACGCTGATCGTTTCCATCTACATCACCTTGGGCATCAAGGGCCTGATTCCCGGCTGGCTCGTTATATTGGTGGTGTCGCGCGACATCATGATTGTCGGCGCGGTGATGCTGTCCTGGCTGGTTGGCGCGCCCGTCAAGGTGAAGCCGCTGCTCGTATCGAAGCTGAACACCGTAGCGCAGATCGTGTTTGCCTGCGTGGTACTCGGTACCGTCGGCTTCGGCTACGCATTGCCGACGCTCACCTGGGTGCTCATGGGACTAGTGGCCATTTTGACGCTCCTTTCGGTCGCGGCCTATGTGGCCGAGTGGGTGCGTCACGTAAATTCTACGGCTGCAAAACCGTGAACCGGCGAACCACGCCGCTCGCACACCGCAGCTCCGCCATGGAAAGCGGCGTATTCCAGCGCCAGCTCATTTTCTGGTTGGCGGCGCTGGTGTTGTTCGTGCTGGGGCTGTGGCTGCTCAGTGAAATTTTGCTGCCGTTTGTCGCGGGTCTTGCGATTGCGTATTTGCTCACGCCTCTTACCGACCGGCTTGAGCGTATGGGTGTCAATCGGCTGGCGGCGGCGCTGCTGATCATAACCGTCGTGGTGCTTGCGCTGATTTATCTCATTCTTCTGGTAGCGCCCATTCTCGGCAGTCAATTGTCGTCATTCATCGAAAGCGTGCCCGGCTACGTGACCACGTTGCAGGCACTATTGAGTGATCCAAGCCGACCTTGGCTTCAAAGGCTGCTTGGTGCCGGCTTCAATGCCGATAAGCCAATCGGTGATTTGATGACTCAGGGCGTCAGCTGGCTGACGACATTCCTGCACTCGTTATGGTCGGGCGGACGCGCACTGGTATCCGTGTTCTCGCTTGTCGTTGTCACGCCGGTTGTTGCGTTTTATCTGATCTACGACTGGCACCGCATGGTCCGCACCGTCGACGGTTGGATTCCGGTGCACCAGCGCGACACCGTTCGCGGCTTGGCGCGCGAGGTAGACGCGGCGATTTCCGGCTTTCTGCGCGGTCAGACTGCCGTGTGCCTGATCCTCGGCTCGTTCTATGCGGTGGCTCTGACGCTGACTGGTCTTAATTTCGGTCTGTTGATCGGCCTGATTTCCGGCCTGATCACTTTCATTCCCTACGTCGGCTCGATGACCGGTCTGATTCTGTCGCTGGCCGTTGCGGTCGCGCAGTTCTGGCCAAACTACGGATCGATCCTGATGGTCCTCGGGGTATTTCTGGTCGGCCAGTTTGTTGAAGGAAATGTCCTGTCGCCCAAACTTGTGGGAGAGAGTGTCGGGCTGCATCCGGTCTGGCTGATTTTCGCACTGCTCGCCTTCGGTTATCTGTTCGGCTTTGTCGGGCTTTTGGTTGCCGTACCGCTCGCTGCTACAATCGGTGTCTTGTCGCGCTTTGCAATGCGTCGCTACCTTCAAAGCTCGTTCTACACCGGCGAGAAATCGGATTGACGGCATGAGCGGTTCGTTCGCCCCTCGGCAACTCGCGCTTGCGCTCGATCACTCCGTAAGCTTTGCACGTGACGATTTTCTGAGCGGTCCATCAAACATTGCAGCACTCACTCTGATCGAGCGGTGGCCGGACTGGCCGAGCCGGATTGTTGCCCTCATCGGCCCGGAGGGTTCGGGCAAGAGCCATCTTGCGGCGATCTGGGCAGAAGCGGCAGGGGCACGCGTGCTATCGGCGAATTTGCTGTCCATCGCCGATGTCCCCGCATCGCTCGCGACAGGCGCTCTGGTCGTCGAAGATCTGGAAGCCGCAGATCTCGACGAGCAGGCGCTTTTTCACCTGATCAATCTCGCGCGCGAGGAGGGAGCGTACGTTCTTCTCACGGGACGTTTGGCGGTAGCAGGTTTTCCCATCACCATTCGCGATCTTGCGTCGCGATTGCGAGCGGTTCCGGCGATCATGCTCACGCCGCCCGACGATGCACTTTTACGTTCGCTCCTTGTCAAACTTGCTGCAGATCGCCAGCTCGCGCTTGATGAGCCTTTGGTGAACTATCTTGTTCACCGTATCGAACGTTCGTTCGCGGCCGCACACGCGGCCGTGCAAAGACTTGATCAGGAATCGATGCGCCAGCAACGCCCGGTTACGCGAGCCCTCGCTGCCGAGCTGTTTCGCACTCCTTAACGGAGATGCGCGAGACTTGACGGGATGGTCGGCCAGGGTGCGAACTGTCATCCAGCGGCCACGATTTTCGGCTAGGGCTCTTGATATTCAGGCTATTTTCAGATGGCAGATCGGGCGCAAGCTTCTGGTTCTATTGATGAAATCGACCCGGCCGTCAGCCGCGTTGATCCCGCTCTGGAGTCGCCTGCCGAGACCGCCCCTCTGCGGTCAACTCCGCAACGATTCATCAACCGCGAACTGTCGTGGCTCCACTTTAACCGGCGCGTATTGGAGGAGGCGGCCAACGAGCATCATCCACTGCTCGAGCGCGTTCGCTTCCTGTCGATTTCTGCGAACAATCTAGACGAATTTTTTATGGTGCGAGTCGCCGGCCTCAAAGGTCAGTTGCGCGAAGGCATACTTACACAGAGTCCGGATGGTCTTACGCCATCCGAACAACTAACACGCATCGGAGAAGCCGTCTCCCAGTTGGCGCTCGATCAGCAGAAACGCTGGCTCGAATTACGCCCTGCGCTCGCATCGGCCAACGTGGTCCTGGTGGAAGGTGGTGACCTTAAGAAGACGGAGCGGACCTGGCTGGAAGAGCACTTCCTGACGCACGTTTTTCCCCTGCTGACGCCGCTCGCGATTGATCCTGCACACCCGTTTCCCTTCATTCCAAATCTGGCTTTTTCGATCGCATTGCAGCTCGCGCGGGTCAAAGACGGCAAGGCGATGAACGCGCTCATACGCATGCCGCAGAAAATCGAACGATTCATCAGGCTCCCAAGCGGCGGAGATCACGGTATCCGGCTGATCACGCTGGAAGAAGCAACCGTATTGTTCATCACGCGGCTGTTTCCAGGATACACGGTCAAGGGACAAGGAGCCTTTCGTGCAATCCGCGACTCCGAAGTGGAAATCGAGGAAGAGGCCGAAGATCTGGTGCGTCTTTACGAGACCGCACTCAAACAACGGCGCCGTGGATCGGTGATCCGGCTCGAACTCAGTGCATCGATGCCTGGAGAATTGTGCAGCTTCGTCCAACGCGCGCTGGCGGTTGCAGATGACGAGGTGTTCAGGGTCGATGGTGTGCTTGCGCTCAACGATCTCAGTCAGCTTACGAAGCTTGACCGGCCTGATCTCGAATTCGTGCCCTATAATCCGCGCTATCCCGAACGCATACGCGATCACGGTGGTGACTGCTTTGCTGCCATCCGTCAGAAAGATCTCGTTGTCCACCATCCTTACGAATCGTTCGACGTGGTGGTGCAGTTCCTGCAGCAGGCTGCGCGCGATCCCAATGTGGTCGCGATCAAACAAACACTGTACCGCACTTCGGCGGAATCGCCGATCGTGAAGCAGTTGGTGGAAGCCGCCGAGGCCGGGAAATCCGTCACAGCGCTGGTCGAGCTAAAGGCGCGCTTCGACGAGGAGGCGAACATCCGATGGGCGCGCGACCTCGAGCGTGCGGGTGCTCAAGTCGTGTATGGATTTATCGAACTAAAGACCCACGCCAAGTTGTCGCTGGTGGTGCGCCGCGAAGCCGGAGAGCTTGCGACCTACGTGCATGTCGGCACCGGCAACTATCATCCGGTAACGGCCCGTAGCTATACGGACTTGTCATTCTTTACCGCGGATGCGGTCATCGGCCGTGATGTCGCGCGCATATTCAACTACATCACCGGCTATGCTGAGCCTGCCGAGCTTGAACGCATGGCGATATCGCCGATCAACCTTCGCAAACGCATCCTTGACCACGTCGCGCAGGAGATCGCGCACGCCAGGGCAGGGCGGCCCGCGGCGATCTGGATGAAGATGAATTCGCTGGTCGATCCGGGGATTATCGACGCGCTTTATGACGCTTCGGCTGCGGGGGTTTCGATCGATCTCGTCGTTCGCGGCATTTGCTGTCTGCGGCCGGGCGTGCCGGGATTGTCCGAAACCATTCGCGTCAAATCGATTGTTGGCCGGTTTCTCGAACATGGCCGGATCTATTGCTTTGGCGCTGGTCATCCGCTGCCGCATCCGAAGGCGGCGATCTATATTTCCTCAGCCGATATGATGCCACGCAATCTCGATCGCCGTGTCGAGGTGCTGTGTCCGATTCTCAACGCCACCGTGCATGAACAGGTTCTCGGCCAAATTATGGTCGCGAATTTCAAGGATAACGAACAAAGCTGGAAGCTCTTGCCGGATGGCAGTTCCACGCGCATAAAGGCGGCGGCGGGCGAAGAACCCTTCAACGCCCATAAATATTTCATGACGAATCCGAGTCTGTCGGGCCGTGGAAAATCGCTCAAGGAATCGCCGCCGCGCAGCCTTATACGCCGCCTCATCGAAGGGGCGTAAGCGGTCGCCCAAAATCACCGCATCGGCAAAAGGCCGCCTTGATCATGGCCCGCCGATCGCCGTTATCGACATCGGCTCGAACTCGATCCGTCTCGTTGTCTACGAAGGGCTGACCCGCTCCCCGACGCCCATCTTCAATGAAAAAGTGCTGGCCGGTCTCGGACGTCAGGTGCAGTCGACCGGCCTGTTGCCCGCGGACGCCATCGATACGGCGTTCGACGCGCTGCAACGCTTCCGCGCCTTGTGCGATATTTTGCACGTGCGGCGCATCTGGGCCATCGCCACGGCCGCCTGCCGGGACGCGCGCAATGGCCGTGCCTTCATCGCGGAGGCCGAACGCATCTGCCGCACCACAATCACAATCCTCTCGGGAAAGCGTGAAGCGCATCTCACTGCCCTTGGCATTGTGTCCGGAATCCATAAACCGGACGGCATTGTCGGCGACCTTGGCGGCGGTTCGCTCGAACTGGTCGATGTGCACGGTTCGCGCGTCCGTGGCGGAGTAACTCTGCCGCTCGGTGGCCTTGCACTCCAGGACATCACCGGCAAATCGCTCAAGAAGGCGGAAAAGTTCGTCGAGGAGGCTTTCGAAGATCTCGATATGTTGGACGGCGGCGAGGACCGTACGTTTTATGCGGTCGGTGGTACGTGGCGCGCGTTAGCGCGGTTGCATATGTGGCAGACCGGCTATCCCTTTCACGTCATGCACAACTACCGCATCTCGGCGCGCGAGGCGCAGGAGTTCTCAAGACTAGTGCATCATGTCGATACCGAGACGCTCTCGAAGATTGAGGTCGTCAACGCGGCTCGTCGACCGTTGCTCGCCTATGCGGCCGTGGTGATGGAAAACCTGGTACGGGCGATCAAGCCCAAGCAGGTCGTTATTTCCGTGCTCGGCGTGCGTGAAGGCCTGCTGTATTCACTGCTCAACACGCGCGAGCGCGCACGCGATCCGCTCATCTCGGCTGCGGCCGATCTCAATGTTCTACGTTCGCGCTCGCCGGGCCATGGCCAGGAGTTGATTGCCTGGACCGACCGCTTCATGGCGTCGTCAGGGCTGGAAGAAAACGCTGATGAACGCCGGCTGCGTCACGCGGCCTGTTTGCTCGGCGATATTGGCTGGCGCGCCCACCCGGACTATCGCGGCGAGCAGTCGATGAATGTCATCGCGCACGGTTCCTTCGTTGCCATCGACCATCCGGGTCGCGCCTACCTCGCGTTGTCGGTTTATTTCCGTCATGCGGGCCTGAGCGAAGAGGAACTCTCGCCGCGGTTACGCGAACTTGCAACGACGCGGATGCTCGATCGCGCCCGTGTCCTTGGCGCCGCCATGCGGGTCGCCTACATCCTCACTGCCGGACAGAGCGGTGTGCTCCCAAGGACGCCGATGCAGGTCAAACACGGCAAACTGCAGCTCAAACTGCCGGGAGGTTATGGCGAACTGGCGAGTGACCGGCTGGCTGGCCGGCTTCGGCAGCTGGCGCGCCTTATTGGCCGTGAACCATATATCGAGACCTAGCGTCTAGGTCTTTTCGACTGTCACTACTTTTCCGTTGTCGATGGCAAGCGCCAGCCGGCCATGCTTGAGCGCCAGCGCCTTATCGCCAAATAATTCGCGCCGCCATCCCTTCATTGCCGGGACGTCTGCCTCGTCGTCGGCCGCGATGCGGTCGAGATCGTCCACCGTGGCGATGACCTTGGCGGCGACTCCATGCCGTTCTGCGGTCATCCGCAGCAATACCTTGAGCAGTTCGACAATCGCCGCGCCATTCGCCGCTGGCCGGAAACGGTCCAGACGCGGCAGTGTCTTGTGGTCGCGTTCGATCCCGCGCTTGACCGCGTCGATGATCTGCTCGCCCCATCGAGAGCGCTCAAATCCCTTTGGCAGTGAGCGCAAGTGTCCGAGTCGCTCAATTGTCGTCGGCGCTTGCACGGCGATATCGCCGATTACTTCATCTTTGATCACTCGCCCGCGCGGTACATCGCGGTTTTGCGCCTCACGCTCGCGCCAGGCCGCGACCTCGATCAGGATTGCAAGCTCCTTCGGCTTGCGAACGCGACTCTTGAGCCGCTCCCACGCGCGCTCCGGATCGGCTCGATAGGTTTCCGGCGAGGTGAGAACATCCATTTCGGCCTCAACCCAATTGCTCCGCGCCTGCTTTTCGAGATCGGTTGCCAGTTTCAGATAGACGTCCCGCAGGTGGGTGACGTCGGAAACGGCATATGCGATCTGCGCATCGCTGAGCGGACGCCGCGTCCAGTCAGTGAAACGATGCGATTTGTCCAGTGTGTCGCCAGTGATGCGCTGGACCAGCTGGTCGTAGGATATGGAGTCGCCGTAGCCGAGCACCATGGCGGCAACCTGGGTGTCAACAATTGGATGCGGGATCGTCTTCGCCATGTTCCAGACGATTTCGATGTCCTGGCGCGCGGCGTGGAAAACCTTGACGACCTTTTCGTTCGCCATCAGCGCAAAGAACGGCGCGAGATCGATTCCCGTGGCCAGCGCATCGATCACCACCGCCTCGGCCGGTGAGGCCATCTGCGCCACGCACAGCAGGGGGTAGTAGGTGGTCTCGCGCAGGAATTCGGTATCGACCGTGACAAACGGATGCCTCGCCATGCGCGAGCAAACCGCCGCAAGCTCATCGGTGGTGGTAATCAAATCCATTGTGGCAGCGAACCTAACCCGATCCGGCTGGGTCATGGCAACCCACGCACGCGTGGCATCTGAATGAACTCCCAGGGACTAGGCATGGCCGCCACGGGCACCTCGATCAGGGTCGGTTCGCGGCGCTTGAACGATTCCCGCAGGGCCGCGCTCAGCTCATCCGGGTTGCGCGCTCGCCGGCCGGCAGCGCCGAAGCTTTCGGCGTATTTCACAAAATCAGGGTTGGCAAGATCGCAAGCGATCAGCCGGTTGCCGAATTGTTCCTGCTGGATGCGGCGCACATTGCCAAAGGCGTCATCAACGAAAACGATCGCCACCAGCGGAATCCGATGGCGGATAGCGGTCGCGAGTTCGTTGCCGGTGTAAAGAAATCCACCGTCGCCATTGATCGAAAGCACCGGTACATCCGGCCGGGCGTGCTGGGCGCCGAGCGCCGTCGCATAACCCCATCCAAGATTGTCCTGATAGCCCGGCGACAGGAACGTGCGCGGCTTGTACACGGGAAAGGCCAGGCGGGCAGCGAATCCGATTTGCGTGACCTCGTCCACGTAAATGCCATTCTCCGGAAGTTCGGCACGGATTGCTTCAAGAAAGGCGAGCTGCGGCGCGAGCCCGGAGAGGCGTTCACGCAGTTTCGCCTGGCGTTCCCGCATCTCGTCGGTGCGTGACACGCGACGCTCGTTGCGTTTGGCGAGTTCGTCGATGAGACGCCTCAAAACGAGTGCCGCGTCGCCAACAAGCGCCACCTTTGGCTTGTGCAGCCGGGAAGGCTGTTTCGGATCAGCGTCGACGCGCACGACCTGCAGATTCCTGTCGATGCCCCATTGCGTCGTCGGATTCAGCAGCCGGGTGCCGACCGCGAGGACCGCGTCCGCTTCGCCCCACAGCTCGCGGCCGAGCGGAAGCGTGACACTGAACGGACTGCGAGAATCAAGGACACCACGCCCGCGCCGGTAGCTGAGCACGGGTGCCTGCAACATTTCGGACAGCAGCGTGACTTCAGGCGAAGCATCCTGCGCGCCGCCGCCCACCACGATCAGCACGCGTTTGGCCTTGCCCAGAAGCTTCGCCGCAGCGCGCACCTTGGTGTCGTCTATTTTCGGCGGACGCGGTGGCGAGGGCGGTACAATGGCAGCGACTTTCCCCCACTTGCCCCAAATATCGATGGCGCATTCGAGCGCGGCCGGTCCAGGACGGCCATGGTTCATAGACTGAATGGCTTTTGCGACTTTGATGGATGCTTCCCGAGGATCCTTGATGTGGGACGAATGATCGACCAACCGGCCAATGATGCCGGCCTGATCACGAATCTCATGCAGATGCCCTTGGCTCTTTCCGATCGCTGCTGCGGGAATTTGCCCGATCAGGGCCAGGACCGGTGCGTTCATGCCGTAGGCGGTCAGTAGCGCGGCGCCGGAATTGAGCAGCCCCGGACCCGGCACCACAACGTAGGCCTGCGGCCTGCCGGTTGCCAGCGCCGCGCCCAGAGCCATATAGGCCGCGCCCTGTTCGTGGCGGGTGTGGATGACGCGCAAGCGGTCGCCGACGCGCTGAAGCGCATCGAACAGATGATCGTTGTGAATGCCAGGCAGCGCATAAACGGAATCGAAGCCGTGGGCGATCAACGTGGCGACGGTCGCCTCTGCAGTGGTCATGGACTCCATGCGCCGGTCCGGGCAATTGTTTGCCGCCAATCTGTGCAGATTGGCCACGGCGTGTCGAGGCCGTGGCGCTAGTCCTTATAGACGTCCCGAACAGGAGCACATGCGGCCCAGTTGGCGCTCGTTGTGACGGCCGCAGTCAGCATGGTGCAAATAGGCGGAAGCGCAAATGTCATGTCTGTCGCACGGGTGCGCGTTGATCATGGCGTGCAACCCTTAAATATCGCCTGACCGAATTGTGCAGGCGCGCGGGGGCTGGGACTGCTTGACAAAGCCGACCCCCCATGCGTTTTTCGCCCGCCGCACACCCATACCCTGAATCGCCCCTCGGACATACACATGCATCGCTATCGCTCACACACCTGCGGCGCGCTTCGAGACAGCGACATCGGCAGCACCGTTCGCCTGTCCGGATGGTGCCACCGCATTCGCGATCATGGCGGGGTCCTGTTCATTGATTTGCGCGATCACTATGGGCTCACACAGGTCGTGGCCGATCCCGACAGCAAGGCGTTCAAGCTCGCCGAGACGCTGCGCGCGGAATGGGTCGTGCGTATTGACGGCAAGGTGCGCCGGCGTCCGGCCGGTACCGAGAACCCCGATCTGCCGACCGGCCAGGTCGAAATCTACATCGATGAGATCGAAGTCCTCGGCCCCGCCGCCGAGCTGCCGATGCCGGTTTTTGGCGAGCAGGACTATCCGGAAGAGATCAGGCTGAAATATCGCTTCCTCGATCTCCGCCGGGACCATCTGCATGCGAACATCATGCTGCGCGGCAAGGTGATCGATTCGATCCGCCGGCGGATGAAGGAAGGTGGTTTCTTCGAATTCCAGACGCCGATTCTGACCGCGTCGTCGCCGGAAGGTGCGCGCGACTATCTGGTGCCCTCGCGGTTGCATCCCGGGAAATTCTACGCACTGCCGCAGGCGCCGCAGCAGTTCAAGCAGTTGATCATGATCGCAGGCTTCGACCGTTATTTCCAGATCGCGCCCTGTTTCCGCGACGAGGATGCGCGCGCTGACCGTTCGCCCGGCGAGTTCTACCAGCTCGATCTTGAGATGAGCTTCGTCACCCAGCAGGATGTCTTTGACGCGGTGGAGCCGGTGATCCGGGGCGTGTTCGAGGAATTTTCCAACGGCAAGCCGGTGACGCCGAAGTTTCCCCTCATCCCCTATGCCGATGCGCTGCGCAAATACGGCACCGACAAGCCTGACCTTCGCAACCCGGTCGTGATGCAGGACGTCAGTGAGGCGTTTCGTGGCTCAGGCTTCAAGATTTTTGCCAATATTCTCAATGCAGATCCCACCGCGCAGGTGTGGGCTATACCGGCGCCGAAAGGCGGCAACCGCGCATTCTGCGATCGCATGAATTCCTGGGCGCAAGGCGAGGGCCAGCCCGGCCTTGGCTATATCTTTTGGCGCGAAGGTGAGG
This sequence comes from Pseudolabrys sp., assembly GCA_036496445.1. Classification (GTDB taxonomy): domain Bacteria; phylum Pseudomonadota; class Alphaproteobacteria; order Rhizobiales; family Xanthobacteraceae; genus Pseudolabrys. The sequence goes on along the minus strand of DASXLC010000127.1, from coordinate 11,558 downwards.
AAAGCGGCGCCGGACCGCTCGCCAAGAATATGGGGCCGGAACGCACGAAACAGATCGCCGACCAGCTCAAGCTCGGCGTCGGCGACGCCGTCTTCTTCGTTGCGGGCAAACCGAAGGATTTCGTCAAGTTCGCCGGCCCGGCCCGCACCAGAATTGGCGAAGAGCTCGGCCTCATTACCAAGGATCGCTTCGAGTTCTGCTGGATCGTCGACTTTCCGATGTACGAGTGGAACGATGAGGAAAAAAAGATCGATTTTTCCCACAATCCATTTTCGATGCCGAACTTGTCCGTCGAAGAGTTCCTCGCGCTCGATTCGAAGGACAACGACAGGCTGCTGTCGATCAAGGCGATTCAATATGACATCGTCTGCAACGGTATCGAATTGTCATCAGGGGCGATCCGAAACCATCGTCCCGAAGTCATGAAAAAGGCGTTCGCCATCGCCGGCTATCCGGAAGACGTGCTGGAAAATAAATTTGGCGGAATGCTGCATGCGCTCTCGCTCGGGGCGCCGCCGCACGGCGGTATTGCTCCTGGCATCGACCGTATCGTGATGCTTCTCGCTGGTGAGGAGAATCTGCGTGAGGTGGTGCTGTTCCCGATGAACCAGCGCGCCGAGGATCTCCTGATGGGTGCGCCATCCGAGGTGACCGCCAAGCAGCTCAAGGAATTGAGCATCCGGCTGGATCTGCCGAAGAAGTAGTTTCATAGGCCGGCGACATCAGCTGATCCCGCATAAGCGGGAACAATGCTGCGATCGTCGCTTTACCGGCACGTCCCGCATCGCGGGCTGGCCTCCTTGATTCATGATTCAATTTAGGATTGGATTTAGTCGCGTTCCAGAGACGGCAACACGCGCAACAGAAGCCGCAAGAACGACAAATCAAGAATAGCTGTCACTCGGGGAGGAAATCATGTCCGAGATCGAGCGGCGCGCCCTTATGAAGGGTGCGGCCCTGAGCGCGCTTGCCTTCAGCGTCGGCGGCGCCCGGGTTCTGCTCTCGCCGCGTCAGGCCCGCGCCCAGAATATTCCGTACCGAACACTGTCACCCGAACAGGTCGAAATTCTCGAAGCCCTGGGTGAAACACTGGTGCCCGGTGCTGCCGCTGCCGGCATTTCGCATTTCGTCGATCAACAGCTCTCGATCCCCCCTGAGGAAGCGTTGCTGGAAGCGCGCATTCTCAACATCCGGCCGCCTTATGCGAATTTCTACCGTGCGGCGCTCGGCGCGATCGGCCGCGCCAGCTATGCCAACAACGACAATCGGGCCTTCGCGAAGATCAGCGCGAATGAGCGGCGTGATTTCGTCGATCAGATGCGCCAGAACAAGGTCGCCGGCTGGCAAGGCCCGCCGGGACCTTTTGTCTATCTGGTCATGCGCAGCGATGCCGTCGATGTGGTTTACGGCACGATGGACGGATATGCCGCGCTTGGTGTGCCCTACATGGCCCACATCGAACCAACGAAGAGGTGGTGACATGGCCACCCTTGAAAAAGTCGACGTCGTCATCGTCGGTGCTGGTGCATCCGGTTCGTTGTTCGCTTCGGTGTTGGCAAAAGCCGGCAAGAAGGTCGTTCTGCTTGAGTCAGGACCGGACTGGCAGATGTCCGATCTGATCAGCTCCGATTTCTGGGGCAGGCGCGTTAAGCCCGCCGGCATTCCGTTCCTGCTCGAAGGTAAGAATCCGTATGGCTACGCCTACCAAGCCGGCTGGGGAGTCGGCGGCGCGGCGCTCCACTATTTTGCTAATTTTCCCCGGTATTTGCCGAACGACTTTAAAGTCAAAAGCGAGCACAACCGCGGCCTCGACTGGCCGGTCAGCTATGCCGATCTCGCGCCGTACTACGACAAGGTCGCGCAGGAAATCGGCGTTTCCGGGGATGCCAAAGCGGAAGAAATCTGGCGGCCCAAGGGCGAGCCTTATCCGATGCCGCCGATGAAGACCTTCCGCAACGGCCAGGTCTGGCTGAAGGGCCTTGAGTCGGTCGGCATCCGGACGGTGGCGGCGGCAGTCGGCATGAACTCGACCGAATTCAAGGGCCGGCCGGCTTGTCTGTACGACGGCTGGTGTCATGTCGGTTGCCCGATCGGCGCGCTCGCCAACCCGGTCGTGACTTACCTCGCCGACGCCCGCAAAGCGGGCGCCGAGGTACGGGCCCTATCCACCGTCACGCGCGTCCTTACGAACGACGCCGGCAACAAGGTGACTGGCGTCGAATACTACGATGCCAGGAAAGAAAAGCAGGTGCAGGAGGCAAAAGTCGTCATTCTTGCCGCCTGGTCGGCACAAAATCCGCGCCTGATGATGATTTCGGCGACCGACAAGCACCCGAAGGGGCTCGCGAATTCAAGCGGGTTGCTCGGAAAATACATGATGGCGCATTACGCATCCGGCACATGGGCGCTGTTCGATGAAGACGTCGAACCACACATGGGCACCATCGGCGCGCAATACATGTCGTACGATCGCTACGACAAGACCAGCAAAAAGGGTGCATTCGGCAGCACCTACATCGTCGCCGGTACCGCGCTCAAAACCTCTGATCTTGGCGGCTTCGCCAATGCGCGGCTCGATCTGTTCGGTCAGCCGCTTGCCGACTTCATGCAGCGAGCCAAGCGCGGCATCACGCGGCTCACCGCCTTCGGCGAAGAAATGCCGAATGTCGAGAACCGCATCGAGCTTGCCGACGGCAAGGACGAGTTCGGCATGCCGCTCGCGCGCATCGTCCACAGTTTCGATCAGGATGCAGTGGCGCTGTGGAACGCAAACTTTGAAGAGGGACTCGCAATCGCCAAGGCAACCGGCGCCAAGGAATACTGGTCCGCGCGCGGTAACCAGCCGACCATTCATTTGTTCGGCGGCACCATCATGGGAAGCGGGGCAGGTGACTCGGTCACCGACAGCTACGGTCAGACCCACGAAATTCCAAACTTGTGGGTCGCGGGACCAGGCCTGTTTCCGACCGAGGGCGCTTCGAACCCGACTTACACGATCTTCGCAGTATCGCAGCGCGGAGCGGAGCAGCTCGTCTCAAAGTGGGGAACGGTGGCTGGCTAATCTGAGCGTGATCTGCGTCACTTATCGGGCAGCGGGATGAACTCGATCTCGTCGCCCGGCACTTTGCCGAAATGGCCGGCCTTCCATTCGGCTTTGGCCTGTTCGATACGGTCCTTCCTGGACGACACGAAATTCCACCAGATGTGCCGCGGGCCATCCATTGGTGCGCCGCCGACGATGACAAAATGCGTATCGGTTGACGCCGTGATCGTCACCGTATCGCCCGGTTTGAACACGAGCAAACGGCCGGCCTCGAATTTGTCGCCGGAAATGTCGACAACTCCGTCAATGATGTAGATGGCGCGCTCGTCGTGGCCTGCATCGAGCGGCACCGTAGCGCCGGCCTTGAGCTGCACATCGCCGAATATGGTCTCATGCACCGTCGGCACTGGCGAACGCGCGCCGTAAAGTGAGCCGACAACGATGCGTATCGTCTTGCCGTTGTCCTTGACGACAGGGAATTCAGCGGTCTCGTGATGTGCGAAGCCTGCCTCCATTTCCTCTTTCGCCTCCGGCAGCGCGACCCACATCTGCAACCCGTGAATCGGTTCGTGATCCACACGGCGTTCCGGCCGCGTGCGCTCGGAGTGCACGATGCCGCGACCCGCGGTCATCCAGTTCACTTCGCCCGGTCTGATCGCAACCGCGGTGCCCAGGCTGTCACGGTGCATGATTTCGCCGTCAAACAGGTAGGTGACGGTGGCAAGTCCGATGTGCGGATGAGGCCGCACGTCGAGACCATTGCCCGCGCGAAATTCAGCCGGCCCGAAATGATCGAAAAAGATGAATGGCCCCACCATGCGCGTGCGCGCCGAGGGCAAAGCACGCCGCACCGCGAAGTCGCCGAGATCCACCGTGCGCGGCACGATCACCTGGGCGATGGCATCGCATTGATATGCATCGCCCGCGACGGGGTCCTTGCCGGGAAAGAAACTCATGACTCTGCTCCTTCGTCTTTTCTTTCGTCTTGTCAGTTCCGCGCCACCGAATCGAACAGGCGCAGCGCATTGTCTGTTGCGATACGGCGCGCCTGCTCAGGGGGAAGCTGTGCAAGCCAACCGCGATATTCTTTGAATATAGTATCGTAGCCGAACCATCGCTCGTTGATCCAGGTATCGGAACCGAGCAGGAAGCGATCGGAATGGCGCTCGAACAGGCTGCGCCAATCCGCGGTCAATTTTCCGTCGCCGCCGATGATACCACTGCGATAGGACAATTCGCCCCAGAGCGTGTCCTTGTGCTGGTCGAGAAGTTCCGCGACGCGCACGGGCGCGACCGCGAATCCGGTATGCGCCCAGATGATGCGGGCCTTGGGATTGTGACGGAAAAGGATGAGGAGGGCCTCTTCGTCACAATGCGCGTGCAGATACAGGTTCCGCTCGACCGCGAAATCCACCATTTTCCTGACCCACTCGGTCTCCGCCGATTTCCCGTAAATGTGGAATTCGCCGATGCCGCGGTAATAGCCGCGCGCGTATTCGCTCTTGATCAGTTCGAAGATTGCCGGATCGTTGAACCAGGTCTGCATGTCGCTGCGCACCCGGTAAGGCCTGATAAACGGCACCACTTTCAGCTCGGGCCATTTGGCATCCATGAGCTCGTGAGTGCCCTTGTTCGGCCGGCTGGTGGCCACTATGCCGACGATGCCGTTGCGGCGGAAAACTTCGCGTACCTGGTCGAGCGAGTAGAACGGTGCCGGCTCCTGGTTGTAATGCAGGTGAGCGTCGAAAATTGTAAGGCGCTCCTGCGGGCTGGCGCCGGAAGCCCAGAACAGCAATCCCGCCAATATGCCTGCCAGTGTGGCCGGGAGTGCCGTCGTCCACTGTGAGCGAACTCTCATTTCATCTCCCCATTTGCCATCGGATTTCCACCTTAACCCATCGCTAACCATAGTGACGCGCTTGAGGCCCTTGCTGCCAGAGCCGGGCTTACCCGAACTTAAGCTTAAGGCGGTCTTTACGGCGTCATGGCTCACTATCGCGGCACCAGGAAGGGGGGCCCTGGCAGTGAGGTTTTTTGTGCGCGCAATATCGCGCCGGAATATTTTTGCGATCGTCGTCGGCGCAGTGCTGGCTGGCACTCCTTTGGTCGCCTTTAATTTCTGGCTTGAAGGTCTGATCGACCGGCAGGGCGAGGCGGAGGTCGGCACCTCCGCCAAGCGCGCGATCGCGCTCGCCGAGACGCGCATCAAAGACACGGTCGGCGCGCTCGACAGTCTGGCATCGCGCGGCGTCGATTCCTGCGAGCCTGCGCAGCTTGAGGCGATGCGCTATGCCGCCTTCAACACGATTCCGGTCAAGGAGGTGTCGGTTGTCGGACCTGATGCGGAGACGCTGTGCACGGATCTCGGCCTGCCGCTCGGAGAGCGCGCGATGCTCTCCTCCGAACTGCTGGTCGGCTCAGCCGGCTACTGGTTTGACATCATTAAATTACCGGCCGGCGAGCGCATGGTGCGGTTACGTCGGCAGGTTGGTCCCGGCCCTAACGGCATTGCCGCGCTTGTGCCGACAACGCTCTTCCTTCCACAGGTTTCTACGCGCGGTGGTCCGTTCAGCGGCTATGCGCGCATCATGACCCGGCAGGGCACCGTCATCGGGGAAGTCGGGGCGCGCCCGCACGATGACGCCGGTCAGAATTTTGCGGCCGATATCAAATCGGACAAGTTTGGCTTTGACGTTGAAATCCTGTCATCGCGCGCCCGCATAGCGGCCGAGCACGCCGATCTCCGATGGTTCGCCATCTTCGCTGCCGGCGTGATCATGATAGTCGCCACCGGCATCGTTGTGCTCATCCCGCAGCGATCGTCGCGCAATCCCGTGGACGAGATCGCGCAAGCGCTCGAAGCCGGAGAGTTCGTTCCTTACTATCAACCGATTGTCGATATCCGTACGGGCCAGTTGCGCGGGGCGGAAGTTCTGGTGCGCTGGCGCAAACCGGATGGCACGCTGGTATTGCCCGGGGCCTTCATCCCGCTCATGGAATCGAGCGACCTCATTCTTGATCTGACCCGCAATCTGATGCGAAGGGTTTGTGCCGAAGCAGGTCCCACAATCGGGCGCCGTCCCGATCTGAAGATCTCGTTCAATTTCGCCGGCAAACTCTTCAGCGAGCCGACGATTGTGAAAGATGTGCGCAATATCTTTGTAAATTCACCGATCAAGTTTTCACAAGTGGTGCTGGAGGTGACCGAGCGCGACCCCATCGAGAACTTCACGGAAACCCGGCAGATCATCGCTGCCTTGCAGGGACTGGGCGTGCGGATCGCCATCGACGACGTCGGCACCGGTCACAGCGGCCTTTCCTATATGCTCAAGCTTGGCGTCGATATCATCAAGATCGACAAGATGTTCGTGGATGCCATCGGCACCGACCGCAACTCGACCACGATCGTCGAGACGCTTGTCGATCTTGCGCACAACATGCGCATGGACGTGGTGGCGGAAGGCGTGGAGAATTTCGAGCAGGTCATGCACCTGCGTGCGCTCGGCGTTCGTTCCGCGCAGGGCTACGTTTTTGCGCCACCACTGCCGGGAAGCTCTTTTCTTCAACTCGTCGAAGCGATCGATCCGTTGCAACCCGCCGCCGCCGATTCCACTGCAGCGGTTTCCGGTGAACGCCTGAAGACCTCGGCGTAAGTTCAGAACGAATCGTGGGAAATAAAAGGGGCGGCCTTTCGGCCGCCCAGTTAAAACGCCACGCGGGAGGAACCTCGTAAGGGTCGGCTTTTTAAGACTGCCGGCCCACGTGACCGTATATCGTGTCGTCAATCCGTCATGGTCGGACTGATTCGTCAATCGAATTTTTCAGAAATGTGACAGGCGAGGGGGGTGCCTTGCGGATGCTTTCACGCCCCGGCCAATTCCCTTTCGACCGCGGCGATAACAAGTGGATCGGTCGGCTCGACCGCCGAACTGAAGCCCGCCTTCAGGTAGCCGTCGCGCCCGATCAGGTATTTGTGGAAATTCCAGCGGGGCCCCTCGAGCGGCCGCTCGCCTGCCGCCCATTTGTAAAACGGATGGGCGTCCTTGCCCTTCACGGCCACCTTTTCCGTGATCGGAAAGGTGACGTGGTATTGGCCTTGGGCGGTGGCGTGGATGTCGCTTACGCCTCCTGGCTCCTGGCCGCCAAAATCGTTGGACGGCACGCCGAGAACAACCAGGCCCTTGTCGCGGTATCGCGTCCACAGCGCCTGTAGTCCGGCGTATTGCGGGGTGTAGCCGCAGAGCGACGCGGTGTTGACCACGAGCAGCGGATGGCCTGCATAGGTGGAGAGCAGAATGTCTCCGCCGTCGAGGCCTTTAAAGGAGAACGCATAGGCGGTAACGCGGCTCATTGCGGTTATTGCGCCGGCAGATCGCGGATGGAGGCTCGCCAGCGCGGCGCCTCCGAGAAGCAGACAATATCGGCGATTGATCATGGGCGGCACTATAGCCTGCCGTTCCCAACGCCGCCTGCGCAAAATTCCGTGAAAAAAGCCGGGTGGATCGGCGCCCCCGGCTTGCGCAGATACTCCTCAGCTCGGATGGCAGCTCTTACGCCGCTTCAAAGCGGACGGACGTCTCGAATGATGTGCCGCAGGCATCACACTGCCAGAGGTGGCGGACCCGGCAGCCATCGACGCACTCAGACCATTCCGGAATGTAAATGCGCTCACCGCATTGCGCACACTCAATCACCGGACGCGAACGCGCAAATCTCGCAATATCGCGCGACACTTCCATGGGGCACCTCCCGAAAAATTACGACCGCGGCCCCGTACCCACCGTGTTTTTGACCTTAGTGCACGAGCCGCGCGCGAATGAAGCAGTAGCGCTGACGTACCATGCACGCAGCTCATGAATTTTTTGCGGCAGAATTATCAAGGTTGAGTCAAAAAACTTTCGGCGTTCTCAAAAGAATTTTATTGCACTGCATCACAAAGCCACGCCGAACTTTCCCAATGTCCAGACCATGCCGACATAAAGCATGAAGGTCAGGACGCAACATGCAGCGAGCGTTACCCAAAATCCAATTCCGTGGTGCAACATCGCCGGCATGACCAGGAACATCGGCAAGGTCGGCAGCACGTACCAGAAGGTTGATTGCGCGTGTGTGGCAATTCGCTCGGCGTCGCCGGTATCATGCCACAGCCAGAGAATCCCCAGGATCGACACCAGAGGGAGCGACACGATGAGGGCGCCGAGCGTTGGAGAACGGCGTGCGACCTCCGATACAACGGCAATGATGGTGCCCGACAGCGCGGCCTTGACGGCGAGATAAAGCATAAGGAACTCCGATCTCTCTGGAATTCAAAGGACGGGCCGTCCGCAAAGCCGCCGTCCGGAGAAAGAGGCGAAATTGGATGGAATGGGAGCGGCACCGGCGGCAAAATAGCATGTCCGGCGGGAGGCCGGTGCTGGAGGCTCGCCGTGAGCCAGAAGACGCTTGAGAAGCCGCGCATTAAGGTCAAACCGAAGACGCAGCGGCCTCCGTTGTGGAAGGTCATCCTGCTCAACGACGATTTCACGCCCCGTGAATTCGTCGTGCTGGTCCTCAAGGCGGTCTTCCGGATGAACGAGAGCCACGCCTACAAGGTCATGATGACAGCGCATCAGAAGGGCGCCTGCGTGATTGCGGTCTATACCCGCGATGTCGCGGAGACAAAGGCGAAAGAGGCAACCGAGATGGGCCGCGCCAAGGGCTATCCGCTCTATTTCACGACCGAGAAGGAAGAGTAGTCTTGGCCGGATGTTGCGAGGGCAGGGAAAACAACCATGACCACAAAGCGGGATCGCTTCCGGGATATCCAGGGGCGACTCCATGATCCGGCATTGACGGCCCTGACGATTGCCCTTGCGTTCCTCATGTTCGTGGTTGGGCCACTGCAAGCTGTGGGAGTCCTTGGCGCGCACCACTTCGCCATCGGCGCGGGGCTGATGATAGTCGTCGGGATTTTCATTGTATCGGGGAGCGCCATGGCCGTGACAGCTTTGCTTGTTGCCGTCGCGCTTGTTGTTATTGCTACGATGCTGCGATTTCGGCAGCCATCGGTTATCGATCTGTATCTCGATGCCACAGCGTGGATCATCGCCGGCGTGACGTTGAGTGTTGTTATCGCACGTGCTGTGTTCGCGCCCGGACGGGTCACCCTGCACAGGGTCATCGGCGCGGTCCTGCTTTATCTCAATATCGGATTCACTTTCGTCGCGCTGTTCTGCTTTGTTGCGCTCCTCGAGCCCAATGCCTTTGGCGGTATGCGGCCCTTGCAGGACAATCTCAGTGTCGCCAGTAATTTTGGATACTTCAGCTTCGTGACGCTGACATCGGTCGGGTACGGCGACATCGTTCCGGTGCACCCATACGCCCGCAGCCTTGCCAACGTCGAGGCGATTATCGGGCAGCTTTACCCGGCGACGCTGCTGGCCCGGCTTGTGACCCTCGAAATTGCGGACCGCCAACGGTAACCAACGAATTTAATATTAACGCGAACTCGTCTGCTGCAACCGTTTGTTGGCGGCGCGTCGGGTGATATTCTGGCCCGCGAAATCGGAATGGAGTCAGGCGATGATTGAAAGGCGGAAGAGGCTGCGTGCGCGCACCTGTCTCGGTGGCACCATTGCGTTCAATCGACGCAAGTCCACAATGGATTGCCAGGTGCGGAATTTCTCGACCGTCGGTGCCAGGGTCGCGTTCACGAACGCTGCGGCCGTTCCCGACCAGTTCGATCTGATGATTGCGCGCAAGGAGCGCTCGTTCAAGGCTCGCATGGTGTGGCGCGGCGTCAACGAAGCCGGCGTCGCCTTCCTGGGCGAATACGAACAGGCCGTGGCGATCCCGCTGGAATGGGCCAAGCGGTTGCGCGAAAGCGAGGCCGAAAAGGCAGCTTTACGTCGGCGCATCGCGCAACTGACAGACAGTAGCGCCTGATTCCCCGGGCTCTCGCCCGGCAACGGAAAGACAAGCATTCACCGCACTGGCCGGGCACACGGATGGCGCCCGCCGTATTCCCACATGACGTGGCGCGGGACTAGTGGTCCTGCGAGGGCACCACAGCAATGGGTGCGGGCGGCCGCGCTTCAGCGGCCGGAGGCGGCTGAATAGGTCTGCTCATTGGGTGACGCGCCTTGGCGCTTGCGGTCGTCTGGGGCGGCTGCACGCTTCCGGTTGTGTCCGGCGGTGCAACCGTAGCTGCCGCGGGCTCAGCCGCCGGCGGCAATGGTGCCGGGGTTGATTGGGCAAGCGGCGGCAATGGTGTCGACGCCGGTTGAGCGATCGAGGGCGATGGCGTCGGCGCTGGCGCTATGAGCGCTCCAAATGTCTGCATGAGATCGGGCCACAGCGCAGTCTGCCTCTTGTTCTGCGCGTAAAAATACAAGCCCCCGAGCACAAGCACGATCACGACCAGAACGACCAGCGTATTGACGGTGGCGTCCGGACTGCCGGCGCGCCGCCTGCGCGGGGGTTTGCGTGTTATGCGTCTCTTGGCGGCTGCCTTTCGCTTCTTCGCCATATCGTGGAGCTCCCTCGATGGTGTGGCCAACTCACGGCACTTCACCTCAACGTCGCGTCAACACGCTATCTCAATACAAACCAGCCCCGGGGCTGATCTGTCCCGGCTGGTGCAACAGGAAGAACCGAATCACGTACGTGAAACATTAGCCGATTCGGTCACTGGGTGGGTGAACGCAATACCGCCGGCCTCCGGCGAAAGGCCCGTTGTCGGCCTTGCGGCCCTGTGGTCTGATCGGGGGCAGGGATCATGTCGCAGCGCGTATTGATAACGGCCGGCGCAGCCGGCATCGGCCGCGAGTTTGCACGCGCCTTTACGGCGAACGGCGCAAAAGCCTTCGTCTGTGACAATGACGACAAATCGCTTGCGGCGATCGCGAAGGAAATCCCAGGTCTCATTGTCCGGCGCTGCGATATGGCGAGCCGCGCCGAAATCGAGCGCATGGTGCCGGAGGCGGTCGCGGCGCTTGGCGGGCTCGACGTGCTCATCAACAATGCCGGCATTGCCGGTCTGACGCTTCCCGTCGCCGAATATCCCCCGGATGACTGGGACAAGGTCGTCATGGTCAACCTCACTGCAATGTTCGACGTGTCGCGGCTGGCGATTCCGCACCTGAAAAACTCGAAGGCCGGTTGCATCATCAACATGGCGTCGATTGCGGGACGCTACGGCTTTGCCAACCGCAGCCCCTATGCTGCGACGAAATGGGGCGTGATCGGGCTGACCAAGACGCTGGCCATTGAGCTCGGCGAATGGGGCATCCGCGCCAACGCGATCGCTCCCGGTGCGGTCGAGGGCGAGCGCATTGTCCGTGTTTTTCAAGGGCGCGCGCAGATCAGCGGCCGATCTCTGGACGAGGTGAAAGCAGACGCGCTGGCCGCTTCGTCGATCAAGACCATGATCGATCCGAAGGACATCGCGCAGCTTGCGGTATTCCTCGCCTCCGACGCGGCGAAGTCGATTTCAGGACAGGTGATCCCGATTGATAATGATCGCCAGAAGGCGTGA